>DATLPS010000001.1:0-5184 GCA_035535575.1 Candidatus Limnocylindria bacterium
GATCGAGTTCGATCGACAATGGATCACTGTTGGTTGGGCTTTGGAAGGCGCGGCACTCTGCTGGCTCTTCCGCCGCGTGCCACATCCTGGACTACCCGTGGCCGGCGTTGCATTGCTCGTGACCGCATTCACGCGCCTCGCTCTCAATCCAGCCGTGCTCTCCTACCATTCGCGCGCCGCGTTCCCTATTTTTAACTGGTACCTTTACACCTATGGCGTTGCGACGGTTTGTTTGTTCGCTGCTGCGCAACTGCTCGCGCCGCCGCGCAGTCGAGTGCTCGGGCACAACGCGCTGCCGTTGCTTTACACACTCGGCATCGTGCTCGCGTTCCTGCTCGTAAACATCGAGATCGCCGATTACTTCAGCGTCCCGGGCGCACCCGCATTGACCTTTGAATTCACCGGAAATTTCGCGCGCGACATGAGCTACAGCATCGCGTGGGCGCTGTTCGCCTTGCTCCTGCTCATCGTCGGCATCCGCAAAAGAACTGCGCCGGTCCGTTACGCGAGTCTCGCCTTGCTCGGGATTACGGTCGTGAAACTTTTCTTTCACGACCTTTCGCAGCTCGATCAACTTTATCGCATCAGTGCGTTCGTCGTCGTCGCCGTCATCGCAATTCTTGCATCATTTCTGTATCAGCGATTCCTCGGCGCCACGGAAAAAACAAAGGAGATCAAATCCACAATTGCATAGGGTTTGCGAGCTCATTGGATCAATGGCGCTCTTTTCCCGGCAAGGAACGCCGCCAGACGCAGCGCCTTTTGCGAATCAGCAGTACGGTCATCAGTTAAATCAATGATGATGCGAGAAATTATCGATTAACGCATCATGCGTTCGCAGGCATAGCGTTTGCGCATGATTGCAAAGAAATTCGCACTCGCATTTGGCATCGCGGTTGTTTTTCCGGCGATGATTCACTACGCGGTCAGCTCGTTCTCGCCAGAACCGCGATGGCAGGACTACCATGTTGCACCGCTGATTGATTCAAATTCTGCGGAGTATCAGAAGAAGGATGCGGAGTATAAAGCCGCTGAGAAAGTGTTTGAGAAGCATCTTTTCGCAGTCGCCGTGCCGCTCGGCCTTATTACGATCATCGTTGGCGCATTCCTGGGCGTCCAAGCTATTGGCACGGGGCTGATGTTCGGCGGCATCTTCAGCGTCTCCGATGGTTACTTCAATTACTGGTCGGAGCTTTCGGCTCAGCTGAAGTTCTCCTCGCTTCTCGCGGCTTTCATCGTCCTGCTCGTCGTCGGATACCGGAAGCTTGAGAAGAAGGAGATCACAAAAAGTGACGAATGACGAATGAATGCCGAAATGTAATACGAGGAACCAGTAAACCTCTTTTTCGTCGTTTGAGCATTCGCGCTTACTTCGCCATTCGTCATTCGCGCTCCCTCATTCTAAAATTTTCGCGCCACTTCTGTGCTTCGTGGGCTAACCAAATGTGAAGATGAGAATTCTTCCGGGGCCATGGCGATTGATCGCGATTGGCATCGTATATTTGATCGTGATGTTTTTTGATCATTTGCCGGATCATCTAATTCTTTTTCCAACAAGAGCGCCGATCGATGCTGGTGGTGCCGTCCGCAAAACAGTTCCCTTTCAGAACGGCGAGTTGGAAGTATGGACGGCAAAATCGCGTCGAGCACAAGAACAGGGTCACGCAGATATTTTCATTTTGCGTTTTTACGGCAACGCAGATCGCGCTGATCGCTGGGCAGCCCTCGAGGCTAACATGTGGAGCGATCGCGCGGTTGAAATCTGGGGGATGAATTATCCTGGATTCGGCGGGAGCACGGGACCAGCGCGATTATCGCGGATTGGACCGGCAGCGCTTGTCGCATTCGATGAATTAAGACGTTCCGCAGACGGTCGATCGATCGTGCCTTTCGGCACAAGCATCGGCACAACCGCTGCGCTTCACATCGCGGTACATCGTCCCGTCGCCGGATTGATTTTGCATAATCCACCGCCGCTGCGGGAAATGATCCTGCGTCAGTTTGGATGGTGGAACCTGTGGCTGTTAGCGGGTCCAATCGCATTGCAGATCCCACAAGATCTCGACAGCATTGCGAACGCCAGAGCGATTCATGCGCCGGCAATCTTTTTGCTGGCCGAAAGCGATGAAGTGGTCGCGCCTCGGTTTCACCGGCTGGTGGTTGACGCGTACGCCGGCGAAAAGCGCGTGATCGCTTTGCACGGCGCCCATCATAATGATCCGATCGCAGGCACAGCGCTGGCAGATTTGAATGACGCGCTGAGTTGGTTGTTACCGAAGGATAGTTTACCTCGCGGAATGTAACGATTTGGGTAACGCACGCTGCATTTGCCGCTCGATTTCCTGAGTTGGCCTGCGCTAAGGTCGCGCGCCATGCAGAGTCCACAAAATTTGATGAGCAGCTTCGAGTTCATTGCTGCGCTCATGTCCATAATCATCGGTCTGGGTGTGACGAACCTGCTCGCAGGCGCCGGGCGCGCGTTTTACCGACGCAAAGAAAACCCGATCGATGAGGTCCATATTGTCCTCACTATCGCGACCCTGCTGCTGCTGGTTTTGCAGTGGTGGGTCACATTCAGGTGGAACGCCGAGGTCACCTGGACTTTCGACAAATTCCTGGTGCTGATTGCCTGGACGGTCGTGTTGTACTTGCTCACAGTTTTCCTTTACCCGCCCGACCTGTCGGAGGCGGAAGAGCACCATGGCCGCTTCGAACGGAACCGGGCGGGCTATTACTCAGCGTTCATCGCGATGTGTTTGCTCGACATCGCGCAAACGGCAGTTCATGGGGAACTTTTCCAGCCGGTGTGGTACGTTCCGTTTGTCGGGCAATATGCGCTTCTTGCTGGCGGCGGTCTCATTATCAACCGACGCGGTTACGATCGGTTCTTCGCGTGGTACCAACTGGTCACAATGCTGGTGTGGGCACTAGTGGTGAGAAGGTATTTGGTAGGAAACACGATGACGCCCTGACCGAGCTGGTCTCTTCAGTCGCGAGCCCATCGGTCTTGCATTCAGTCTTTGATCGCTACCCATTCATTCCGCGCCCGGGAATCAGCGACAGCTTGCACGACGCGCATATATCGAAGGCCGTCGTCGAATGTCGGATGCGGACGCACCCGGCCCTTTGACTTCACCGCGGCGAGAAAATCTTCTTCTACACGCCATTCACCTTCCAATTCTGGGGGAACATCGACCACGTGCAGCGCCCGATCCCCTACCTTGCCCGCTTGCACGACATCGGAAGCGAAATCGTACGTGAGCGTGCCGTTGCTGCCGTAAATTTCCAGCCGATCACCCAACGCGAACACATCGATACCGCTAAACTCCAGGACGCCTTGCGCGCCGTTTTCGAAACTGCACAGAACGGTGAGCAAATCAGGAACGATCACGTCGTAACCTTCGCGAATGGGATGGATAATTTTTTCGCGCGCGAACACGCCGCTGATATCGCCGAGCCAGCGTTGCAATACCTCGACGTAAATTCCAAGCGTTAGAGTGTTGAGCCCGCTGATCTCAATTTTTTGCCGCCAGTGCGCCGGAGCGTCAGGATCCAAGTAATTGCCGGTGAAACTTTGAAGCCGCACGTGATGGGGCCGGCCGATGTAATTTTCCGCCAAGATTTTTTTCACCAGCAAATCCGCCCGCATGCCGAATGGTGGCGGGCAAAGCATGGTCACCAGCTCGGGATAACGTTTTGATGCCGCGAGCATTTCTTCCGATTCGGCCAAATCCATCGACATGCGCGCCTGACAAAACACGTGTTTACCGGCTTCAAGCGCGGAAATCGTCACCGCCGAATGCATGTAAGGCGGTGTGCCGATCCAGACAATGTCGATGTCCGGCAGCGCCACCAAGTCCGGCCAGTTCTTTATCGGTGTCGCTTCCGGCAGATTTTCCCTGCAAAAATTTTCGGCACTTTCGTAGGTCAAATTGGAGACGGCGACAATCTCGAGCTCTGGATGCTTCTTGAGCGCGGGCAAATGACGAGTGCGAACTATGTTGCCTGCTCCGATGATGCCGATCCGCAGTTTGTGATTGTTTTTGTGCATAGGTTTTTGTGCGATATCGATCCCGGCAAACTCGATTACCTCTTATGCGAGCTAAGTTTGACTGCCAGCAGCGATTGCGCGTTCAACCAAACACTCAGCGCTGGTAGTTCGTATGTGGTTCGCGTTGCGATCTACTTGACGCGCTGACCTGCGCACGGCAGCTTACGCGGCCCTGTTGGGCTCAGATTATGTCAAGAATTTGCGATATTACAGGATCCAAACCGATGCGCGGCAGCGTCATTCACCGGCGCGGTTTGGCGAAGAAAAAAGGCGGCGTCGGTCGGCACGTGACGAAAATGGTGCCGCGCATCTTCGCACCAAATTTGCGACGCCAGCGGATTTGGGTGCCGGAACTAAAGAAATTTGTGCGTATCCGCGTCACGGCGCGGGGTCTCAAGACGATCAACAAGCACGGCGCTTACAAGGCGCTCAAAAAAGCTGGTGCCATCTAAGAATGGCCGATGGCTAATTAAACCGTAGAGGCGCTCTCGGTGGCATGCGGCTGCTCCGCGAGCTCGGCGGCTGACCCATTCGACAAGCTCGCGGCAGATTCGACGGCTGCCACATTCTGCTGTGGGCTGGCTTTCGGCCGCGGCAGATCAAGGGAGGCATCGTTGAACTCGATGACGTAACCCTCATTGATCAGCCAACGCACGTCCGACGCGAGCGCCAGCGTGCGTGGCTCCGCATCTTCGCTCGCGCTTTCGCCGGTCAAGTTTCCGAAAAGCTGTTTACGATTGATGCCTGGGGTTTCGGATACAGCTTTGAGAATCGCATTCACAGACGAAGACACGCCCGCCTGTTCATGAGCAAACGCACGTGGCCGCGTCGGCGAGACAAACAACATGCCGCGGCGATGGCGGAAAACGTGCAAACCGTTTTGTCGAAACTTGCCCGCGAGCTCCTGCATCATGTTTGAGGGCGAGCGGGTTTCGCGCACCCAGGCCTCCTCGATCAGCCGATTCAGTGTCCGGTCTGACAAACGCCGGCTAAACGCTCCGCCGATGGTCACTTCCTCCACGCTACGGATCAATCCCGGCAAATAGTTCGACCGAAAATGCCGTTCCACTTCGACTGGAGAAGAAAATGTTACAGGAGTTTCTTCTCGTAATGTTTTATAGGTCGTGACTTTT
>DATLPS010000002.1:0-7542 GCA_035535575.1 Candidatus Limnocylindria bacterium
AGCTCGTCGAACTTCTTCGCGCTCCCGCCGCCAAGGACGACATAATCCGCAATAAGCGATTTCTTCAACGATAGGACGGCCCGAAGCACTTCGCGTTTCCACGCTTTTTCGCCCAGCTGTTTCATTCCCGATTTCCCAAGATAATCCTCGATGATGTCACCGTTGCCGTAAGGCAAATCGCCGAGCTCCAGCGGGAGCACGCTTGTTTCCCAAATCAATGTCGATCCCAGCCCGGTGCCCAGTCCGAGAAACAACATGCGCCCGCCGTGGAAACTGCCGAGGGCCTGCATGGCTGCATCGTTGATGATGCGGATTGGTCTGCCCAGCGACTTCTCGTAATTAAACCGTGTCCACCCCGGCCCGAGATGTTTGGGTTCGCTGATGATGCGCCCATTGCGCACTGGCGCTGGAAATCCCATGGAAATGAGGTCGAAGCTCCAATCCCGAAGCAGCGTTTTCATCTGAGCCACCATTTCGCGCGGCGTCAGATCCGGACCCGATTTGAATTTGCGCTTTTCGAAGCGCGAAATCATCAACTTCACATTCGAGCCGCCTACGTCGATGACGAGAATTGGTTTCTTCACGGCTGCTCAGGCCTCGCTGCCGGAGTCGAGCCTTCATGCATCACGCTGATCGGAATTAATTTGTCCGCGCGGGCTTTTTTCTTTGAGCCGGAGAGTCTTTTTGTGCGTTCGCGCGACACCTCCCGAAATTGCCACTGTGCCTGTCGGCTTGGTTCCGGACCTTCGGGCTTCAAGCGCCGGTAGGTGCCGTCCGGCTGCAGCTCGCGCGCCTTCACCCGATCGTGGAGAACCGTTGGAATCACGTCGTTGACGATCTGATCGCGTAGTGCGGGCGTCTCGATTGGGAAAGCCACTTCGATCCGACGGTAGAAATTGCGCGGCATCCAATCCGCGCTCGAAAGGCAAACCGAAGGGTCTCCAGCGTTTTGGAAATAATAGATGCGGCTGTGTTCCAGAAACCGGCCAACGATGCTGATGACGCGAATATTCTCGCTCAGCTCCGGGATTTTCGGGCGCAGACAACAAATTCCACGCACGATAAGATCGATAGTTACGTCACTACATGAAGCTTCATACAGTTTTTCAATGATCTCTTGATCGACCAGCGCATTCAGTTTGGCGACAATGCGGGCCGGTTTGCCCGCGCGCGCATTGTCTCGCTCGCGCTCGATCAATTGGATGAGACGGCTGTGCATGTCGAACGGCGCGACCATCAATTTTTTCAGGCCGGGATAACCCGCTAAGCCGGTAAGCGTGTTAAAGACGGTCGCCACTTCCTCGGTCAACTGCGGTTCGCTAGTAAGCAGGCTGAAATCGGTGTAAATGCGGGCCGTGCGCGGGTGATAATTGCCTGTCCCGAGATGCACATAATGCCGGAGTCGATCCGCATCGCGTCTGACGATGAGCAGCGCTTTGCAGTGCGTCTTCAAACCGACCACACCGTAGATGACGTGGGCGCCGGCTTCTTCGAGGCGCCGCGCCCATTGAATATTCGTCGCTTCATCAAATCTCGCGCGAAGTTCGACGATCGCCGTGACCTGTTTGCCTGCATTCGCCGCATCGATTAGCGCCTCAACGATGGCCGAATCGCCGCTGGTGCGATAGAGCGTGATCTTGATCGCGAGCACTTGCGGGTCGGTTGCCGCTTTTTCGATCAATTCGACAACCTGATCGAAGCTGTCGTAAGGATGATGCAGTAGCACGTCCTGACGTCGCAACACTTCAAAAAAGTCAACATGCGGCGGCAACGCAGGATCACGCGCCGGTTGAAACGGACGATCCTTGAGTTTCGCAAACGCATCGTTGGTAACCAGCGGCGCGAGGTGCGTCATCGACAGCGGACCGTTCAGTTTGTAAGCGTCGGCTTCGGATAAATTGAAAAATCGCAGGAGCAACTCGAGAAAATCCTTCGGACAATCGGCTTCCACTTCGAGGCGCACGGCATTGCCTCGGCTCGAGCGCCGCAGTTCCTGCTCGATCGTGCGCAAAAGGTTCTCCGCTTCCTCATCATCGATGTAGAGATCGCTGTTGCGCGTGACGCGAAACGCATGCACGCCATCGAGAATCAAACCCGGAAACAATTCGCCGATGTGCTGTTTAATGAGTGAGGCGAGATAGATATACTCCCACGGTTCGTCCGCGCCTTTGCCCCGGGGCAGCAGGATCAATCGCGGAACCACCCGAGGCACCTGCACGATGGCGTGCAGCGGCTCGCCACGACGACGCGTTTTTGCCCGAACCAGTAAGTTGTGGCTGCGGTTCAACAGATGCGGGAACGGATGACTCGCGTCTACCGCCAGTGGCGTGAGCATTGGGAAAACTTCCTGCAGAAAATAACGGTGCGCCCACGCTGCGCGTTTCGCCGGTAAGTCCGCGATTTCGCGCACGTAAATCCCATTCTTCGCCAGCTCCGGCAGCAACTCGTTGTTCCAAAGCGCATATTGCTCCGCCACCAATTGGCGGACTGTTTTCTGGATCCGGTCGAATACCTCCGTGGGACTTAACCCGTCAGCACCGACACCGCTTGTCTCGCTCTCAATCTGTTGTTTGATCCCGGCGACGCGAATCTCGAAGAACTCGTCCAGATTCGAACTGACGATGGTGAGAAACTTAACGCGCTCGATGAGCGGTTGTCTTTGATCCTGCGCTTCTTCGAGAACGCGGCGGTTAAACTCGAGCCAGCTCAGCTCGCGGTTGATAAAATTTTTCGGGTCGCCAAAACGCTCATGCGCGGATTGTACGATCTTCGGAACCGCGATTGCGCTGCTTTCTTCTTCGGTTCGAGCAGTGGCCTGAGCGTCCGCCATCTCTCAATGATCGGCAATCACCTGCGCATACGCAATGCCCGCCTTGTCAGACGGAAGCCGCGAGGGTTTGATGCCTGATGTCTTCAGCGGCGGCAGCGTAAACGGCATCCTCGGCAATATTCGTAGCATGGTCGCCCACGCGTTCGAGGCAACGGCCGATAAATATCAGATTCAGGTAGCCGCGCAGTTGCTTCGGATCCTGCGCCATGCGTTCGACCAGTTTGTGGCTGGCCATGCGGTTCAATTCATCCAGCTTTTCATCGCGTGGAACCACAGCGCGACCAAGATCAACATCCTCGCGCACGAACGCGTCCACGCTGTCCTTGAACATCGACATGGCGTGCTCGTACATTGGCTTCATCAGTTCGACTTCAGGCAATGGCGGATGTTGATTTAACTTCCGCGCGCGCCGCGCAATTGTTGTCGCTTGATCAGCCATGCGCTCCAGATTCGAAGAAAGTTTCATAGCGGAGACGACGCGGCGCAGGTCCGAAGCGACTGGCTGAAAGCGCAACAGAATATCAACTCCGTCCTTATCGATCTGTTTCTCTAACTGGTCGATCTCCTCGTCATCGGCGATTGCATTTGCGCAAATGTTGTCGTCACGATTGACCAAACCCTTCATCGCCCGCTCGAGGCTGCGCTCGGTCAGTCCCGACATCATCAGCACATTATTGCGCAGCGAAGCGAGTGCTTCGTCAAATGTCCCAAGAATATGTTTTGGTATAACCATGTCGATCTCAGGTATTGTTGCTTCCTCTGGCCTTAATCATGCTCTTGCTCTCATACTACGCGACGCGTCCAGCGGGCGCGCCTATCAATCATCCAAAGCGTCCGGTGATATAATCTTCGGTCTGTTTCTGGCTCGGGTTCGTGAAGATTTTCGTTGTCGATCCAAACTCGATCAGCCGTCCGAGATAAAAGAAAGCGGTGTAATCAGAGATGCGGCCGGCTTGTTGCATATTATGGGTGACCGTCACGATCGTATAATTGGTTTTAAGCTCGTAGATTAATTCCTCGATCTTCGCTGTGGCGATGGGATCGAGCGCCGAACAGGGCTCATCCATGAGGAGCACTTCCGGCTCGACCGCGAGCGCGCGAGCTATGCAAAGCCGCTGCTGCTGGCCGCCGGATAGACTCGTGCCCGATTTGTGCAGATCGTCTTTCACTTCGTCCCAAAGAGCAGCCATGCGAAGCGATTTCTCCAGGCGCTCGTTCAGAAACTTTTGATTGCGAATACCATTGAGTCGCAACCCGATGATGACGTTCTCGCCAATCGACATGGTAGGAAATGGATTGGATTTTTGGAAAACCATGCCGACTCGGCGTCGAACGATTGCAGGATCGACATTGCTCGAATAGAGATCCTCTCCCTGAAGGAGCACTGTGCCTTCCACTCGCGTTTTGGGTACAAGCTCGTGCATGCGATTGAGGGAGCGAATGAAAGTGGATTTTCCACAACCGCTCGGCCCAATAATCGCGGTTACGGCATTGGAGGCGATATCGAGCGTTACGTCATCGATGGCGCGTTTCTCTCCGTACCAGATCGAAAGATTCTTTATTCGAAACGTGCACGCTGACACGGCCTCTTCTGCACGCATCGGCTCAGCCGGCTGATCGACGCGATCCATCACGCTTCGCTCAGGTGTTGACATTACTAAATTATCCATTCGCGAAGACGCTAAACAACAGACGCTGAACGCCCTCGAGTTAGAATTCTAACAATTACGTTAACGCAAAAAACGCCAGTGACGAGCACCAGCGCGCCGGCCCATGCCTGGCGATGCCAGTCGTCATAAGGTGAGATTGCGTAGGTAAAAATCTGCAACGGGAGCGCTGCGATCGGCTGACTCAAGCTGTGATTCCAAAAACGATTGCCGAATGCCGTGAAAAGAAGCGGTGCCGTTTCGCCACCCACGCGCGCCAGTGCGAGCAGGATCCCAGTGATGATGCCCTTGGAGGCGGTCTTCATCACAATGTGCACAATCATTTTCCACTTGCTGACGCCAAGCGCGAGGGCGGCCTCGCGATACCCATTCGGCACAAGCAGGATGACTTCTTCTGTCGTGCGCAAGATTAGCGGAATCATGATCAGGCTTAGCGCAAGACCGCCGGCGTAAGCCGAAAAGCCTTTGAAGCGCAACACGACTAGCCCGTAAACTACTACGCCCCAAGTGATGGATGGGACTCCATTGAGAACGTCAGCCAGAAATCGCAGGATTAGATTGATCCGTGCCGAGCCATACTCGGCAAGGTAAACTCCGCCCAAAACGCCGACCGGAATCCCAATTGCGCCGGCCAGCGCGAGCAATTCCAAAGAGCCGACAATTGCGTTCACCATGCCGCCACCAACTGCTCCGACCGGAGCTGGCAGTTTGGTGAAAAAATCCCAGTTCACCGAACCAGCGCCGTTAACGAGGAGATGAAAAAACACCAGACCCAATGGGGCGATCACAAGGATCGCAGAGACGAACGCGATCGTAGATGCCAGCGTGCTTTTGATCTTGCGCCAGGTGTGATTGGATGCTCGTTCGAAATGCATTGCTATTGTACAGCACGTGTTGCTGATGCTGTCGTGATCGTGCGCAGAAGCAATTGGGCCAAAAGATTCACGAGGATGGTTATTCCAAACAGGACGAAGCCAATTTCAAACAGCGCCTGGAGGTACATGTCAGTCGTCGCTTCTGTGAACTCGTTGGCGAGCACGCTGGCGAGTGTATATCCCGGCTGAAACAGTGATGCGGCGATCTGCGGTGTGTTGCCGATCACCATTGTCACCGCCATCGTTTCCCCGAGAGCGCGTCCCAGCCCGAGGATCACTGCGCCGAACAAGCCGTTCTTGGCGTAACTCAGCACCGCAATCCGAGTCACTTCCCAGCGGGTCGCTCCGAGGGCGTAAGCCGCTTCGCGCTGCAAGTTTGGAACACTGCGGAGAATCTCCCGTGATACCGAGGTAATGATCGGCAGAATCATAATCGCGATGATAATTCCACCGGCAAGCATGCTGGGACCGTACATTGGCCCGGTAAAAAACGGGGTCCACCCGAGAAAACGTTTGAGCACCGGAAACGGATATTGCCGCAGCCACGGGATCATTACGAAAATTCCCCATAACCCAAGGATCACGCTCGGAATCGCCGCCAGCATTTCAATTAACGAAACGAGCGGCTGCCGAATCCAGAGCGGCGCGAGTTCTGTCAAATAAGCCGCCGTTGCGATGCTCAACGGCACGGCAATGAGCAAGGCAATGAGGGAAGAAACTAGCGTTCCGTAAATAAAGGGCAGCGCGCCGAATTGTTCCGCGACCGGGTCCCAGGTTGATGTGGTGAGGAAATGGAAACCAAATTTTTTGATAGCGAGCGAAGATCCAATCCAGAGTTGCCAGCCAATCAAGACGACGAGCACGAGCACGACGAGCGCCATTGCGAGCGTGAGCCACTCGAATGCTTTGTCCCCAAGCCGTGATGGCGTCGCCATTCTGGCTTGCGCCGAGCGCTCTTCCATCGCCATCGATGCGGCCATAGCCATATGATTTATTCTTCGATTAGCAGCGGCAACTTGCTGCCGTGCACCCCTTCTTTAGGATTTGATCTCGTCGATTCGCTGCAGAACACGTTGTTGAACCTCGTTCGGCAGCGGCGCGTAGTTTAAGTCCTTGGCCATTCCTTCTCCCTTCGTCATTGCCCATTTGAGGAATTCAATCAGCTTTTTGCCTTTCGCTGGATCCTTCTGCTGCTCGTACACCAGCAACCATGTCGCACCAGCAATCGGATATGCGCTCTCGCCCGGCGCGTTCGTCATCGAAAACCGGAAGTCATCGGGAATATTGGCTGTCCCGAGCGCCGCGGTCACCGATTCTATTGAAGCCTTCACAAATTGCCCGGCTGCATTTTTCACCTCCGCATAGGGCATTTTGTTTTGGATCGCATAGATCAACTCGACGTATCCAATCGCCCCGGGCGTTTGTTTTACCTGTCCCGACACACCCTCATTTCCCTTGCCGCCAATCCCTGTTGGCCAATTAACCGATGTGTTGTTGCCGGCCTTCTGCTTCCATTCCGCGCTGACCTTGCTCAAGTAGTCGGTGAAAATGAATGTCGTCCCGCTACCATCGGAACGATGTACGACGACGATTTCGTTGTCCGGCAACTTTGCTCCTGGGTTTGATGCGGCGATCTTCGGATCGTTCCATTTCTTGATTTTGCCGAGAAAAATATCGGCGATCGTCTCGCCATCGAGCTTCAAGGCGGGATTGCCCGGAAGGTTGTAGGTCATGACGACCGCGCCCGCCACGGTTGGGATATGGAGGATTTTCCCTGGCGCTTTTGAGAGGTTGTCGTCGCTCATCGGCCCATCCGATGCGCCGAAATCGACTGTCTGCGCGAGAATTTGTTTCTGTCCCCCGCCAGAACCGATGGACTGGTAATTAAATCGTACCGAAGGATCGACCTTTGCGTATTCGTCGAACCACTTCGAGTAAATCGGATACGGAAACGTCGCGCCGGCGCCGTTGATCATCATTTGCGCCGATGCAGTCGCGCTCAGTCCAAATGCGATTGTGAGTCCAAGGAGGATTTTCGATCTGTAAGATTTCGTCATGCGGTGAAATTGCCGCAGGCCGATTCAGCTGGTCAAAACCTTTACTGTTACGTTTGTGTGACAACCGGCAAAACCACGCGAATCGTCGTGCCTTTCTCCGTTTCGCTCTCTGC
>DATLPS010000003.1:0-6185 GCA_035535575.1 Candidatus Limnocylindria bacterium
CGCGAAGGCGGCGTCGATATCGTCATCGGCACTCATCGGCTCATCTCCGGCGATGTTGTATTTAAAGATCTCGCCCTGGTGGTGATCGATGAGGAGCAGCGTTTCGGAGTGCTGCACAAGGAGAAATTCAAAGAGCTCTTCAAGCTGGTCGATGTGCTCACGCTCTCGGCCACGCCAATCCCGCGTACCCTGTATCTGTCGCTTGTGGGCGTAAAAGACATGTCCACAATCGAGACGCCGCCGCTCAACCGCCTGCCCGTAGAAACAGTGGTGTCGGCTTACGATGAGCAGCTCATTCGCGCGGCGATTGATCGCGAGCTCGAGCGGCAGGGTCAGGTATTCTTTCTCCACAATCGTGTAGCGACGATCGAACGGGTGCGTGATCGGATCGTCGATCTTTGTCCGTCGGCCAGAGTTGAAATCGGGCACGGGCAGATGGATGCGGACGAACTGGAAGCGGTCATGGCGCGATTCATTGCCGGGAAAACCGACGTGCTCGTTTGCACTACGATCATCGAAAGCGGTCTGGATATTCCGAACGCAAATACCATCATCATCGATCGGGCGGATCAGTTTGGTCTCGCCGATTTATATCAATTGCGCGGACGCGTTGGGCGAGCCGAGCACAAGGCCTACGCCTACCTGCTTCTTCCTCGCGAAATGATGACAATCGGCGACGCGCGCAAGCGGATCAGCGCCATCAAACAGTACAGCTCGCTAGGCGCCGGTTTTCGTATCGCCATGCGTGATCTCGAGATTCGCGGCGCAGGCAGCATTCTCGGCACCGCCCAGAGCGGCCACATTGTGGCGGTTGGTTTCGATTTATATTGCCAGTTGCTCAAGCAGGCAGTGGCGCAACTCAAAGGCAAAAAGCCGCGGCTCCGGCTGGATGTCGATTTGCAACTCGATTTTGTCGTCACAAACGAAGCGGAGTTCGTGCAAGAACCAAGAAGCGGCGGCGTTGATCGCGAAGCTACTCGGAGTCTCCGGTCGACCGAGGGACTCGCAAAAGAGCGAGTTCCGGCTTTTCTTCCAGTCACCTATGTCAGTGATCCTGCTTTGCGAATACGAGCCTATCGCGATATTGCGGAAATCACCTCGCATGAGCAATTGGACCGGTTGCGGCGCGACTGGCGCGACCGGTTCGGCCCGCCCTCTTCGGCAGTTGGCAATTTGTTTGCTCTCACCGAAATTAAGCTCGCTGCAGCGGAATCACGAGTGAGTCGGGTGGAATTACGTGAGCGCAAATTGATGTTGACCCGGCATGAGGATTTTATCCTTGTCGCGGGCAAATTCCCCCGTTTAGTTGCAGCGAAACCCGAGGAGCGCCTCGGGGAAATTGTGGAACTGATCAAGAAATTATGAGGGATGTGATCCGTCAGTTTGCGATCGCTATGCTGGCTGGCTGTGTGCTTGCGGTATGGCCGCTTTGTGGCGCTGCGGCTGCCGAGGAGGAGGCCCAGGTCGTGGATGGCATTGCTGCGGTTGTGAATGGCGACGTGATTACCTACTCGCAAGTGCGCGCCTTGTCCGCGCCGCGTGAAAAACTGTTGCGGCAGCAGCTCACCGGACAGGAACTGGAAAAAAAAATGACCGAACTGCGCCAGCTCGCTCTAAAAGATTTGATTGATCGACGCCTTGTGATCCAGGCGTTCAAAAAGGAAAGCTACCAAATCCCGGATCACATCGTGGACGAGCGGATGCACCAGATCATCCGCGAATCGTTTGGCGGTGACCGCAACACTTTCATCAAGACACTCGAGGCGCAGAATTACACGTTGGGCGAGTTCAAGCAAAAAGAGACGGAACGAATAATGGTGCAGGCCATGCGCAGCCATAACATCAAGATGAACTCGATCATTTCGCCCACGAAAATAGAAGAGTATTACAGAAAGCACCGCGACGAATTCACCAGCAAGGAGCAGATCAAATTGCGAATGATCATGATTCCTGGGCAAAAAGACACCGCGAGCGCGCCCGCGCAAAAGGCGCTGGCCGAAGAAGTGTTGGGCAAGCTGGCCGGCGGCGAAGAGTTCGATCGTGTGGCGCAGGTCTATTCCGAGGACAGCACCCGGGACAATGGCGGCGACTGGGGCTGGATCGAGCACAACACTCTGGCTGCCCCACTCGAGAAGTTCGCGTTCACCATGCCGGTCGGTCGAATCAGCAACATCATCGATTACGCCGGCAATTATTACATTCTCAAGGTCGAAGATAAACACGGCGGCACAACGAAATCGCTCGCCGAAGCGCGCTCAGATATTGAGAAGAAACTGATCGAAGAGGAAGCACAGGGTTTACAGGAACGCTGGATCGCCAGTCTCCGCGCAAAGGCTTACATCAAGACCTTCTGAGATCTTCATTGGACGTTGAGCGTTGAGCGTTGGGCGTTCGGCGTTTCCCGTGCTTATGCTCCTGCTCGCCTGGCAAGCCATAGCCTTGGCGAAGGATGGTAATCGTGCTCGCAATCGGTTAAGTAAGATCCGATCACGAGCAGGAGCATGAGCAGAACGAAAGCGCGCATCGGTATCACTCTTGGAGATTGCGCCGGGATTGGGCCTGAGATTGTCGATCTCGCGCTGAAGTCCGGCCGCATTCCTGACTCGGCGGAATACGTCGCGATTGGGCGGCAGCCGAATTGCAAACCGGGCGAGCCGACGATCGAAACTGCGCGTGCCGCCGCTGCGGCGCTCGAGGAAGCGGCTACACTCGCGCGACGCGGCGAGCTCGATGCGATCGTGACGGGTCCGATTCACAAAGCCCTGATGTACGAAGCCGGGTTCAAGTTCCCGGGACAAACCGAATTCTTCGCCGATCGCTGCGGCGTCAAGAATTTCGCAATGTGTTTGACCGGCGGAAAAATCACGGTCGCACTGGTCACGACGCACATTCCCTTTAGCGAAGTTTCACGCACGCTTAAACAATCGGAGATTGCCCGCATCGGTCTGTTGCTTGCAGATTTCCTTTTTTCTCGATCGAAGCACACACCGCGCATTGCCGTTGCGGGATTAAATCCGCACGCTGGCGAATCAGGCAAAATCGGGCGCGAAGAAATCGAGATCATCACGCCGGCTGTGGAAGAACTGAACCGATCACCGATCACTGATCACCGATCACAGTTTTCCGGCCCCCACTCGCCGGATACGGTTTTCCATCGCGCGATTGAACGCGAATTCGACGCGGTGCTTTGCATGTATCATGACCAGGGATTGATCCCGTTAAAACTGCACGCGTTTCATAGTGGCGTGAACGTGACGCTGGGCCTCCCATTTCCTCGCACCAGCCCCGATCACGGGACAGCATTTGAGATTGCCGGCAAAGGAATCGCCCGCCCTGACAGCATGATCGCGGCGATTAATCTGGCGGTGGAGTTAGCTCAAAAACAGAAGACAACAAAGAGAACGAAGACGAGTTGAGCTAGGCTAAAGACCAAAATCTTCATTGCCTTTGTTTGCTTCTGTTCCCTTCCTGTTTTCCTGGTTTCCTGATTAGTTTGTCTGCCGTGAAGATCGCCAAATACGCGTCCGTTTTTAACATCGGGCTGCAGAACACGTTCGTGTATCGCTGGAATTATTTCCTGCGCGCGCTGTTTGGACTGATTCCGCTGGCTGGGACGGTGTTTCTCTGGAGTGCAGTGTTCAAGGAGCGTGGCGGCAGCCTCCACGGCTACGACTACAGCTCGATGATTTATTATTATTTGCTCACGATCCTCGTCAGCAACCTCGTCGTGCCGACAGAGGATGAATGGCAAATTGCTGCTGATATTCGCGAAGGACAGATCAACGCGCTTCTCACTAAGCCAATGAGTTATCTCGCTTACCGGTTCAGTATTTTTTTGAGTGGCCGCCTCGTTTACGCATTCGTCACACTTCCGCCAATCGCGCTGATCTTTGTTTATTTCAGGGATTACATCGTGCTGCCAGCCGATCCCATCACTTATGTGTTTACGACGGTGTCGATATTGATGGCAGCATTCATTCAATTCTTTATCACTTACAGCCTGGCGATGTTCGCGTTCTGGATTTTGGAGATCACCACCATCGTCTTCATCGTTTATTCATTCGAATATTTCCTGGGCGGCCAGATGTTTCCCATCGACATCATGCCGCCTGCGATTCAAGCGGTGATGAAGTGGCTGCCGTTTTATTATGAGCTGTTTTGTCCCGTCGCGATCTTTCTTGGCCGTTTAAAAGGCCCTGAACTTGCACAAGCGCTGACGATCCAATCCGGCTGGCTATTGCTGGCGTGGGCCTGGGCAAACTTCATGTGGAAACGCGGCCTCGGCCAGTACCAGGCCGTGGGTGGATAGCTGCCAAAACCCAGCTGGGCGAAAAGTTTCGATTCGCAACCGAAGCAAATGCAAAAGATCGGGGACCTCGAAAGATCGCGATCGGCACAACATTGCTGCCCCGTCGTGGAGCTCAGGCAATATACCCTTCATCCCGGTATGCGGGATACCCTCATCGAGCTATTCGACCGAGAATTTGTCGAAAGCCAGGAAGCCTTGGGAATGAAAATCATCGGGCAATTCCGGGACGCGGATAATCCGAACCGATTCGTCTGGCTCAGAGGCTTTCGCGACATGCCGTCGCGGGCGGAAGCGTTGAAATCCTTTTACGGTGGACCGGTTTGGAAAGCGCACAGTAAAGCCGCCAACGCCACGATGATCGACTCCAATAACGTGCTGCTGCTGCGTCCGGCGCGGCGGACGTCTGGATTCCCGCTCAAAAACAGCAAGCGTCCCGCGCCTGGCGCAAGCGAAACCCCCAAGGGGCTAGTAGTAGCGACGATTTACTATTTTAACGCGCCTGTTGACGTCGGCTTTGTGGACTTTTTCGAGCGCTCGATGAGACCGGTGCTGACAGACTCGGGCGCTCGAACCCTGGCCTATTTCATTACCGAGAGTAGCGCGAACACCTTCCCTACGTTGCCGGTACGAGAAGGCGAGAATGTTTTTGTCAGGTTCTCGCCCTTTCGGGATGAGGCAGCGTACGAAGATCACGCCGCCGCGCTTGCTCGGTCTCCCAGATGGCGCAGCATCGTTTCAGAAGAATTGGCGCACCGTCTCAAAGGTCCTCCAGAAGTATTAAAGCTATCTCCAACGGTGCGGTCGCAGTTGCACGATTGATGGCAAAATTACACAATCACCGATCGAAGAGAGAAGTATGCGGAAATTGATCGTCCTTAATCAGGTATCTCTGGATGGTTATTTTACTGACGTGAACGGCGACATGAGCTGCGCCCATTAAGCACGACAATGTTCGACGGCATCAAAAAAGAAGCTGAATCTGAAGGGGACAAAGACGCGGACCTTCGGTAACGGGAATGTCCTACTGTGCTACGAGCCGATAACGTGAGGAGCCCGCTCTCGTTTACCTCGTTTCAAGCTTCTAATCCGAAAGCGGCCCGGCAGTTAGTGTTCTGGCGGGTGTGTATCGCTTGCGCTTGGCTGCACCGGGGTCACAACGGTTTCTCCGGTCGCCTCCACGCGCTGCAAACGTTGCTCGGTCTTTTGGACGGGACCTTCCGCACTGGCCCGCACCCTAACAGGCACCGAGCGTTCAGCTGCTTCCGGCTTTGTCGCGAGCCGAAAAAGGGCGGCCATCAAATCGCGTGATTCGCCTTCAAAGATCGGGCCGTGTCCCGGAATAATCTGCTTCGGAACACGCAGCACCCAGTAATTCGTTTGGTTCGGTCCCTGCCGCTCGATCCGCCATTGCGTCCAGTCGTAACGCGTGCCGGTATAGAGAGTCACGTTTTCATAAGAGCCAGCCCGGTTCTTCAAATTTAAGTCGAACGGATCTGCTCCCAAATCTGACTTCCCCTTCGCCACTGGGACGAGTCGATGACTTTGGACCGAATCGTTATGGCCGGGCGTTTGAGTGAAATAGTTAAACTGTGAGGTATCGCGTCCATCCTCGTGGTACTTGCGGAAACTTCCCGAGATCAGCTTGGGAGCATTCGAGAGCTTCGTTCCGATGGGAAACGCCAGGCCGGTTGCCGTGTCCGCATCGGAGCTAATCATGATGACGTGCGGCCCGCCGCGCAGCGGTGTCGTATCGCGATACATATCAATCAGCTCCTTCGCGTAGATCGATTCCGCCGCGGAATTCACGAGCAGGATGAGATCGGCCGGCTTGAATACTCGATCCGCGCGCGATTTTTCGACCCCCGGCGCGAACGGC
>DATLPS010000004.1:0-8507 GCA_035535575.1 Candidatus Limnocylindria bacterium
ACCGACATCGCGGAGTTGCTTGCCCGAGAGGCTGAATCCGCAAGTGGCATTCTCTCGCGCGCTTTTCGCCGAGCTGCGCGCAACGCCTTTCTATGGCCGGAAGAAGTGGCTGATGTTCTAGCGCAGAACCGATCGCCGACCGAACTACGCGCAATTGGCCCATTTATAGAGAGACAAATTCGGCATTGGATCGACAAACCTCCGCGCTCAACTCACAGAGCTCCCGCCAATAGGCGGGATTTCATTTCACCAGCGAAAAAGATAAAACCTGTTCTTCTGGCGACCGGCAGAACGTCCCCGCCCGATTACAGCGTATACAAGCAGGGCGCATACCCAGCGTCCGAGCAAAGCTCGTTAGCAGGAGCATTCGCCCTGCGAAAAGAACAAAGGAAAAACAAAATGAAAAAAATACTACTTAGCATGGCCTTGGCAGTTGTGGCGCCCTTCGCATGGGCGCAGGTGTCAGAGACCACCACCACAACGACCACAACAGAAGGCAGCGGCACGATCACCGAATACACTCCGGGTAATACAATCGTGCTCAAGGAAAGCAGCGGACCACGGACTTACCATTTCGGCAAAACGGTCACGTACGTGACGCGGGGCGGCAAAGTCCTAGATGAGGATGTGGTACGCACGAGAGTTAAAGTGGGCGTCCCGGTCCGGGTTCACTATGTCGGAACAGGCGACAGCGTGATGGTTGATCGGGTAATTGTCGACGAGGATTAAGAGCGAAGAATAGTTAATCTCGCTTGTCTCCATCGCGCCCTTTTCTGTTCTGCCTACTGGTGGAACAGGAAGGGCGCGTCTCGCGTACACCTGCTTGGAAAGACGCTCGCGGACCTCGCCAGTAAATATGAAAACCAATCTTTGTCCGATAAACGAAACCTTCGTGTTATGACGAATCTTCGAATGAAGATTGAGAGTCTGTAAGAGTCGCAACACTGCGATCTAACATCCGACCAGGAACTGAAAGCGCTTATGGTCCCAAACCGGTCCGCCAACGAACAAAGCGCGAGAGTGCGGTTCGCATTTTGCTTTGGGCGTCTTTCTCCTGTGCCGATTTTTGGTTCTGATTTTTGTTGCGCGGATGCACGTGAACACAAGCGAGGACGATTAGAGGCGGAAGCCGTCGGCTCGCCTAATCTGCAAGAGGGCCGAGTCTCGACGCGCTCGAGTGATGCCCGACCTTCAGAGCTCTTCGGAATTAGGGGACTCTCCTACCTGCTGATATGGCCAATATGAAAAATATCAGGCATAGCACCAGGAAGAGACCGAATAGGAACTTGGCGATTGCAGCAGCGCCCGCAGCAATACCGGTAAATCCAAACAGCGCTGCAATAATCGCGATTACCAGAAAGATAACGGCCCAACGTAACATCGTTTCACCTCCTTAGAAATGAATCGAACCAGGCGACGACTATCCGTGGTCGTTTTAGCGAGCATCTCGGCTGAAGCGCGATGTGATTCAAAAAGGGAGAATGTCGGACGCGATCACACAGCAACAGCAGGAGCTGGCCAGATAAGCAGGAGTTGTTGAGCGCGATGTGCGCTCGTTGCTCACGCGAGGCCAGCATTTGGAGCAGAACACTATGGGGGCCGTGTCGTACGAACAAGAATCGCGTCGCGCCCACTCTTAGCTAAACAACGGATGGCACGGCCGATGGGCAGTTGAGGCGGCGGATGGTCTATTGCGGTCAGAGTTCAACGATTACGTCGATGTTCCAAGTCGACATATCCTGTAAGATTGGGCATGAGATTTCGGCGGAAGAATGGCGATCCCGTTTTGGTGGTCGGCATTTTCCACGGCCCGGAAGTGGGTCATGCCTTGCCGAAGAGGTTAGGTCGCGCCGGATTTCGCCGCGTCGCAGTCATCCGTCGTTCGGCCAAGGATCGGGCACGCGTGCAGGAACATTTCTTTCCAGCGCTGGGCGCGGCAGCGGCGGGCTCGTTCATTGGCTTGGCTGCAAGCGTTTTCGCTTTGGACCCCCGGTCAGCCAAGCTGATCTTTTTTTCTCTTGCGTTCACATTGGCTGGCGCCGTGGCGGCATGGATTCTGGCGCGGTTGCTGCGGCAGCGCGTTGATGCGACGAGCCTGGCCCGCTGCACGAATACGATTCTGCCAGAGGAAGCAATGGTGCTAGCCGAAGTGAAAGCCGGCGAGACATCGCGCTTACTCACGATTCTGCGGGATATTGGAGCGGAGGCCCCGGTGACGTTTGTATTTCATTCGCCGCCGCCGTTCCACTTCGATATCAGCGCCCGAGCGCCCGGTCAGGAGCGACCTCCGGGCCAGCGTCTCGCCGAAAATGCGGCCAATCTCGCGCATTCCATTCCGGTCAACCGCGACGCCACGGCGCGCGGGCCATCTTTTCTGAGCCGGCTGCGCGAGATCGAGCGCGCACTGGAATGGGCGAACGCGAGTCTCACCGTGTCGGCCGAAGTGCATCACGCGTTCACCCTTTCGGCCGAGTGGCTGCTTGATAATGCCTACTTGATTCGGGATCAGGTGACCGATCTGCGGCGGAGTCTCCCGCAAAAATACTACGGGGACCTGCCGCTCATCGCGAGGGGGCCAGATGCGGGATTGCCGCGCGTTTACCGTGTCGCCTCGGAAATGGTGGCCGAGAGCGGCGGCACACTGGAGCCCGAAATCATACAGCGATTCCTAGCCGCTTTCCAGGCAATCACACCGCTGGACATCGGAGAACTCTGGGCTCTGCCGCTAATGTTGCGATTGCAGTTGCTCGAATCCGTGCGAGCGCTTGCGCTCCAAGTCGAGCGACAGCAAAGCGAG
This sequence comes from Candidatus Limnocylindria bacterium, assembly GCA_035535575.1. GTDB lineage: Bacteria > Verrucomicrobiota > Verrucomicrobiia > Chthoniobacterales > UBA10450 > Udaeobacter. The sequence continues at coordinate 2,798 of DATLPS010000004.1, forward strand.
AGTGAGGAGGCGGATTTTTGGGCAAATCGACTGCTCGCCGCGACGCGCCACAGCTCGACGCGGTTGCTCAGGATGATGGAGGAACTGGTGGAACGGTATCCGGAACCGACTCCGCATTTCGCGAGCGAATTAATGGCGCATCTCTATTACGAAGAGGCTGCGCTTCCGCTGGTAAGCGGCTGGTTGGAACGCACGCTGCGCGCGCCTCTCCTTGAAATCGTTCAGCAGGAGCATCGGCGGCAGGCTGTGCAGCAAACCGCGCTCGCCAATGTGATCAACAGTTGCCGGCGCCTGGCGCAGGTTCAGTGGCGGGAACTTTTCGAGGCGACCAGTTGGGCGGAAAACGAGTTAGCGGCCGACCCCGCTGGTGTTTATTCGCGTCAGGATTTTGAAACGCGCGATCACTGCCGGAGCGCGGTGGAGGAAATCGCGCGCTGGTCGAAGTGTTCGGAACAAAAAACCATCGATCAAGCGCTCGCGCTGGCAGAGGCCGCAAGAGAGGAGGTCGCGCGGAATGTCGCCTATTATTTGATCGACGCGGGCCGGCCGGCGCTCGAGCACGCGACCGGCGCGAAGCTTCCGTTTGCGGAACGGGGCCGTCGGTCGCTGCGCGCGCATGCGGCAGGCGCGTACTTTGCAGGCGTATTCCTGTTCACTATGGCTTTGATCGCGGTTCCGCTGGTTGTGATCGCCGGATCGGTCCCCGTCGGAACGCTCGGGTTGCTCTCATTCTTGCTGCTCGTGCCTGCGAGTGAGCTGGCAGTCCTGGCGACGAATTACTTCGTGACCTCGTTCCTGCCGCCGCAGGCGCTGCCGAAGATGTCCTTCAAAAAAGAAGGCATCCCCGACGATTGCCGCACGCTGGTGGTGGTACCGACATTACTCACAACCGCCAACGCGATCCAAAGCGAGCTCAACCGGCTCGAGATTCGCTACCTCGGCAACACAGATGCAAATCTGCGATTCGCGCTCCTGACCGATTTTGCCGACGCACCGCGGCAGAACATGCCCGAGGACACGGAGTATATCGACATCGTCGCTCGCGGGATCGAGGAATTGAATCGCCGGCACGGTGCGGGGCGCTTCTTTCTTTTTCACCGCGGCCGCACTTGGAGCGAGAGCGAGCAACGCTGGATCGGCTGGGAGCGCAAGCGGGGCAAGCTCGAGCAGCTCAACCGATTCCTTATGGGCGAATCAGCGCCCGAGCTAGAGGAATTGCTTTATGCCGGCGATCGCGCGCAGCTTGAGGGCGTACGCTTCGTCATCACTCTGGATGCTGACACTCAACTCCTGCGCGACACCGCCCGGCGTATGATCGAAACGCTCGCACACCCACTAAATGAGGCGCGCCTTTCTCAAGATGGGCGCCGCGTCACCCGCGGTTACACCATCATTCAGCCGAGCGTCAGTGCATCTTTGCCGAGCGCCACCGCGACATGGTTTTCACGCATCTTTGCCGATCCGCGAGGAATCGATCCTTACACGCATGCCGTTTCCGATGTTTACCAGGACTTGGTTGGCGAAGGCAGTTATCACGGCAAAGGGATCTACGAATTACGGACGTTTCATCGCCTTTTGTCGGAGCGATTTCCTGCAACGCACCTGTTGAGCCACGATTTGCTGGAAGGCAGCTACGTGCGCGTCGGGCTGGCGACCGACATCGAGTTACTGGATGTGTTCCCCAGCAGCTACACTGCGTGGTGGAGTCGGCAACACCGCTGGATTCGCGGCGACTGGCAGATCCTCGATTGGCTGAAGCCGCGCGTGCCTGTGGGCGGCGGCAAGTTTGAACCTAACCCGCTGTCCGTTTTCAACCGGTGGAAGATTTTCGACAATCTGCGCCGCAGTCTGGTGCCGCCAACGACCATGGCTCTCCTCGTGGCGGGCTGGCTTCTGACGCCCGCGCCGATTCTTTGGAGCGTGCTGATTGTGGGTTTGATGATGTGGCCCGTCCTTAATTCTGTTCTCGAGCTTCTCTTCCATCCGCCGCCGCCCGGAACGCGGTTCTGGCGCGAGCCACGTGACCGCCTCCTGGGCTCCGTTTTCGCAATGCTTTTCTTACCGGATTACGCGGGCATGGCGCTCGATGCCATCATTCGGGTCGCATACCGGCGCATCAGATCGCATCGGCTGCTACTCGAATGGGAGACGGCGCAGGACGCTCACCAGCGAGCGAAGAATCGCCAACTGCAATTTGTGCTCACGCGGCTTTGGATTCCGGCGGTTTGCGCCCTGCTTTTCGCTGCTGCCGACTGGCGCGGACCAACGGCGATAGGAGCCACAACGCCATTTCTTTTCTTGTGGGCGTTTTTTCCCATCGCAGTGATCCTGATTGATCGGCAGGCTAGGAGCTGGCGCGGCGGAATCTTAACGGCGGAGGACAGGCGCTTCCTGCGCGGGGCAGCGCGACGGACCTGGAGATACTTCGATGATTTTGTCGGACCGCAAACCTCGTGGCTGCCGCCGGATAATGTCCAGGAAACACCGACGCGGGAAATTTTTCTGCGCACCTCCCCGACCAACATTGGCCTTTGGATTTTAGCCACTGTAGCGGCAAATGACTTCGCTTATATCACAATCGACGACTTGGTCGCACGCAATCTCGATACGTTGGAAACGGTGGATCGGCTCGAGCGTTTCGAAGGCCACCTCCTGAACTGGTACGACATAAACACACTCGCACCGTTGCATCCACGCTATGTCTCGACAGTAGACAGCGGGAATCTGCTCGCAGGCCTTTGGACTTTCCAGAGCAGCTGCGCTGAACTGACCGCGCGTCCTCTTCTCGATGCAGTCGCTTTGCGTGGCTTAGCCGACACCCTTGGCGTGTTTCGGCAAGTGGCTGGCGCGTCCAAGGAACCGGCAGATTATCCGTCGCTTCTAGCGCTGGAGAAACTGACGACCGGCCAGCCGGCGAATCTGGAGGGAGTAATCAGGCGGTTCCGCGCGGCTCGAGAACCCGCGCAGAAATTGCTCGGGCAATTCAGCGAAGAAGTAAAAGGTCCGCGTGCCTACTGGGCGCAACAAATTTCGAAGCAGGTCACCGCGTGGAATGGGGTTATCGATAAGTATCTACGGCCGGTGGAAATGCTGATGGCGCTGCCGGCACAGTTGATGTCATTAGGCGACACTGCGCACGAATGCCGGCGCGAAGCGCTCGCTGCTACTTTTTCACTACGCAACATCGTCGTTGAAGGCATTCCTGGGCTCGTACCGCTACTCGCGTTTCATGACCGGCCAGAGCAGGCGGAGATTCCGCCGGACGTGCGCGAGTGGCTCCATCTTCTCGTCAGCGAGGTCGAGCATTCACGCCAGAGCGCTTCGGAGCAACTGGCGCGATTGCAAGAATTGATCGCGCAGTGCCAGCAACTCGAAAGCGGGATGCGACTGGGATTCCTTTATGACAAGGAACGGCGCATCTTTGCGATTGGATATCAAGTGGCTGAACGCCGGCTCGACGCGTCGTTTTACGACCTGCTCGCGAGTGAGGCGCGCCTGACCAGTTTCCTGGCCATCGCGCGCGGGGAAGTGCCAGTGGAACATTGGTGGGCTTTGAGCCGGCCTTTTGGCTCTGCGTACGGTCGTCTGCCGCTCCTGTCATGGAACGGAACGATGTTCGAGTACTTGATGCCGCTCCTCTTCACGCAGACGCACGAAAATTCGCTGCTCGATCGCGCCTGTCACGACGCCGTGCACTGCCAGATTGCCTATGCGCAGCAAAGCAGCGTGCCTTGGGGTATCTCGGAATCCGCCTTTAGCGCGCTCGATCGGCATAACGTTTATCAATACCGGGCATTCGGCGTACCGGCGCTGGCCTTGAAACGCGGACAGGATGAAAACCTTGTTATTGCTCCCTATGCGACAGCGCTCGCGCTCGGCGTTGAGCCGGCCGCCGCGGCAAAGAATTTGCGCCGGCTCGCCACCATCGGCGGCAATTCGACCCTGCTCGGCGATTACGGCTATTTCGAAGCGATAGATTATTCGCGGCGAGCCGAACCCGGCGGTGCGGCTGGGATCATCATTCATTGCTACATGGTGCATCACCAAGGCATGTCGCTCCTCGCTTACGACAACGTTTTAAACAACAACGCGATGCGGCGGCGTTTTCTCGCCGACGCACGCATCCGCGCGACCGAGCCGCTTTTGCACGAGCATATTCCCGAACAGATTTTGCCGACCACTGGTGAAGCACATGAAGAGCGGCCTGTGGCCCGCAGGGCTCCGGCCGTCGGCGCGGCCGTGGCCAAACCGCCCGATATTGCCTCGCCGCGCATTCAACTGCTCTCCAACGGGAAATGTTCGGTTACGATCACGAATTCCGGCGGCGGCTACTTGCGCTGGCTCGATCTGGACGTCACGCGCTGGCACGCTGACACTACCCTTGAAGTAGGCCCGGTTTGTTACATCAGGGATCTGGAAAGTGACACGCTCTGGAGTAACACGCATCAACCAGTGCCAGCTCCCGAGCGGCGGTATACGTGGAGTTTCCCCCCCGATAAAGCCGAGTTCCGACGAAGAAGCGGACCGTGCGAAACGATCACCGAAATTGTCATTTCCGCCGAAGACGACGCCGAAGTTCGTCGCGTAACTTTGGTCAATATCTCGCGCAAAGCCGCGCTGCTCGAGCTGACCAGTTATCTCGAATTGGCGCTCGCGCCTCATCGAGCCGATCGAGCGCATCCCGCTTTCAGTAAGCTCTTCATCGAAACCGAATGGGTGCCGCATTGCGAGGCCCTCGTCGCCCGTCGTCGCCTTCGTGCTCCCGACGAACAGCCGATCTGGGTCGCGCACCTCGTGGTCCCCGAATCCTCTTCAGTCAGCGACTCAATCGAGTTCGAAACCGACCGCGCCCAATTCCTTGGCCGCGGCCGCACAGCGGAAAATCCCGACGCACTGCGCCGCAGACTAACGAATCGGGTTGGCGCCGTGCTCGACCCGATTTTGAGTCTGCGGCGCAGCGTCACGATTCTCCCCAACCAGCGCTTCCAATTTGCGCTCGTCACACTGATGGCGGAATCGCGCGAAGCGGTCATCGCGCTGGCTGAACGCTACTGTGAGTTTCATACCTGCGCGCGTGCGTTCGAGACTGCATGGACGCATTCCCAATTCGAAATGCGCCGCCTCCAGATCCGCCCGCGCGACGTTCAAACCTACCAACAACTGGCAGCGTTCGTCATTTTTCCGCAGGCCCAACTACGACCGCCGCCGGCGCGGCTCGGCCGTCCCGCCGAAGGTCAACGCGCGCTCTGGAGGCAGGGCATTTCCGGCGACCTGCCGATTGTCGTAGTTATGATCAGTCACGTCCGGGACATCGAAGTAGTGCGCGAAATTCTGTCCGCGCACACCTTCTGGAATCTGCACGGGTTAAAGGCCGATCTCGTGCTCGTCAGCGAGGAACTGCCGAGTTACGAAGAACCATTGACCTCCCATCTGCGCCGACTGACCGAAGCGCGTGCGGCCCTGACCAGTGTCGATCAGCCAGGTGGGATTTATCTTCGCTCGGCGAGCAAGATGTCGAAGGGAGAAATGATCGCGCTGCAAGCTGCGGCGCGAATCGTCTTGGTCGCCACCCGCGGCACGCTGCGTCAGCAACTGGCCGCCAGCGCACCCGTAGCGGCGAAACCGAAGCTGCTCTCACCGGGTGAGCAGTTCCGCGAAGAGCCATCCGCGCCGCTCGCTTTCATGGAGCTGGATTATTTCAACGGCCTCG
>DATLPS010000005.1:0-9371 GCA_035535575.1 Candidatus Limnocylindria bacterium
GTGGCGAGCCAGGAATTCCGACCGCGTCTGATCGCGAATTTGGCCTGCACAATAGTTATGTCCGCCACCGTCCAATTCGATGGCCAGCTTTGCGCTCGGGCAATAGAAATCCAACACGTAACCGTCGAACGGATGTTGACGGCGAAATTTGTAGCCAGCGAAGTTTCGGTTCCGTAAGTGTTGCCAAAGAATGCGTTCAGGCTCAGTCGCCTTATTTCGCAGCAATCGAGCGCGATCCACCGATTAATCTTATTCATCAACGTATCTAGCGAAAAGCCGTTTCCGGACGCCCCTCACCTCAATCCTCTCCCCGCAAGCGGGGCGAGGCAGACTACAAACCAGAGCGTTATATAGAAAGCAAACTGCCGCTGCAGTACATTAGGCACCTGCTTTTGAACATTGAATGTTCAGCGCTAGCGTTGGACGTTTCCGCATGCAGCCGCACGACAAACTTTTCATTCCGGGTCCGGTTGAAGTATCAGAAAAAACATGGGCGGCGTTCTCACGCCCAATGATCGGACATCGCAGCGAGGATTTTAGGAATCTTTACCGCGACATCCATCCTAAGCTCCAGACATTGTTCGGAACAAAGCAGCCGGTGTTCCTTTCAACCTCATCGGCATGGGGCGTGATGGAGGCTTCAATCCGCAACCTGGCCGACCGCGGTGTGCTTTGCTGTATGTGTGGCGCATTCTCAGACAAATGGTTGGATGTTGCAAAGCGCTGCGGGAAAAATGCCGAGCCGCTCCAAGTCGATTGGGGAAAACATATTAATCCTGACGCGGTGGATCGAGCCTTGGCCACTGGAAAATTTGATACGGTCACATTGACACACAGTGAAACCTCGACCGGTGTGATGAATCCGCTTCCGGAAATCTGCTGTATTCTGGCCAAGTACCCTGACGTTGCACTAGTCATCGACACTGTTTCGTCATTCTCCGCGGTGCAAATCGACATGGACGCACTTGGCATCGACGTGATGCTGACCGGCGCGCAAAAGGCACTGGCGTTGCCGCCGGGTTTTTCGTTGTTCTCCGTTTCCGAAAAAGCATTCTCGCGCGCTGAAAAAATTCCGAATCGCGGATTTTATTTCGATTTCCTTGAGTTCAAGAAAGAACAGGCTGAATGGGTGACGCCAAGCACGCCAAGCATTGCTCACATACACGCGCTGCAATCAAAACTCGACGAAATTTTCAACGAAGGACTGGAAGCACGTTTTGCTCGACACGGGCGCACGAACGCGCTCGTGCACGAGTGGGTGCGCCGCGCCGGGTTCGATTTCTTCGCTGAGGAAGGATTCCGATCGAAGACGCTCACTTGCGTGAAAAACAACAAGGGTATCGACGTACTGGACTTCGCGAGAAAACTTCGCGAGAAACATCATCTAGTGATTGATCCGGGTTACGGGAAAATTCGCGGCCAAACTTTTCGCCTCTCAAACATGGGAGATGAAACCGAGGAGACTGTCTCGCATTTGCTCGCGTGCATTGACGACGTTCTGTAGGGGAAGCTGACAGCTTCCCCTGGAACGGAGGTGCCCCTCACCTCAGTCCCCTCCCCGCAAATGGGGAGAGGCGGAGCCTGAGCTCATCTTGCGAAAACTCGCGCGCCGCTGCCATGATTGATCGCCTCTCCCTTCAGGGAAGGGAGAGGATTAAGGTGAGGGATTGTTTTCGACACGCATCGGGGAACACGTCGATTGGATCAGCCGAGAAATCTCAGGCGGTTGGGTCGCGTGATTTTGCTCACGCAGCATGACCAGCTAGCTTCATTGGAGGGCTTATGCCTGCAATTGAGGCTCACAACTTAACCAAAGTCTATCGGACGTACCGAAAAGAGCGTGGGCTCTGGGGTTCCGTCAAAGGACTGTTAAGGCGGCGGTACGACGAGACGCGAGCAGCAGACCAGGTCTCGTTCCAAATCGAGGACGGTGAGTTTGTCGGGTTTCTCGGTCCGAACGGGGCGGGGAAAACTACTGTCCTCAAAATGCTTTCGGGATTGCTGAACCCGACTTCGGGTGATGCCCGCGTGCTCGGTTTTGTTCCATGGGAAAGGCGCAACGAGATGAAGCGCCAGTTTAGTTTGCTCATGGGACAAAAGAATGCGCTCTGGTGGGATCTGCCCGCGCAGGAATCGCTTGAACTCAACCGCGCGATCTACGGAATAGACCGCAGCCGATTCGAAAAAGTTGTGGATGGGTTATCGGACCTGTTGGAAGTGCGCGACAAAATGAACGTTATGGTGCGCGAACTCTCTTTGGGCGAGCGAATGAAAATGGAATTGATCGCTGCGCTTATTCATGAGCCGCGCGTGCTTTTTCTCGACGAACCGACAATCGGACTGGATGTGGTCAGTCAAAAACGAGTGCGCGAGTTTCTGCGCATCTACAATGAGGAACATCACATTGTCACGCTGCTAACCAGCCATTACATGCAGGATATCGAGGAGCTGTGTCATCGGGTTCTGGTGATTGATCACGGAAAAATCTTCTTCGATGGACCGCTGGCAGAGATCGTCGATCGGTTTTCCGGGTACAAAATCCTGAGTCTTACCTTTGAAAAAGAAGCGGCGCGGGATCTTTCGAGCTTCGGTGACGTGACGGAACAGACGCCTGTTTCGGTGCAGCTCAAAGTTCCACGCGCAAAAGTCACTGAGACCTGCCGGCGTCTTCTGGAGGCTTGCGATGTTAGCGACATCAATGTCCAGGAGGTGCCTGTGGAAGAGGTGATTCGCCAGCTTTTCGGCGAACGACGCGAAAATTATCACGCCGCTGCTCTCGCAGCCACTGAAGCTGCGCGTGTCGGTTAGCGCAGCCGCGCAGCTTGTCATTCTGAGCGAACCGAAGAATCTCAGTTCATCCTTCTACGCGACCAAGACAACAGTCAGAGATGTTTCGCTTCGCTCAACATGACAGGTCAGGAATGACGTTCGCGAAACTTGGCAAGACACTTCTTTCCATCCCCTCCGCGTATGTTGGATACTGCGGAGCCCAGCCGAGGCGACGTAGCTTGGCATTGCTCACGCGTTTGTTGCTGTCTCCGCGTTTACGTTGCTGCGTTGACCCACCGGTCGGCGGTAGCGGTCGATTCAACCTCTGCGCCAGCCATCGATAGCATTCGCTTTGCAGAATCGGTTGATCGTCAACGACGTTGTAAATCTGAGCGGGTTTCGCTTCTCGGCTCAACAATAAATAAAGAGCCGCCGCGATGTCGTCCCGATGCACTTGATTAACGAAGCGATCATTTTCCAGATCGATAACCGCTGTGCCCGCAAGGAATTTCTTTAACAAAGCAGACCGCTTCGGTCCATAGATTCCAGCGAGCCGTGCCACGATCCCGCCGCTGCCGAGCAGCACTCTTTCCGTTTCCAATAGGATACGGCTCGTTTCGCGCAGTGGTTTTGTCTCGCTCTCTTCGGTGACCAACGAACCATCGCGTTGCGCATAAACGCTGGTGCTGCTCGTAAAGAGCAGTTTTGATCCCGGAAATATTTCGAGGAGATTGCGAGCGCCATCGAGATAAATTTTCCGATACATATCGGCATCGCCACCGCTCGAACTGGCGCAGTGGATCACTGCATCGAACATTCCTGCGCGTTCAGCAACCTCAGCACGGCGGGAGATATCGGCTTGGCGTACCGGATACGGCTTAGCTAAGAGCGTCGCTGCGGATTTGGCAGAACTAGTCCAGCCTTCTACCGCCCAGCCGGCAGCATGGAATAAATCAGCCGCCCCCTGCCCGACATAACCACACCCGGCGATTAAAATCCGCCGCATGTTGTTGTAGCCGCCTCGCTGTGTCGAGGCGCTCCTCCGCATTGCGCGCGACACAGCGACGCAGCGCCGTGGCTACAGCCGACCCGCGTATTATCGGTCTTCATGTTGCAGCGGCCGCGATCTCAATGTCTTCAAAAATGTTTTTCTGCACGGCGCGGACTTGTTTGAGACGAATCAACTCTAGAAGCGCCAGAAAAGTCACCACCACTTCCAGACGCGATGCGACAGCTCCAAACAAATCAGAAAAACGGACCGGGGTACCAGTCGCAACGCGTTGCAAAATCGCGTCGATCTTCTCCGAAACGCTAAAACGCTCGCCAGGGATTTCCTGTACATCCTGTCGCGCTTCGATCCTTTTGATCACCGTTTGGAAAGCGTTGATGAGTTGAAAAATTCCGACTTCGCCCAGACGCAGCGGTTCTTGCAGCGCTAATGATGGTGCACCTTCGCGCGCGAAAATCCTCTCCTGTTCCAACTCCCGCAGATGTAATTCGGCTGCCGCTTCTTTGAACTTTTTGTACTCAATCAGTTGTCGAATTAACTCCCAGCGGGGATCATCCTCCCCGGCATCTTCCTCCGGTGACTGCTGGTCGACAGGCAAAAGGCTGCGGCTTTTCAGGTAAATCAAATTTGCCGCCATCACCACAAATTCGCCGGCTAACTCGATATTCAATTCTTTGAAAGCTTGAAGATATTCGAGGTACTGGCTGGTGATGCGTTCAAGCGAGATATCGTAGATGTCGATCTCGTCCTGTTTGATCAGGTAAAGGAGCAGATCCAGCGGCCCTTCGAAAATGTCCAGCTTGACCTTGTAATCGGCTTCCATGTGTTGCGGCGGATTGTAGGCAAGCGCAGGTCAAAGTAAATCGCGGCGGAAGAGCTAGTAACCGGAGACCGGGCGTGCCCTCGCCACGGCGAGCAGGCTCTGGTCGCGGCCTGCGGCTTTGGTCAGGCGGGGATCTTCCGGTGGATCCAAACGCTGTTCACGAGTCCGAGGCCAAACATGATCATTAACACAAAAGACCCGCTGTAACTGATCAAGGGCAGCGGCACACCCGTGATTGGGAGCATCGCTATCGTCATTCCCATATTTTGAAAGATGTGCGTAAAGATCAGGGCCGTAATCCCCACGGCCAGGAGCAAACCCAAGTGATCACCAGCAAAAAACGCGACAAAAAGACACGTCATCAGAAGCAAGACGAAACCACCGATGAGAAACATGCCACCGATAAACCCCCATTGCTCTCCGATAGCGGAGAAAATGTAGTCATTGTGCACAGCAGTAGCGGGAAGGAACCCAAGCTCGATTTGTGTATTTGGCGCTTTGAATCCCTTTCCGGACCAACCGCCTGAACCGATGGCAATCAGAGATTGATTGATTGCCCACGCAGAACCCTGTTTGTCGATGTCCGGGTGCGTAAAGGCGGTAATCCGCTGTTGCTGATATGGCTTAAGCCCGAAATGGATCGCGATCGGCACAAAAGCGATTCCGATGAGAATGACGCAAAGCAAATAGCGCAGCGGCAAGCCCGCGACGAACCACACCGCCAAGAGCACCGGAATCCAAATGATTACCTCGCCCAGATCGGGCTGCAGCAGGATGAGCAGGCAAGGCGCTCCTGCAATCGCTGCTGAGAGTAGCAACCGCAGCATTGGATGCATTTCGTGAAACTGAGTTAGAAAAATGGCCAAAACCATAATCCCGGCGACAACAGCAAGCTGCGCCGGTTGAAAATTGATCGGACCCAGATGCAGCCAGCTACGCGCGCCATACACTTTGGTGCCGATAAACTTTGTCAGGATCAGAAAGACGATTCCGGCCAGGTACATCGGCAACGCTCCCCACCGAATCCAGCGGTAGTGGACCAAACTCGTCACCATGAATGCAAAGACGCCGACAATCACCCAATTCGCCTGTTTTCGCCAGAAATCCGCTGCGTACGCATCGCTGCGCGTGGAAGTCGCACTGTAGATGGCTACGACACCAAAAACAGCAAGCGCGAGCATCGTCGCCAACAGCAGCCAGTTTTGGCCGAGCAATTTTCGCAGAAAAGGCGTCATGTCATTGTGATCGGCTAAACCTCTGGTGCGTCCACCAGCAGATCAAAACGATTATACGCAAGTTGCGATTTTGGCAAAACGTCCTGACGTCCATCGCTCGATGCGGCTAAAGCCGCGCAGGCAAATATTCGAGACGCAAAAGGAAGCTTTCCGCCCGCAACTCACGCTGAAAGCGTAGGGTTCCCTGTAGCAGATAAGGAGCTGCAGATAAGTAGCTTACAACAATTTTCTCACAAAACTGCCGCTTTGCTTGTCACTATATTGGGCCACCACTAAAGTAATCTCCCCGCTTGCTCGTTTTAGAGAATTCCCCATGGCTAAGAAGAAGACCAAACGAAAGCTTGCTCATCCGAAGCTGCCGATGCAGCGCCACTTGAATTTGCGTCACGAGGGAACGCATTTCGATCTGCGCGCCATCTTTGGCGATTTGAACGAACGCTACTTTCGTGGGCGTCTTCGGGGTTACAAGATTGTGTGGGGCCGACGGCGAAAGCACCGCCCCAGAGAGCATTTCATCTTTGGCACGATTCAAGAGGAAGATCGCCTGATTCGCATCAATCCTGCGCTGGATCAGCCGTTCGTGCCGCTGTGGTTTTTGCGCTACGTGCTTTATCACGAGATGCTGCATTCGGTCGTGCCGGATCAAACGCTTTCGGCAAACCGCCGGCGGGTTCACACCGAAGAATTCAACCGACGAGAACGCGAATTTCCTCAGTACCGGCGGGCGCGACGCTGGGAGGAAGAAAATCTGTCGCGTTTTTTGCGCTAACCCGCATTTTTCGGTTCGCCGACGAAAAATGCGCCCGAAGGGCAGCTACTTCCTCTGAAGTTGCTGGGTGGCCCAGCCCTTTCCCAACGAGCGAGCCGCACCGATCAAATGTAACTCGAACAACCCCGAAAGCTTTCGGGGCTCAGCTTCCCGCTGAGCGGATATGAAATCCGGGCTAAATCGCGCCGTTAACGCGTTTCGGTAGCTGGCACTTGCGACACCCTTTCAGACGGCGAGGGCATCGTCGCTACGTTCTTTTTGATGAGGTACCAGAGCGTTGTCGCGAGTAGGAGGGAGATCAACTTCGCGCGCCAGTTGTTCAGAATCAGGCTCTTCATATTTAGTGTGCAACAAAATTTCTGCGATCCGTTGGCGGAATGTTTCGGGCGTGAAATTGCGCTCGATTCGGCGCCGATGGCAAATGGAAATACTGCCGGTCTCTTCGGATACCACCACCGCCACCGCGTCCGATTCCTCGGTTATCCCGAGCCCGGCGCGGTGACGTAGTCCCAGACTGCGGTCCAACGTTTCCCGCTGACTCACAGGAAAAATGCAAGCTGCAGCTGCAATTCGTCCATTACGAATAATCACCCCCCCGTCGTGCAACGCGGCCTTTGGATGAAAGATTGTCAGGATCAACTCGACAGAAAACTCGCCGTCAATGACGACGCCTGTTTCTTCGTAAACACGAATCGATGTGTCGCGCTCGATGGCGATGAGGGCGCCGTACTGTTTGTTTGCCAATTGGGTCACCGCCTCCGCCAGATCATGAACGGTTTCTCTTTTCTCGCTCGTCAGCGAGAAAATCGGATGGCCACCGAGCGCAGCGAGGCCACGCCGCAGTTCCGGCTGAAAGATCACAACCAACGCGACTGCGAGGAAAACCGAGAAGCTTCGCACGATCCAGCCGATCACAACTAAGTTGAGCAGCGTGGAAATTAGAGTCAGCGTCAAAAAAACGATCGCCAGCCCGGTCAGTACTTTCGCGCCCCGTGTCCCGCGAAAGTATAGATAGCCGTAGTAGATCGCCACGCTCAGCAGAATGATTTCGATCAGACTGCGCCATCCTCTGAACCAGAGATCTATGACTTGATGGATCATGTCGCTTTTTGATGAATTGCTTCCGTTACACGTAAGGCGCTCACATTTTCTTTAACATCATGAACGCGGAACACGTCCGCGCCGCGGACCCGCAAGAGCGAGGTTAACGCGACGGCGCCCGCTAGCCGGTCGCCGATCTCCGGCAAATCGATCAGCTTCCCTAGGAACGATTTACGGGAAACGCCAACCACAAGTGGTCGATCATGCACTCGAAGCTGCTCAAGCTGCGCGAGCAACTCCAGGTTATGATCGAACGCTTTCCCGAAACCAATGCCCGGATCAAACGCAATCGCCATGGGATCAATACTACAACCTATGGCGCGCGTATATTGTTGTCGAAAAAAATCAGCAATTTCTGAAACAACATCCGAATATCGCGGCTGGTTCTGCATCGTCCGCGGAGTGCCTTGCATATGCATGATAATGCAGGCCGATCTGGTTTCCGCAACGAGCGGCAGCATTGCCTCATCGCCTCGCCCGCCGGTGATGTCGTTTACAATCGAAGCGCCTGCCCGAATCGCCGCGCGTGCGACATCGGATTTCGAGGTGTCGATTGAAATAGGAACATCGATTTTTGCTCGCAATTTCTCGATCACCGGAATTACGCGACGTAATTCCTCGTCAGCCGCGATCGGTTCAGCGCCAGGTCGCGTCGATTCACCGCCGACGTCAATGATGTCCGCGCCCTCTGCTGCCATTTGCACGCCGTGCTCTATTGCTTTCTCCGGCGCAAGAAAGTTGCCGCCGTCGGAGAACGAATCGGGAGTGACATTCAATACGCCCATTATTAATCCCCGTCGGGAAACGTTGAAAACGCGATCCCCGATTTTCCAAATCCTCTCGCGCATCACGACTGAGACTAATTCAAACGCGCGATTATTCGAACTGTAGTCGCTTCATTCTTAGGAGTGCGGCAAAAACCGCGATCCATTCTGCGGTCGATCCCCTTCGCCAAGCTCCAGCGCGGCAAGCAGCCCGCCGCCACAGTTATTTTTTTCGGGAATAGCGACCCATCAATTCGCCCTGTGCAATCACATGACCTTTTATCGCCGAATCCAGTTGGCTGCGTTTCGCACCGACAGGTAAATCTAGCTCCCGATCCAGCGCGAAAACCTTGAAGTAATAACGATGCGTGCCGGAAGGTGGACATGGTCCGCCATAACCCGATTTGCCAAAGTCGTTGGTTCCCTGGACTCCTTTTGGCGTGCTTCCTTCCGCAATCGTAGTGGCCTGCGGAGAAATGTTCCAAACCACCCAATGCGTGAACAGTCCGCTCGGCGCGTCCGGATCATCGACGATCAAGACAAGGCTTTTCGCTTCGGTAGGCACATCCGAAATCTGCAAAGGCGGACTAGTGTTCGGGCCGTCACATGAAAATTTTGATGGAATGTTCGCACCTTGCTGGAACGCAGAACTTGTGACCTTCATTTTAGCTCCTCCTGCAGCAAATGAAGCGATCGCCGCTACTAAGATCGCCGACGTGGCAGCAATAATCGCCTTTCGCATAGTTAGACCTCGGGTTGAAATCGGGTTAAGTCGAGAAACCTGACCATATTGTTTCGCCCAGATGACTGCAAACGGACGTAAGATTCGAGAACAAGTGCTGGCGCTCCTGGCGCGAAAAGATTACCGGCCGCTTAACAAACTCGACATCGCTCGCAAACT
>DATLPS010000006.1:0-8184 GCA_035535575.1 Candidatus Limnocylindria bacterium
AGCAAATTCTGAACGTCCGCAGTAATCGGCGTACTCGGCGAAAAGAAAACCGTGATGCGCATCTTGCCCTTGAGCGTGTCGAGGAAACGCTTCGTCTTATCCGAGACCGCATATTTTTGGTCCCGGGAAAAATCCCAACGCGCGTAGTGCTTGAAGGCCAAGGAATTTACCATTGCAACGAGAAACAAGATCAGCAGGATCTGGACGAGAACATTGAAGCCGATCCGAAATCGGCCAATTCCTTTTGCTCTTCGGCGACGCTTTGCTTCAACAGCCATTTGTCAGAGCCTCCATTTGCGGGATTGGAATGCCTGATAGGTGAGCGTTAGCATCACAATGGTCATGCTCACGTAAAGAACGATCGGCCGGGTATCGATTACGCCTCGGGAGAATGTTCCCATGTGTTCGATCGCGGAGAAATAGCCGAGTAAGTCGCGCGTGGTCGAAGTGATATCCAAAAGAATGAACTGAACCAGACCAAGAAAAAATAACAGCGTAATCGCGCAGAAAGAGATTACGGCGGCGATGATTTGGTTCCTGGTCAGAACAGACGTGAGACAACCAATCGAGAGATAGAACATCCCAAGCAACAAAAGCATCAGATACGACCCGAAATATGCTCCGGCAGAATGCGCGGCCGGCTGGTTTGTGACTCTTAGAAAAATCCAGAAGTAGAGCAGTGTCGGAACCCACAGAATCAGATAAAAGATCAGCGCACCAAAGAACTTTGAAAGCACTACCTGCCAATCGCGCACAGGGACAGTAGTTAGTGGCTCAATGGTCCCGAGCTTAAATTCTTCGGCAAACAGGCGCATCGTGATCAAGGGAAAAATCAGAACGAATGCGAACCAGAAGAAGACAGAATTGAAGAATGCTTCCTGGACTGTGTATTGCACCTGACGCTGGTTCATGAAAGAGACCTGAAAGTAAAAATCGATCCCGCTGACGATGAGGAAAAAGATCAGCACGACGTACGCCACCGGGGAATGGAAATAGCCGCGCACCTCGCGCGAGAGCAGGGTGTAAAACTTACGCATCAGTCGGTCTCCGTGTTAACATTTGATCTCAAACCACGTCGGGATGCGTGAGTTCAACGAATACGTCCTCGAGCGTCGCTCGACGCTGAGTTAATTCGCGCACCGCCCAGTGGCGATCGGCGGCAAGCCGAAACACCTCTTCACGAACGTCGATACCCGACTCCACGCGAAGGGAAAATCGCTTCCAGTCATCCTCCCCGTCGGTAACGACGTCTCGCACGCCTGAAATCTTCTTCAGCTCCTCTGCGCCGTTATCGCTCCCGACTTTTGCTTCAAGCACTATGCCTCCAGCTTGTCTGATTTTCCCAAGCAAATTATCCGGTGTATCGCACGCTTCGATTCGGCCCTTGTGAATGATGATCACGCGGCTGCATGTCATCTCTACCTCGGGCAAAATGTGCGTCGAAAGCAAAATTGTGTGGTGCTTGCCCAAGTTTTTGATCAGCTCGCGCACCTGCCGGATCTGATTTGGATCGAGACCGATCGTCGGCTCATCGAGGATGAGAAGGTCAGGTTCCGCCAACAGCGCGTCCGCCAGGCCGACACGTTGACGATAGCCTTTGGAAAGAGTGCCGATCAGTTTCTTTTTGACATCCTTGAGACCACAGAGTTCCTCTACATCACCGACACGCTCGGCAACGCGGCGATGCTGGACTCCCTTTAGCGCCGCACGATAATTGAGATACTCCGTCACGCGCATGTCGCTGTAGAGCGGCACATTTTCCGGCATGTAGCCGAGGTGCGCCCTCGCTTGAAGCGATTGCTCAAAAACGTCGAATCCCGCGACCGTAGCGCGGCCTGAAGTAGGTGGCATAAAGCCGGCCAGGATGCGCATGGTCGTGGTCTTACCGGCGCCGTTTGGCCCAAGAAATCCCATGATTTCCCCCTGGCTAACTTCGAAACTCAAATCCTGGATGGCAGGCTGGCCAGCGTAGCGTTTTGTCAGATTTTCGACCTTAATCATTTTGCGATACTTCGATGAGACAATCGAACCACGATTGCGTTGCCAAATTTTTTAGCGCGCCGTCAGGCTCACGGTCGCAACCTGACGGTTTTGTTCATCGGTGCGAATGATGCCGACGATGAATTCCACGGCTGCGCCGCTCTCCGCCGATCGCAATAGTTCCTCGACCTGACGAACGGAGGAAACGTCCGATTTGCCCACGCGATAAATCGCCATTCCGCGCTCAATTCCTGCTTCGTTTGCTGGGCTGTCCGGTTCGACTGCAGTAATTAAGACCCCCCGGCCTCGCGTGTAGCCGAGCGCATCGCTCAATTCCTGACTCAAATTTTGTAGCTGTAGTCCAAATAACTTCTCTGCTCTCGAAATTGCTGTTTCGATCGTTGCGGAAGCGCTTTTTGGCGCGGCCTTTATTTGGGCTGTTTTCTTGAATCGATTGACGCTCTCACGTACCACTTCCGCGGGAATGGCGAAACCAAGTCCCTGCGTGGGCACACCCTGTGGCGTGAACGCCATTTTTGCGGAGGCAATGCCGACCAGCCGACCGGAAACGTCGATCACTGGCCCGCCGCTGTTACCTGGATTAATCGCCGCATCGGTCTGCACCAGGTCTTTGTATTCAGTCTCGTCCACTGTGATATTACGCTTCGCCGCGCTAAGAACACCTCGGCTAATGGAGCTGCCGTAGCCGACAGCGTTGCCTACCACGATTACAGTCTCTCCGAGCAGATTCGGAGAGATGTTGTCAAGGTTGATGAAGGGAAACGCCGTTTGGGCATCGATCTTAATGAACGCCAGATCGGTCTTGTCATCGCCGGCAATGTAGTGCGCGCTGTAGGTTTTGCCGTCGTTTGTCGTCACGTGAATTTTCAAGTCCGCGGCGCGCTCGACCACGTGCTGGTTGGTCACGATGTAACCAGCCGGATCGATAATGAAACCGGAGCCGAGGCTTTGCAAAGTCTGTCGAATTTGGCGTGGTCGGACGCGGTTGTACCCGAAGAATTGCGCATAAACATCCTCAAACGGATCGCGCACCGTTCGCCGAACCACGCGCTCCGTGTTGATGTTCACCACTGCCGGCAACACTTTCGCCACAGCCAAAACGGCCGGTTCCGAAGCCGGATCGGCTTGTCCAAGACAAGGCGCTGATCGGGCGAGGATCAACACGGCAAGAAACGCCAGTGTTGCGAGAGCTCCTCCTATCCTGTGTCGCCTGTTTCGCGCGGCCGGGAGAGCAAACATTGTCCTGAAAGCCATGAACGCAGCAAGTAACGAAAGCGCCTTCGCACTGTCAACTTGCCGCGCCGCGTAATCGTCGGACATTTTCGTATGCGTACATCAATTGATGCTCGCGCAAATGTCGATCTCATCGAGGAGAACTACCGGCGCTGGCAGCAAAATCCAGATTCAGTCGATTCGGGGTGGTCCGCCTTTTTCGAAGGGTTTGAGCTCGGAAATCTTCCGCAGCGTGACGGGGCGACCGTGGCGGAAGCCGAGGCTCGCGAGGCAGCATTGCAGACACGCATCGATGGTCTCGTTTACGCATATTGCTCGCTCGGGCATACCATTGCGCGCGTCGATCCGCTGGCGGAGACGCGACCGCAAAATCCGCTGCTGAGTTTGCGCGAGTTCGGATTTAACGAATCAGATCTCGATCTTCGCGTCTCATCGAAATTTTTCCTCGACAATCGGCCCATGAGCTTACGCGAAATGGTCGCTGGCCTCGAGAGAATTTACGCCGACTCCATTGGCTCGGAATTCATGCATATCCAAGACCCGCGGATTCGCGACTGGGTGCGGCGGCGGCTGGAAACTCGGCCGCACAAACATTCGACGGTGCGCGCAGTTCAGGTCGCGCTGTTGCGGGCGCTGCTCGAAGCCGAATCGTTCGAGACCTTCCTGCATACGCGCTACGTGGGGCAAAAACGGTTTTCCCTTCAGGGCTCGGAATCGCTCATGGTGATTCTTGATACTATCCTGCACCGATGCCCGGATGGTGGCGTCGCGGAAATTTGCATGGGTATGGCACATCGCGGGCGTCTCAATGTGCTGGCGAATTTTTTGCGCAAATCGCTGAAGGTCATCTTTACGGAATTTAGCGAGAATTACGTTCCCGATTTGGTGGCCGGCGACGGCGACGTGAAATACCATCTCGGTTATCGCGCGGTGCGCAGACTTGCTTCGGGCGCCGAGGTCGAGATTCGCCTCTCTTCGAACCCCAGTCACTTGGAAGCCGTCGATCCTGTGGTCGAAGGAAAAGCGCGCGCGCGACAACGGATTCGTGGAGATACCGAGCACCGCCGTAAAGTTTTGCCGCTGCTGGTGCATGGCGACGCGGCTTTCATTGCACAGGGAATCGTGGCCGAGACGCTCAACCTGTCTCAACTATACGGTTACAGCACCGGCGGCACGATTCACGTCGTAGTGAACAATCAAATCGGCTTCACAACGCTTCCCAAAGATGCGCGCTCTTCTCCGTATGCCACCGATGTCGCGAAGATTATTGAGGCTCCGATTTTTCATGTGAACGGCGACGATCCGCTGGCCGTTAAATTCGTGAGCGACATGGCGTTCGACTTTCGCCAGCGATTCGGGCGCGACGTAATGATCGACATGTATTGTTATCGTCGCTACGGACACAACGAAGGCGATGAACCGTCATTCACCCAGCCCGATCTGTACGCAAAGATCGAGAAACGACCATCCGTTACCCAGCTGTACAAACGTGAGCTGCTCGAAGCCGGAACACTAAGCGAAGACGACGCCGCCTCGCTGGAAACCGAGTTCGCGCTGCGGCTTGAGATGACGAGAGACGAAGTCGACGCCATCGAAAAACGAAAAGCTAGCGAGAAAGCAAAGTTCAGAGAATCGACGGCGATTTTTCAACCGGAATACAGCAGCACATCGGAGCCGACGGCGATTAGCGAGAAAACGCTGAAGACCATCGTTGATGGTCTCACCCGCGTACCGGAGGGTTTCCAGGTTCAGCCCAAGATCAAACGCATCGTCCTCGATCATCAACGCAAAGTGTTTGAGGACGGCGGCCCCTACGAATGGCATTATGCCGAAGCGCTCGCGTTCGGATCGTTGTTGCTCGAGGGAATCCCGGTCCGATTGTCCGGCCAGGATAGTTCGCGCGGCACGTTCAGCACACGGCACTCCGTAATCTACGACGCGAACACGGGTAAACCTTACGTGCCGCTCATGCACCTGGCTGAAAAGCAGGCGCGTATCTGCATTTACAACAGCCCGCTCTCAGAAGCTGCCGTGCTCGGGTTTGATTACGGCTACTCACTCGATTACCCAAAAATGCTCTGCTTATGGGAGGCGCAGTTCGGCGATTTCGTCAATGCCGCGCAAACGATTATCGATCAGTTCATCGTTTCAGCAGAATCGAAATGGCAACAGCCAAGCGGGATCGTGCTGTTGCTTCCGCACGGCTATGAAGGCCAGGGACCGGAACACTCCAGCGCCCGACTGGAGCGCTTTCTGCAGGCGTGCGCCGACGATAATATCCAAGTGTGCAATCTGACTACTTCTGCACAGTATTTTCACGTGCTGCGGCGCCAGATGAAGCGCGATTTCATTAAGCCGCTGATCATAATGACGCCGAAAAGTCTGTTGCGCGCCACCTTTGCTTCCTCCCCCGCCGAGGAATTCATTCATGGCCGTTTCGAAGAGATACTCGGCTCGCCAGAAGTCGGTCCCGCCGACAAAGTGAACCGGATCATCTTTTGTTCGGGGAAAGTTTATTACGATCTGCTGAAGTATCGCACCGAGCGCAAAATTGAGGACGCAGCGATTATTCGCATCGAGCAGCTTTATCCACTCGCAGAAAAAAGGCTGCGCGAAATGCTTAAGCCATTTCCAAAGAACGCGAAGCTCGTCTGGTGTCAGGAAGAACCGCAAAACATGGGCGCATGGACTTTCATCGAACCGCGATTGCGCACGCTCTTTTGTAGCGAGATCGCCTACGCGGGACGCGACGCCAGCGCCAGCCCCGCTGTCGGCGCACTCGCTCGCCATAAACGCGAGCAGGCGCGCCTCGTCGCCGACGCGTTTTCGCTTTGAACTAGGTGTTCGCCAGCGTCAGGTGTTCCACAAGCGACATTGCCTACGATAGTGTGCGCGGCGGCCGGATGTCCGTTGTCCCGCTGCCCTTGAGCACACGGTGCGGTCGCCGCGGGGCTCGCGTAACGGGCAATGGATTACCTCCGCGAACGATTGTCCTTGGGCTGGAGGTAATGAGTCGCGGCCCATTCGCCAATGCCGATGCCCGCTTGCAGTCCATCCTCGTTTGCCGATCGAAAGTGAATGCCACCATAGAGACGGCTCACTGCAGCTTCCTCGGCCGCATCGAGGCAGGTTGAAAAGCTGCGGTATACTCCGGGCAGAAAGTCTGAGCCGATTGTGAACGGCAAGTCTTCGGTGCCATAAAACAGTGCGAGCACGGTGGCAGCCGCGCCGCTGAAGGTGCTGTGGCCGGAGACGTAATCAGGGAAAGGCGGTGTTACGATGAACGACATCCAGTGCAGTTCCGGTTCGACGAAGTTGATTGCGGTCACCGGACGCCAGAAATGAAACTCGTATTTGGCATCCCAGGCGCAGATGGCGGCATCGCCCATGGCGATGTTCAACAACGCGAACAGCCGGGCGTTTTGTTCCAGCGTGTTGCCCCGAGCATCGGCGATAATTTGCGCAATACTGTTCCAATGGCCGGGAGGCGTCTCGGTGCCTGCGCCATCGGCCCAGAACAAGGCGATCTCTGTTTGTTCTGCCGTGCGCGTCGAGCCGCTGGCTGCGCCGAGCTCCTTAACTTCGTAGTAATCCGCCGCGTACCGCTGGCTATCGAGAGGCGGCGGTCCGGGCGGACGGAATTGCGAGCTACTGCTCATTGCAAACGGCGTAACGAATCCCCATTGCGGCAACAGATAAGGAAGAAATGCCGGAGGAGTCGGCACCCACACGCCAGGACCGCTGCCGCCAGGCGGCGGCACGGTCGCGTCGGAACCGTCGTTGGCGCGCGCGGCGAGGATTTGGTTCGCGACGAATTCACCCCACACGATGCCTGCAACCTTTTGTGGGCCATCGAGAATAGTGGCGAGAATCGTGGCATGAAGCGCATCGAAGCTGGATGCGGAAGCAGGGAATAAACTGACAAGCGCATCGTGCGCGGCAGCGCTGGCAGCGGCTTCACGTGATGCGCTGGCCGGCACTGAGCTTTGCGCGAGATAGGGTTCGTGCGTGCGGGCGATGCCGTTGACCGCGTCGTAGATTGAGACGTGAAGAATACCAAGACTGCGAGAGGCGATCGGCGGCGGCGTGTGGCCGGTGCGGATCGCATCGAGTGCGGCGTTGTTCCAGTCCGTGACTACATCTGCATGGGCCAGGCTGCCGATTAGGAGCGCCGCTGAAACGGACCATGAAAGAAGTTTGAAGGGTTTCATAAGGGTGAATGATTTGTCTAACAAAAGTTTGCTTGCGGTGGCCGCACTTGGATGGCGGTGTCGCGGCGCACTTCCGCTGCGCCGCGGTGCAATCGCTCTCGTGCGGGTTTCACTCAATGTCGTATAACCCGATCTAGTGGGTGAATGTGAACGAGAGATTGAATAAGCCGGTTCCGTTGACGCCGATCCGGACCTCTGTGTTTTGGCCCTTAACGTTCTGATAAATGCCCGTACCGCCAATGGTGGCACGCATGTCACGGTGGTCCATCCCCACCAAGCCATGCTCAATACCTTCCGTTGCGATGGCGGTGGTGTCATCGGGAAGGTAAAATTCCTGAATGGTGTAGACCTCGGGACGCACCTCTGAAGCATTCCGCGTGAACGTTCCACGGCAGGTCCACTCCCCAATCGGATTCGGCGGGGCTACTTGAGGATTCCCTGCAAGCGTGCCGCCCGGATAGATGTATCCTGTCACGATAAAGGTGGTGCCGGGGTTGGGCCCGGGGGGGCCACTGAAATAGATCGTGTTAGCGTCTATGAAGACATCGAATTGGAGGCCCTGCGTGCCCTGGGCATTCGCAGGGCTGATCCAAAGCGTCGCAACTGCGATGCCGATGACTGCCCCGAGAGTCGAAAGACTCCACACACACTTTTGCCTGACTGATCGTATTTTCGTTTTGTTGTTATCCATGATTTAATTTCCTTTTGTTGTTTTAGCCTTTTTTGAATCCTCGTTTTG
>DATLPS010000007.1:0-20869 GCA_035535575.1 Candidatus Limnocylindria bacterium
TAGCTTCATTATCCGTGCTATCCGCGTAATCCGTGGTCTTCTGTTCGGATGCAATGAATATGTCTGAGAAATTACAAACTCGGTGCGTGATCGTCGGCGGTGGCCCGGCCGGAATGATGGCCGGTTATTTACTTGCGCGGGCCGGCGTGCCGGTCGCGGTGTTGGAGAAGCATGGGGATTTCAATCGCGATTTCCGCGGCGACACGATTCATCCATCCACACTGGAGCTAATGCACGAGCTCGGGTTGCTCGATGAGTTTCTAAAACAGCCTCATCAAGAAGTGCGCGAGTTACGCGCTGTGGTGAACGGACAGGCGGTGCCAGTCGCTGATTTCAGCAAGCTCCCCACGCGTTGCAAATTCATCGCGTTCATGCCGCAGTGGGATTTTCTAAATTTTGTCTCTAGCCACGCCAAGCGGTTTCCAACTTTCCAGCTGCATATGGAAACCGAGGTCCTCGATCTCCTCATCAACGACAACTGCGTGATAGGTGTGCGCGCAAAAACGCCGCGTGGCGAGTTAGACGTGCGGGCGGAGCTAGTCATTGGCGCGGACGGCCGGCATTCGATCATTCAAATGCGTGCCGGCTTTGAGCGGCGAGAGTTTGGCGTGCCAATCGACGTCCTCTGGATGCGAATTTCCAAAAAGCAAGACGACCCGGAACAATCGTTCGGCTTTTTTCAGCACGGCAAACTGCTCGTGTTGCTCGATCGCGGCGGTTACTGGCAGGCTGGCTTCGTGATTCCCAAAGACGGCTTTGAGGAAATCAAAGCGCGCGGTCTGCGGGAGTTTCAAAATGACATCGTTACCTTCGCTGGATTTCTGCGGGATCGAGTGGCCGAGTTGGATGATTGGTCGAAGATCAAATTGCTGACGGTGCAAATCAATCGGCTGCGCGATTGGTGCCGCGAAGGATTACTTTGCATCGGCGATTCTGCGCACGCCATGTCACCAGCCGGTGGCGTTGGGATTAACCTTGCGATTCAAGATGCCGTTGCGACAGCCAATCTCCTCGCGGAGAAACTGCAGAGTGGTTCAGTTTCCGTGGACGATTTGCGCGAAGTGCAGATCCGCCGTGAATGGCCAACTCGGTTGATTCAAGGGATGCAGGTATTCATTCATCGTAGAGTTGTCACCGGCCGAGCGTCGAATCGTAAAAACTCTTTGCCGTTCGTGCTTCGGTTGCTGAAATGGTTTCCGATTCTGCGACAATTGCCTGCTCGTTTCATTGGCCTCGGTCCGCGTCCCGAACACTTCCGCAGCCCGAGTGTAGTGTAGGAATGTCACGTTTGTTTTGCACGCATCGGCCGGATACGATCAATCATGCGGCTCGATCTGAATAGCATCCGCGCAGCGCATGAACGCATTCGGCCACATGTACATCGTACGCCGGTGTTGCGGAGCGAGCGCCTGAACGAAGCGAGTCGCGCGGCCCTGTACTTTAAATGCGAAAATTTTCAGAAGATTGGCGCGTTCAAGGCGCGTGGCGCGACAAATGCCGTCTTTTCACTCGACGAAGCAACCGCGGAGCGCGGTGTGGCGACGCATTCGTCCGGCAACCATGGAGCGGCGGTGGCGCGAGCGGCAAAACTGCGCGGCATTCCGGCACATATCGTAATGCCATCGAACTCAGCGAAGGTGAAGATGCGCGCCGTGGAAGGCTACGGAGCTCGCGTTGTATTGTGCGAGCCCACGGAAGCAGCGCGCGAGGCGACCTGCGCAGATGTGATTTCGAGCACGGGCGCGACGTTGATTCATTCGTTTGAAAACGAAGAAGTGATGGCAGGGCAGGGGACAACGGCGGTGGAGTTGCTCGAGGACGTTCCTGATCTCGATCTTGTGATGTGTCCGATCGGCGGCGGTGGATTGCTCTGCGGCACGGCGGTCGCAGCGAAGTCGATGCGACCAAGCGTCAAAGTGATTGCGATTGAACCGGAGAACGTTGATGACGCAGCCCAATCATTTCGTGCCGGAAAAAGAATCGTCACCAAGAAGAAATTCACAATCGCCGATGGACTGCGGACAAATATCGGTGAGCCAAACTTTGCGATCATCCAGCGTTACGTAGATGATATTGTGACCGTGAGCGAGGAAGCAATCGTTTCGGCGATGCGCACGATGTGGGAGACAATGAAGATCATCATCGAGCCGTCAGCGGCTGTTCCGTATGCCGCAATTCTCGAGCGAGTAGTCGACGTCGGCGGAAAACGTGTCGGAATTATTCTCACGGGCGGCAATGTTGATCTGGACGCGCTGCCGTGGATGATCACGCGGTAGAGACATCGCATTGCAACTTCGGCGTTTTGCGCCAAAGACGCTATCTCACTTTCGGCCTGGGGCATCGCCCCCCCGGGAGTTTGATTTGCCGCTGAATCGCGTTTTCAGCGCTGGCGTTTGGGCTTTCACGGATCCTGGGGCGTTGCCCCAGGCTCGAGAAACATAAATGCTGCGCCTTTGGCGCTAAACACTAAGCTGGGATATCCGGACGGCAGCGCGCCGTGCCTTCTACGAATTTTCTTTGTATGGGGAACCATCGGCCGCGCCAGAATCGAAACGTATATTCGTAGGAGGAGTTAATCAGGTATGAAAGGGATAAGTGTAATCACAGCGGTATTTATTCTAGTGTTCGTCACTGTTGCTGCGCGCGGAGCGCACCTGGACAGGATTTCAGCGCAGACCGGAATCCCCGTCGCTACGCTGCAGGCAGAAAGGGCGTCGACCGGACTTGGCTGGGGGGAATTGGAGAATGCGCACCTGCTGGCTAACGCGCTCGCTGCTAATGGGTCTAATCTGACCTTCAACGACCTCGTATCCATGCACCAGGCTGGGCAGGGCTGGGGCAAAATTGCGCACGATAACGGGGTAAACCTCGGCAGGATTGTGAGCAGTGCGCACCGCTCAAGCCAGGCAACGATGCATGCGCAAAACCTCAGCACGGTTCATGGCAAGAGCACTGCGGTCCATGGAAGGAGCACCGCCTCCGCTCATGGCAAAAGCGCAACGAGTATCGGCCGCGGCCATAGCGCCAGAACGACCAGCGCCCACGGCTTTGGTCACAGTTCAAACTCTAGGTCCCGTTTCAGCGGATCTCATGGAATGAGCATGAGCCATTTCGGTTCATCCCATGCTAAGGGCTCGATGGGCCACGGTGGCGGCATGCATTCGGGTCACGTTGGCGGCCACGGCAGGTAAGCAGAGCGCATTTAGGATTGAAATTTAGCGCGTGCTACGGTTGTCGCACTGCATGCCCGTAGCGTGCGCTGTCCTCAGCGCATTGGTCAATCGCGACGGGCGGGATCCGCTGAGCGGAGCGGACACTACAGCAGAGGCGAGAACACGCGGCGACTGAGGGATTGCTAACGCCAACAGTTATCTAAACTTCTGTCGTCGCCCAGAATTTGCCGAAGGCCCGTGGCCAGCTTCGGTCGATGACGCTGTTTCGAGCAGATTCGCCCATGCGCTTCCGCAGTGCGGGATTCGTTACCAACGCTCGAATCGCGCGCGCGAAATCTTCCACGTCGTGTGATTTGGTGATCAGACCGTTGGCCTTGTCTTCTACTAATTCCTTGGGCCCGCCGGAGTCGGAAACGACTACGGGTACGCCGCATGCTTGCGCTTCGAGGATTACGTTGCCGAACGTATCGGTTGTGCTGGGGAAGACAAAAATGTCCGCGGATGCGTACGCGGTGGCCAATTCGTTCCCGGTCAGATATCCGGTGAAAAACGCTTCCGGCAAAGCTTCCGTGAAAGCCTCGGAATAAGGGCCGTGACCGACAATGAAAAGTTGCACCGGCAGTCCCTCCTGCCGCAGAAGGCGATAAGCGTCTGCGAGAATATCCAAGTCTTTCTCCCGTGAAATCCGACCAACGTAAAGGAGGCGAACCTCGCCATTGCACGCGCCGAATCTTTCGAAGAACGCCGGTTCGCGTCGAGCAGGATGAAACAGTTCAGTGTCGAGCCCGCGCGGTAAAATTTTCAGTTTTGCGGAATCAAATCCGTGCTTGATCCAACTTTGTCGATACTCTTCGGAATTGACGAAAACGGTGTCGAGCTGGCCATAGAACCAATGCATATAACGCCACGCCATGCTTTCAAGGAAGCCGTCCTCGGTTAGAATGCGGATGTATTGGGGAAAATCGGTGTGATAAATGCCGCTTGTTTGCAGGTTGAGCATCTTGGCGGCGAGCAGCGCAGTCAACCCGACCGGGCCCGGGGTGCTGATGATAATCTCACTGAATTTCTCCCGTTGGACGTAATCCAGCATCTGGAGAATCGGCGGAAAACTCAATTTCTGTAGTTCGTACTCCGGCAATTCAAATTCCCCGATGGGCGGGAAGTTTTTGATTGGGATATCGAAAATGTGCAGCTCGCTGTGCGAAGTTACGACGATCAGTTCCTTCCCGGCTTCTGCGCCAGCGCCGGTCATTTTGCGGATCGTGGTGGCGACCCCGTTAACGTCCTCTAGCGTGTCGGTGAACCACGCCCGTTTGCGATTCTGCAAAGGGATCGGCACTGCGCCCGTCAATTCCTCAAAAATACTTCGCAACCATTTTCGAGAGGGTGCCTGACTGTGAAAGCCGTAGATGTACGGGGTAAGAATTACGAGGATCGGGACAATCGCGCTAAGCGCCTGCATGCTTTCGACCATGTTACCGCTGCCGATTTGCTGAACGAACTTTTCGAAGAATCGAAACGCCAGCTGCTCGGCCACCATATTCGCCATGAGAAACGTTCGCCGCTCGGGTTCGCTGACCTTGTCCAAATGTGCTGCGAGTTCCGCCTTTACCTCCGGCCGCGCGAAATAGCCTGAAAGCTCTTTCCAGAGCGATACGTTCGCAGGTTTGACAAAGTCGAAAATTTTCCCTGATAAGACGCCTTGGACGATAAACTCCGTTTTCTCTTTTAGAGTGAACTCCGTGGGAGCCCGGCCTTCCATGAAACGTGAAAACATTTTCTCCAGCAGAGCCGCGCCAGGCCCGAGTTTTTCGTGAAAACGGTCCTGGATGAAACATGCAACAGTGTTGTAGAAGCCGTGCGAAAGAATTAGAGGCGTTCCTCCCTGGCCTCGCGTCTCGCAATCGCCGTTGCGAACAAATTCGAGAAATTCTTCCGCAGAATCCGCAGTGGGCGTTTCCGTAAAGGCCGAAGCGGCAAACTGCCCTCCGTGATCATCCGACCCGCCAACGAAAATCTTTTTCCACGGTTCCTCGTGTGTCGGGGCAAGATCATGCCGCTTTGCGAGCTCGTCGATCTTGTCCGGCGTCAGTTGCCCAAAAAGAGTCTTGGCAAGTTCGCTAAGGAGCGCATCGCGCAGGCCGTTGATACCCTCGAAATGCCTGAAGAGAAGAATGAGCTGCTCAAGATGGCGTGTCTCCAGCTTTCCGTTCACGCTGTAAAGAGGATGTGCGACTGCGTGCGTGATCTGCGCGGCTTGCAGGTAGCGCTGCAGCTCGAAGATATTATCTCGGACCGCCTCAATGTCGCGATGTTGCTGCTCTGAGATTCCCCAAACGAGAATGTGCAGCTTGCATGGGTCGTGGGGGAAAAACGTCGTGACCTGTTCGCTTACAAACGTGCGAGGCAGGTGCGCAATCTGTAGGCAACCCTCGATCGTATCGTGGTCGGTAATGGTGACGTAATCCATTCCGTGCTCGAGTAATTGTGCGTACAATTGCTGTGGGTCTGAATAGCTGTCGGGAAAATCAAAACGACGGAAGAGCCATTCTTCCGAGCGCGCACTGCAGCGAGAGTGAATATGTAGATCGCACGTGCTCACATCTAGATGCCGCGTCTCAATCGTTGCTCCGCAATCCATTCCTGGTAAGTCGTCGCCGTGCGTGATGTGGTCGAACCCTCGACCAGACGAGTAATTTGCCGCCAAATCGCCGGATGCGAATAATCGGAGGGATGAACACTTATGCGTAAGAGGGAAGTGCCTTTTAGAAGCCGGAAGAGCGTTGCGTTCCAGGCGCTGCTGACAGCCCGCCGCCAATTATTTTGAACGCTATAAACTAACGCTCTTGTGCGAAACACGTTTCCCGAGCGGAGATCGCACACGGTGTGCAGGCGCGTGGTGTATTCCATTTGCGCATCGCGCGCAGCGCGCTTGGCTTCGTCGTTGAGCAACCACGCCGGCGCTACAAAGCCCCGCGGCTTGAGGCCGTTCGCGCGGAATTCATCTCGTGCCGCCACAATGCGACGCAGAGCTTCGTCATAGCTGAGATCGTAAAACTCGCCCTCGTCTTGGGTATAGAGTCTTGTCAGGAATCGATCGCGCAAAGTTTCGTTCGCACGACGAGGACGTTCGTGAAAATACCCATGTATAACGATTTCGTGACCGTCCGCTTCTAAATCCCGCAGCCACGACACAAATTGGGCGTCTCGCGTGAAGAGTCCCTGATGGTGATAATCCGGCACCACAAGCAGAGAACAGACGTGCACACCGAGACGTGCCAGCTCCGAGATAATTGTGTTTGCGATTTGCCGGGTCGAAGGAGCGACATCGTGCAAAGAAACGACGACAGAATCCTTCGCGGCGCCGGCCGCTGCAACGAGTGGAAGGAACTCGGTTGCCGCAATCGTACTCATTCGGCAATTTTCGGCCCCTTGGTAGCTTTGAACAAGGCAAAAGGTGTCAAAGAGCGGCGGCTTTCCAGGGGCTGTGCTGCAGCGTCCGCTGTCCTCAGCGTAAAATTCAGCGCGAGATCGTTTTCAGATGCGCTGAGAGAGCGCACACTACAGCGCTACTGGGTGCTCATCTTCACAATTTCGCGAAACGCCCGCTCAGGCAGAGGCATCACCGACAAACGCGATTGCCGAACCAACGGAATTCCTTTCAGCCGCGGATCGGCTTTGATCTCGCGGAGCGGAACTGGCCGTCGCAGTGGTTTGACGGGTGCAATGTCTACAGTAGACCAATCGCCTTCCTTCGCAGTCGGATCCTGATAAGCCGTCCGCATCACTTTAGCGATGCCGACTACGGCTTTTTCCTCTCCGCTGTGATAGTAAAGAACTTCATCACCGATGCGCATTTTGCGCAGGTTGTTTCGCGCAGTGTAGTTGCGCACGCCGGTCCAGCTGGTCTGGCCTTCTGCGACAAAGTCCGACCACGAATACGAGGATGGCTCCTGTTTTACCAGCCACAACGATTTCATGAGCCAAGCTAAATCAGAGGACTTGAGCCACGCAACCTTTAGCGTGGTGCTGTAGCGTGCGCTGTCCTCAGCGCATTAGCTTGCGCGCGGCGATTCCGAAATGGAGTCCGCTGGGCAGCGGACGCTACAGCCAACGTGTTCGACATTTGAGCTGTTTTATTTCACAATCGAAATCATGCCGCGGTTGCCATTCATCACGTTTGAAGGGTCGGAAGGGTGCGGGAAATCGACCCAGGTACAACGGCTAGCCGCGCGGCTAAAAAATTTGCAGATTCCGTTTCTCGTTACCCGCGAGCCAGGCGGGACACCGATCGGTGAAACGATTCGCGAACTGCTTCAGTTTGCTCCGCACAATTCTGCGATAACGCCGGAAACGGAATTGCTCTTGTTCGAAGCAAGCCGCAGCCAGCTCGTGCGCGAGGCGATCAAGCCCGCTCTCGAACGCGGTATGTGCGTGATCGCAGATCGTTTCTTTGACTCCACAACTGTTTATCAAGGCGCGGCGCGAAACTTGGATCGCGAGATAGTCGACCGCCTGAATGCGTTTGCGGTCGGCGATTGCCTCCCGGACATTACTTTCGTACTGGATGTGGATGCCGCGATAGCGGAATCACGAATGCAAAAGCCGCGCAAAGCGGATCGAATGGAACAACAGCCTGCTGAGTTTTATGAACGTGTTCGCCAGGGATATCGTGATCTGGCGGCTCGCGAACCAAATCGCATCGTGTTGGTCGACGGCTCGCGCAATGCAGACGAGGTTGAAAACGAGATTTGGGCGATGATCTCTGCGCGGTTTCCGGCGCTCGAGGCTTATTCGCAATCGGGAAAATTCACGAGTCCGACTCCCGTTCGTAATCCGCGATTTTGAAATGGCTTTTTCGCACACCAAAGCGCTTGAGTATCTGCGACGCGCGCACCAACAGCATCGGCTTGCGCACGCCTATTTGATTACAGGACCGCATGGGAGCGGCAAGCAGCAGCTCGCCGCGGATCTGGCCAATCTGGTGAATGGCACACCAGCTACAGACGTGTTTTCAGCCAAAGCGCGGGAGATTTTCGTTGCGCGACCCGAATCGAAATCTCGACGTATCGTGATTGAGCAAATTCGCGATCTTGAGCATACCCTCCAGATGCGCGCATCAAACGGCCGGCGCAAAGTGGCGATCATTTCAGATGCCGACCGCCTTCAACCTCAGGCGGCGAACGCGTTTCTGAAGACACTAGAAGAACCGCCAAAGGATTCCTTGCTGCTTTTGTTAAGTGCTTTGCCGGAAGCTCTGCCTGAGACAATTCTTTCGCGGTGCATCGCGATTCCGCTAGCATCAAACGGGCAGCCCCAAACCAAGGACGAAGAAGAGAAGCTGGTGAAATTGCTGCAACAAACGGCCCGGCAACAAAGCTGGAATATTCAGTTTGCTTATCGGCTCGCTCAGGAATTTCAACGTCTGCTCCGCGTAGTGCGGGAGGAAGTGAAGCGCGAAGCAGACGAGGGATTAAAACGGGAAACGACACGCTACAAAGATGCGACTGATGGCGCCTGGTTAGAAGAACGGGAAGAATACTACAAGGCGCTCACCGAAAGTCTTTACCTGCAACGGCGCGCCGGGCTGATCGAGACATTATTCGCCTGGTGGACTGATGTTCTAAGGGCGACCAACGGCGTGACGTACCGTAATCTGCCGGATGCGAAAAAAGAAATCGGCGCACTCGCAACGCGCTTCAGCACCTCCGAAATTCTGAAACGCATCCGCTGTTTGGAAGAGTTGCGCGATCATCTAGGTCGCAATATTCACGAAGCGCTCGCCATCGAGGTTGCTTTCTTGACAATCTTCACCGCGTGATCCGGATTCCGGCGAGCGCAGCACCTAGCTTCGGCCGAGCCGGGTTGACAAGAGGCCGTCCAATCTTATCCAGTATGCACGTATGCGACAAAGTCTTCGATTCATTTTAGTGGGGGCTGGCGCAAGTCTCGCTTCACTGCTTGCTGGTTGCGCGACAGGAAAAGTGGCTGCCGGCGGCCCCTATCACGTGACTGCGTACAAGCCGAATGATCCTTCGGCCGTGCGCGTGAAAGTCTCGCTTTCGCAGGAAAACGTTTATGTAATGGAAGGAGACCGCAACTTGATGGCGGCTGCCATTTCGGTTGGAATGCCTAGTAAGCCGACACCGAAAGGCAATTTCACTATCTATTCCAAGCAGGAGCACAAGCGGTCCGGATCCTATGGATTCAGCGTCCAAGGGGATCGCGTCGTTCCTTCCACCGGGGGCGGAGCTGGCCGTTACGTCGGTTACCCGATGGGGTACTGGTGCGAGTTCGCCCCGGCGTACGGCTTTCACCAGGGCTTTGTGCATCCGGTGCCGCGCACGCACGGTTGCATTCGGTTGAAAGGCGAGGCTGCGGCAAAATTTTTTGCACTTGTGCGGATCGGGACTCCTGTGAACATCGCTACGACCCAGGCGGAGGATGCCACAATTGGCCCCAAGGTGCAGCGAGTGGACGACTCGCGCACGCCGGATCCGGACCCACACACTATGGTTACGGACGCGGCGTTTGAAAAACCGAGCGGCCCGTTGCTGCAATAGCCCGGTTGCGGGCATTGCGCCACCGCTCGGCTGTGTCATGTTGAGCGAAGCGAAACATCTTCGGCGCCCGTTTCTGCACTGGACAATGATCCGAGATTGTTCGCTGCCCTCAAAATAACCCGGTACAACATGAGCACGAACCTGATTTCCAGCGGCACAACCGCACGCGAAAAAGTGAACCTCCGCACGCCGGACGTGATGGCGGCGGTGCAGCAACAGGTCGAATCGCACTATCGCAGTGACATCGTCGAGAAAATCCGCCGTGCCGGTGGAATGATTTCTGTAGGCGATACAACGGTCCGCCTGGCGAAACAATTTGGTTTTTGTTATGGAGTCGAGCGCGCAATCGATCTCGCTTATGCCGCGCGCAAAGTTTTCAAAGATCGCCGGCTTTTTATCGTCGGCGAAATTATCCATAACCCGGAGGTGAACCAGCAAATCGCTTCGTTAGGCATCAGAAATCTCACCGGCAAAAACAAGGAGGCCGACATTTCTGATCTGGGGTCCGAAGACGTAGTGATTGTGCCCGCGTTCGGAACGGAATTATCGATCCAGCAGCAGATCAAAGACCGCGGCTGCCAGATTGTGGACACAACTTGCGGCGACGTGATGAGCGTGTGGAAACGCGTACGCAAGTACGCCAGCGAATCCGCTACCTCCATCATCCACGGCAAAGCCGAACACGAAGAGACCAAGGCCACCAGCTCACGCGCACTCGGCGATGGCACCGGACATTATCTGGTGGTGTTAACGCTTGCAGACACCGATTATGTTTGCGATTACATCCGCCACGGCGGTAATAAACGGGCGTTCCTTGAAAAGTTCAAAGGCGCCTATTCACCCGGTTTTGATCCGGACGTGCATCTGCAAACCGTAGGTGTGGCAAATCAAACGACCATGCTCCGCGGCGAGACGGAAGAAGTACAGAGGCGCGTGCGACAGGCCATCATGGATCGAGACGGGCCCGAGCTGGCAGAGAAGAGCTTTCGATTCTTCGATACAATCTGTGGTGCGACCCAGGAACGGCAGGATGCATTGCGCGAGTTACTCAACGTCCCGATGGATCTGCTGTTGGTGGTAGGCGGTTACAACAGCTCGAATACATCGCATCTCGCTGAGATGGGCGAAGAAAAATTGCCAACTTACTTCGTGCTGAACGCTTCCCGGTTGTTTTCTGCCACTGAGATCAAGCATTACGATCTGCACGAAAAACGCGAAATCGTTTCGCATTTTTGGTTGCCGAACGGGCCTGCCGTTATTGGCATTACCGCTGGCGCGTCGTGTCCGAATAATCTGATCGAGGAAACGTTGATTCGTCTTTTCGAATTGCGCGGCATTTCGCGGCAACAACTCGAGCTGGCTGCGTAACAACGCCAACCGCGACGCGCTCCGTTCCATTTGTCATTCCGAGCGAAGCGCAGCGGAGTCGAGAAATCTCTAGCTATTTCTGCGTTGCCACTTTCGAATAAAGAGCAAGAGATGTCTCGACTTCACTCGACATGACAACAAGTGGAGCACGCAATTTAAGCGTGCCATGCGAAATACGTGTGTATGGCACGTGCAATCTGGAAAGGCAGTATCAGTTTTGGTCTGGTTAATATCCCCATTGCTGTTTATCCCGCTACGCGACGGGAAGAATTCAAGTTTCGTCTGTTGCGCAAGAGTGATTTGAGCCCGGTGAACTACAAGCGCGTCGCCGAAAAAGATGGCAGGGAAGTTCCCTGGGACCAGATCGTGAAGGGTTACGAGTACGAGAAAGGGAAATACGTCGTGCTTAAGGACGAGGACTTTCAACGCGTCGATGTCGAGGCAACTCAGACAGTGGATATTCAGGACTTCGTAGAGCTGGATGAGATCGATCCCATATTCTTTTACAAGCCATACTACCTCGAGCCACAAAAAGGCGGTGACAAAGCCTACGCGCTACTGCGAGACGCGCTTAAAGACAGCAAAAAGGTCGGGGTCGCCAAAGTGGTAATCAAAACGCGCGAGTATCTTGCGGGTGTAAAACCGGAAGATGGCGCGCTCGTATTGGAGCTAATGCACTTTGCTGACGAACTCGCCGATACGAGCAAACTCCATATCCCCAAGAAGGTTGAGGTTGGCAAACGTGAGATGACCATGGCCAAGTCGCTCATCGATAGCATGAGCTCAAAGTGGAACCCTGAGAAGTACAAGGACGATTATCGCGAAGCGCTTATGGGAGTGATCGAGGAAAAAGTCGAAGCTGGCGGAAAAGAAATCGAAGAGAAGCCAAGGAAAGCGCCAAAGCCGACGAAGGTGATTGATCTGGTTTCCGTTCTCCAAAAGAGTCTGGAGGAGACCGGCGAGAAACGAAAAGCGACAGCCAGATCTCGTCGTAAAAAAGCGCATCCTACAAAGAAGGCAGCATAGCTGTAATCGCGTCTCTGCGGGATGCGCATGCGCTTCAGCGGCTACAGACTTGACACGCGCATTCAAGATCGTTCAGCCTTACGGCTATGAACTTTCTGAATCGATTTGCAGACCCGGTTTATTGCATTATGCGGCTTATCATTGGTCTCATGTTCGCCTGTCATGGCGGGCAAAAAGTTCTCGGATTTCCTGGTGGCGGACACGGCGGCGCGCAGGGCCTGATGTTGATCGGCGGAATCATCGAGCTCGTTTGTGGGCTGATGATCGCGTTTGGTTTTTTGACGCGTGTTGCGGCGTTTATCTCAGCTGGCGAAATGGCCGTCGCTTATTTCATGGTACATGCCGCGGGCAAAGCGCTCGGTCACCCGCCAACCTCCACCGAACAATTTTTTCCCATTTTGAACAAGGGAGAACTTGCCGTTGTGCTCTGCTGGATTTTTTTGTTTATGGTCTTCTACGGGCCAGGGCGATGGAGTCTTGACGCGATTTTTTGTCGAAAGTCGATGGCGACAACACCTTCCACTGCCTAGTCGACACCACGATCGAACCTCGTAAGTAAATGAAGACGCTTTTGTTTGCGCTTGTCTTTGGTTGCCTCGCGCAATCGCTGCTTGCTCAGGAGTACAAGGATTTTGGCCGTGATCGCCTGAACAGTTCCCCGCGGCACGGGGAGTGGGTGGATATCAAATCGGGCGATCGTACCATCAAAGCGTTTATCGTTTATCCGGAGCGTAAAGACAAAGCGCCGGCGGTGCTGGTCATTCAAGAAATTTTTGGCCTTACCGATTGGCTTCGCAGCATGTGTGATGAGCTGGCTGAGAATGGTGTCATCGCGATTGCGCCCGACTTTCTCAACGGCCAAAAGTTTGAAGATGCCGATGGAGCGCGCAAAGCGATCTCGGCGGTAACGGAAGAGCAGGTAAAAACGGTTCTCGACGCTACGGCCGACTACGCCCTGAAAATTCCGGCGTGCAACGGCACGCTTGCGGTTTGTGGATTTTGCCGGGGCGGGGGATGGGCATTGGCCTACGCTAATGAAAATCCAAAGTTGAAAGCGGCATATTCGTTTTACGGTGCTGCGCCGGATTCCGCGGACAAAGTGAAGAATATTGCGTGTCCGGTTTATGGATTCTACGGCGAGAACGATGAACGCGTGAACGCGACCATCACGAAAGCCGAAGAGCTAATGAAAGCCGCCGGAAAAACATATGAGCCGGTAATCTACAAAGGCGCCGGTCACGGCTTCATGCGTTCGGGTGAGCCGAGCAATCCAAATTTCCGCGAAGCCGACGGGAGAGCGCGCGACGAAGCTTGGGCGCGCTGGAAAATGTTGCTCAAGCAGCTGCCGTAACCTTTTCTGTCATTCCGACCGGAGTGGAGGAATCTTTACTGTTTCTGAGATATTTAGAGATGTCTCGACTTCGCTCGACATGACAAAAACTACAACAGTCCTGCTCGCGCTACTGCTGGGATTCGCGCGTCAAGGTCTAGCGATGCCGCCAAAAGTCGGGATCGATGATTTCTCCCATCTTCAGGTACAACGCGTGGTCATGTCGGTCGAGTCGATGCCCAAAGAATTGCGCCACGCTCTGGCTAAGATATTTCACCAAGCAACGCTCTCGGTAGCCAATCCGAATGAGAATTTGCGCAACGAGATCACAGCAGGAATGGAGCCAGAGCATTATTACCCACATCGAACTAAAAATGGCGAATTGATAATTGTGGGACCAGTTAATCCATCGTCGCCGGATCGGCGTTTACTGTTTGGTTTCGAGACGACTCAATTCTTCTACGTTTATTATCGGCAGGCGCACCCGTCGAGCGCAGCTTGCTTGGTTTTCGCGAAGGGAGGTAGTAGAAAAAGGCCGCTGCTCTGGGGCGGTGCAGATATTCGTATGCCGTCGTACGCACAAACACCTGAACAATTACGCACCAGAATCCTCAAAAATCGACTATATGACGACAAGAACTTCTTCTGGTGATCTGTTCCTATTTCGCGTTCAGTAACTCATCTACGAGCGGGTTCGCATCATAAACTTTGCGCAGCGCTTCGATGATGGCAGCGGAATCGACGGAAACCGCCCTTGCTTGAGTGTCGGTGTAAATGCAATCGAGCACCAGCGATTGAATGTTGCCGTCGAAAATGATCCCGACGAATTCGTTCGCCTTGTTCACCACTGGGCTGCCGCTGTTGCCGCCAATGATGTCTGCGTCGGAAACAAAATCGAAATGCGTTGAAAGATTCAGATTCGCTTTCTTGTCGATCCAGCGCTGCGGCAGGTCGAAAGGCGGTTTGTTGTCGTGCTCGGCGGAACGCTGATACAAACCGGTGAAATCAGTGAACGCGGGAATTTGTTTTCCGTCTTGTTCGTAGCCACGCACGGTTCCGTACGAGAGGCGAAGCGTGAATGTTGCATCTGGATAACTGCTGGTCCCTTCAATGGCAAAACGCGCCTTCGCAATTTCGGAATACGCCTGCTTTTTGATTTCATCCTGCACATCGTAAATCTTCCGAGCATCTCGCGCTGGCCTATCAATAAGGCGCGCCAAATCCAGCATCGGATCGTGTGCGGCCTGAAGTGCAGCGGCATCTTTGCCGTAAAGATCTTTGCGAACGGCCACGCCTTTCAGTTTTGTTCCAGAGACAAGGTCAACTGCGCGCCCGTGCGGCGATTTTCCCGAGAGCACCTTCTGAACGAGTGGATTGGCCGCGCCAAATTGAGAAGCGAAGTCGGTCAGGGAATCGGTCAGTCGCAATATTTCGTAATCATCATAGATCGGTTCAGTCGAAAAGAGCTCCAGCTCAAGCGATTCGCGCGCGCTGTCGCGAAATTGTGAGATGCGTTCGCCATTTGGCTTAGCACGTTCATCGATCGCGCGCGTCAGCAAGCGAGCGTATTTAAAAAGATTTCCAGATAACGCTCGGGGTCCGCGATAACCGACCGTGACCGGCCGCTCCTGTTCGAGGTAATTGTAAAGGGGAGCATTCTTTGCAATTTCTGCCTGAGCGCGCTTAATCCGATCGTATGCAGCAGTTGTTGATTTTAGCTTCGGGTCGCGTGCAATTGCATCGCGCAATTTCTGCTCGCGCGCCTTGAGCGCAGACCAGATTTGCGGATCAAGCAGACCGCCGAGATAACCATCATAGCGTTTGCGATTGTTTTGATCGCCGAAGAGATCGTCTCGTGCTTTCCTTGCATTTTCGAAAGATCGCGCGCTGTAAGCCAGCTCTAGCACTTCGCGTCGGTTAAACATGCGCAGAACGTATGGCAGATATCGGTCCCGCATGTCGGCTAGTTCATCCAGAGTAAGTTGCCGATCGGTCTTACCCGGGCTGCCGCTGACGAACGTCAATTCGCCGTCGCTCGGTCCATTCGAATTCCACGTTAGGAAATCCTTGATCTTCGCCGGTTGACCATTTTCGTAGGCGCGAAAGATGCAGATATCGAGGTCGTAACGCGGATATTCAAAGTTGTCCGGGTCACCACCATAGAAGGCAATCTGCTGCTCGGGCGCAAAGACAAGTCGCACGTCGTCGTAGCGTTTGTAACGATAAAGGTGATAAGCGCCGCCCTGGTAAAGCGTCACAACATCAGAACGTAGCCCGGTCTTTTCTTTGCTTTCCTTTTCAATGGCAGCGATGGCGGCGTTGCGCGCGCCTGAAGCTTGGTCAGTTGTCATCCCTGGTTTGACGGCCCCGTTGACGCGCTCTGTCACGTCCTCGATGGACATTAAGACGTTGAGCTCGAGATCGGTCGATTTGATTTCATCGGCCTGTGTTTTCGCGTAAAAGCCATTCCGCAGATAATTGTGCTGCGGGTCGCTAATCTTCTGCAACGTATCGGCTCCCACATGATGATTTGTGATCACAAGTCCATTCGCAGAGACGAACGAGCCGCTGCCGCCGGAGTTGAATCGGACGCTGGCCTTTTGCAGATGCTCAAGCCACTGCGGGGTCGGCTCGAACTGATATTTGTTTGTGAGCTGTTTTAGCGGCGGCGCATTGAAAAGCCACATCCCTTCGTCAGCAACAGCGGATGTATTCATTGCGAGAGCCAAAACGAAAATGGAATTGGAAAAAAAGGTGCGAAACGGATTCGACATAGGCGGACGATAGAGCGCAGGCGTAAGGGCAACAAGCTTGTAGGGGCGCTGACAGCTTCCCCGTACAGCGCTCCCCATGTAGATTGTAGCGATGTTTCGAACCAAGCGTCGCAAAATCGAGCGGCTCGATTTCATTCTCGTCGGCGCGCAAAAATCCGGAACTACGGCGCTGCATTACTTCCTAAGCAGGCACCCTGACATCGCCATGGGCGACCAGCAGGAAATACATTTTTTCGATAACGACAGGATGTTCATTTCCCAGGCCGATTACGAACAATTGCACAAGCATTATCCGCTGCTTGCTGCATCAACCGTCGCCGGTGATTGCACGCCCAGTTATCTGTATCACGAACCAGCAGCTGAACGGATCTGGAGATACAACCCGGCGATCAAATTGCTGGTCATTCTGCGAAATCCAGTGGAACGCGCCTTTGCCCACTGGAACATGCAACGATTCAAAGGCCGCGAGCCGTTAGACTTCTTTGATGCCGTGCGGGAAGAGCAGACGCGCATTGGTGGTGCGCCTCCGGCTGAAGCACGCCGGTTTGCTTATATCGATCGAGGATTTTATGGGCGGCAACTCGCCCGGATCTTCAAGTTCTTTCCGCGACAGCAAGTGAAGGTCGCCAAATTCGAAGGATTTAAGAAGAAACAACTCGAAACTCTCGCTTCGATCTTTTCGTTTCTCGGCGTCGAACCTATGCGTTCGGTGCGCAGCAAAGATAGAAATGTTGTGCCCTACGAACGCGCAATGAACTGGGAGGAGAGAGTCTTTCTCTACAATCTGTTCGCGGAAGACATCGCAAACGTCGAGCAGATGCTCGGCTGGGATTGCTCGGATTGGAAATTGTAGCCGTTTCGCTCTGTGAAGTGTGGTGCCGCACGACGGGTCGCGGCTAGAGTACTTTGAATCGCGGACGTTGATTTGAATCCCTTGCGAGCAGCGCTTTCCAGCGGAAGAGTCGCGCACCTTGCGACATGAAAAAATCCCGCAATTCTGGAGTAAAGAATGAAGAACCGTCCTGGCGCCGGTTGAATTCCAAAAGGAGGCGTCCATTCGGCTTGAGGAATCGTGTGCGAACATCGCGAATAAAAAATTCCCAATCGGCCGGCGACCATTCGAGCCACTCACCATTTCCCGTGCGCCCGATACGATGGAAGCAAACGCGATGGCCAGTCACGAGATCAAACTGCTTTCCAAGATCAGGCAAAGGCGTTTGCGGACTGATCCGCGCGATCACGCGCTGGACGTCAAAAAACTTTGTTGTGCCGCGAAAGAATGGCTCGTCGTCAGGATCAAGTCCAACTGCTTCATGACCGAAAAGCCGACACAGGTACAGAAAATAGCCCGGGCCGCAGCCGAGATCCAGAATTTGGAGCGGCGGCGAGCGATCGAGCCAAAGGTCCTGGATGCGCTTGACGTTGACGCCGACCCAGTAGGCTGCGTCTTCATAGGCGTTTATCCTTCTCGCGTTCGGCCGATACGGATAGCGCTCGCGCAACCGCTCTAATTCGGCTCGGTCAATCGTAGCCAGAATCCGTCGTGAACTAACCGGATGTGTCCAACGACACGCGTGTTCCCACAGGCTTTGAGCTGCGTCGCGGGATACGAGCTTTTTGAATTTATGCGAAATACGCACTTGGAAACGATGCAGGAAAGTCCGCTCTACTCAAGGAACCACTCCGAAAGCTTTGGGGTCGAGTAAAAGTGACGGCCGGGGAGCCGTCACTCCTTGATGTCGACGCGGACCAGACCCGTTGAACCTTCGTGGATCGCAAATCCGCTGTCCCATCCGGTGGCGGGCAAAAGCTGTTTTCCGTAGAAGGATTGCTCGTAACGCCACAGCATATCGAGTGTGGCACCGGAAGGCTTTTTCCAGACGACTTGATAGTACATGTGGCGTTTCCACGCCGGCGAATGGCCGGTCATGAAATTGAAATCGAACGGTGTTGGCCAACTCAGAATGCTGCGACGTGTCACAAGCAAGGCTTGATCTTGGGGCTGCGGCACAACGGCAAGATGCTCGCCTCCGTTTTCCGCCGTGGACACAATCGGCCCAAAGGCGAAAACCTTTCCGCCGGTAGCGAGGGCGAATTGATTGTCTTTAGTGGAACCGATACTCACAGCGATTTTTGTATCGTTTAGACTTAAGTGAACATCGTTGACTGTGAACCAACCACCGGTCCCGCTGCCCTCATACGTGATGACGTGAATTCGCACCGAAGCGATCCCAAGCGTTCGGAAACCGTCAAGAGATAAGGAGAGTTGGTGCCCGAGAAAGATCCAGGTTCCGAGAATTGCAACGACGGCTAGGACGAAAATTACGAGCGTGATCAGGATCTTGCGCACAACGCCACGATTGTGAGCCACAGATGAACACAGATCGATACAGATTTCTCGTTTGATCCATGGGAATCTGTGGCTGCCCTTTATCGATATTTCTTCCTCTGAATATAGCTGTTTACTTGTTCTTCG
The DNA here is from genome assembly GCA_035535575.1 of Candidatus Limnocylindria bacterium. Classification (GTDB taxonomy): domain Bacteria; phylum Verrucomicrobiota; class Verrucomicrobiia; order Chthoniobacterales; family UBA10450; genus Udaeobacter. The sequence continues at coordinate 18,711 of DATLPS010000007.1, forward strand.
AGGATCTCGAGGGGTAACCCGCCATTTTTGAGCACGATGTCATGAAACTCGCGCTGATCAAATCCTTCGCCCAGCTCTTTTTCGGCTCGGGCGCGAAGTTCCTGAATCTTTAGCATGCCGATCTTGTAGGCGCACGCCTGGCCAGGTGCGACGATGTAACGTTCTATTTCCGACTTAACTTCCTTTTCGCCCATGCCCGTTTTCTCGTGCATGTACGCAATCGCCTGTTCGCGGGTCCAGCGCTTTGCGTGAATACCAGTGTCAACGACCAATCGCACGGCGCGGAAAAGCTCGTCTCGCAAACGGCCCAGATTGCCGAACGGATCTTTGTCATACCAGCCTGCCTGTTTTGCCAGCCACTCGCAGTAAAGCGCCCAGCCTTCCACATACGCAGTAAACGGAATTACTTTTCTAAATTGCGGAACTCCTTTGAGTTCCTCTGCTGTCGAGATTTGCCAATGATGTCCGGGCACGCCTTCGTGATACGCCAGAGTCGGCATGCTCCATTTGGGCACTTCGTTCATATCCCGAAGGTTTGCGAAGAAAATTCCGGGCCGGCTTCCATCCATCGCCGGAGGCTCATAATACGCGCCCGGTGCAGTCGCTTCCTTGAATTCTGGAACGCGGCGGACCTCAATCTTCGCGCGCGGCGTGGTGAGAAACAGTTCTTTGGATGAACGCTCCGCGGCCTGTGTGATCAACTCCGTGTACTGCGCCAGTGCGTCCACACGACCTTTGTCGTCGTTGGCGTAAAGAAACCGCGGATCCTTTGCCAGTTTGTCCATGGCTTGTCCAATCGGCTGCCCGGCAAAACCGTTTGCGTCGAGGATCGCGCGCATCTCGCTCTCGATTCGTGCGACCTCGCGGAGGCCAAGCTCATGGACTTCATCAAGGTTCAACGTGGTAGTTGTATTTTTCGCGCGAACAGTGGGCATAGAACGCCCTGCCATCCGGCAGTTTCCACACACCGTCGTCGGTTGTGGTTTTCGGTAAGATCTCGCGAAAGTAATCAATTAATTTTTGGTACGCCGGATAAATTTTGCCGGTTATTGTTGTCTCAACGCGAGCCTGAAAATCTGCGTGCCGGGCTTTGGTCAGCTCCGCAATTTTACCAGCGCGAGTTTTGAACGAGCTCGCCAGAATATTCTCCGAAACCGGCGTGCCAACAAAATCCGTCATTTCCTTCAGCACCTCCTCAACAACAAAGCGTGGCGGGAGAATTTGCTTTTCTTCGCGTATCTTCAGGCCCTCAAGAATTTGATCGAATTTCTTCGGCAGGCCATCGAGGCGCTTGAGGTAATACTCGCAATCTTTGCGGTTGAGCAGCCGGTGCGTGTTTGCCATGAAAGAGGGAACTTGGTTCTGCACGCCGAAGAGCTGATTGACCGGGTAGTTGTGCCACTGCCACTTTTCGCCTTCGACTTGCACTTGCAGAAACCATTCCAACACATGCGTGGAAAGTTTTTGAGAAGCTGACTGTCGAGCCAGCGAGTACTGACGAAGCTGCGTCAGGTCGCGCTTCCACCTGTCGAATTCGCGCTCTTGATGCGTCGGCGACTCATCGTCGAGCTTCCCATTGTGACTGGTAAGACCAAATTGCTCGACCAAACCGAGTGTCGATAGCAGCTCCGGGTGATCGAAGACGACTTCGGCGAAGACTTTCTCATAAAAGAGATTGAGACTCCACGGCCGGAACCAAATCAAGTTGACCAGGAAGACCGCAATTGCGATTACGACGACTACGGCAAGCCCGCCAAGCCATTTCAAAACGGTTTTAGCATCAGTTCACATCAGCTTGGAAAACGACCATTGTTGATACGATGCAGCAATACACGCCGATGGATTCAACAATTGGTTCGTCAGTGCAAACTCTTCTGCGAGTGAAGATCTGTTTAGATTGAGATTCTACTCTCTTGAGACCACGCCGCTGCGTTGCCGCACGTCGTTCCACGGCGCTTCGATGGCAAGCGCCGGGTCCAGCAGGACCTCATCCACAATTTCCTTCATTTCGCGAGTAGCACGCCGAAGCCGCCTCGCCGTGAACCAGTCAGGCCTGCGCATCTCAAAATCGTTTGGCGTAAACTCTTGGGCAGTATCGGCAGCAAAAATTTCGGCCCATGGTCTGCCCCAGGCGCGTCGCGCAAACGCATCATTATCGG
>DATLPS010000008.1:0-7604 GCA_035535575.1 Candidatus Limnocylindria bacterium
CCGCGGATCACGCGGATAAGAATTCATTACGAAATGCATCATTGTTACTAATTGCGCTCGATCAACCGCGAATATTTGCCATTCGCGCCTGGACCAACTTCTTCACCAGCGTTTTGGGCAGCGGCTTATCTGGAGAGAACCAAATCGTGCCTTTGCTGGTCTGGAAACGTTTTAGATCTTTCTGCAATTTTTTCAACGTGGTCGAACTCCCCGGATAAAACGCGCAGTGAGTCGACCATGCACCAAGGAAAACCAGTGAACGCCCATTTAGCCGAAACGCAGGAAGTCCGTAACTAATACATTCCTCAGCTCCTGGCGCCGCAGCGTGAATCGCTTGCCGAAGATCCTCCAACGCGGTGCGCTGATCGGGCTGCACGCGCCTGAGGTATTCGTCAACTGTCCTGGGCTTTCGTTTCGTCGAAACCATTGGTGTTCAAACAATCATTTCCCAGCGTAAGCGTCCTTTAATGTTTTGATGTCGATCTTCTTCATCTGAAGCATCGCTTTCATTACTCTTTCGGCTTTCTTTGGATCTTCGTCGTGCAACATGTCGATTAAAACCGTTGGAGTGACCTGCCACGACACGCCGAATTTGTCCTTAAGCCAACCACACGCTGATTCCTCCCCGCCATCTGCAGTGAGTTTCGTCCAAAAATAATCCACTTCTGGCTGCGTCTCACAGTTCACCACGAACGAGATTGACTCGTTGAATTTGAACTGCGGCCCACCGTTGAGCGCCACGAATTTTTGGTCTTCAAGGTCGAATTCGATCGTCAGCACTGATCCTACTGGACGGCCGCTCGAGGAGACTTTCGCTGCTTCCTCGTCGTAGCGAAGAATTCTTCCGACCTTTGAATTCTTGAAAATGGACGTGTAAAACTTCACTGCCTGTTCGGCTTGATCATCGAACCACATAAATGGAGTGATTTTTTGCATTGCGTTTTATTCCTTCTTCTGTCGTGGCGGGTACTGTTCGGATTTTGGGATTGCGGGATCCATTTGGTCCCAGGGTTGGGCGTCCGAAACGAAAATATCCATTTGCGGTTGAAACCAACTTGGATCATCAAGACTTCCGGCGGTAACTCCAACAAATCCAGTAGGCCGCTCGTCGAATTCTCCGCCGGTTATGCGTGATCCGCACTCAGAGCAGAAGCCGCGTTTATGTTTGCCGCCTGAAGTGCTCGACGTGAAGTGGTAGCGCATTTGTCCGCGCGTCAACCGAAACGCATCTTGCGGCACCAGGATTGCCGGAGCGAATCCGCCGCCAGTCACCTGTTGGCAATCGCGACAATGGCATTTGAACATCATGATTGGCTCAGCACTGCATTCGTAACGAATCGCGCCGCAGGAGCAGCCGCCGCTGAACGGAATTTTCATAGAGCGCTTTACTGTTAATCGGGGATTTCAGCTTCCACGAGTTTCGCCAATAGGATGAGCGATTCTTGCCAGCCGAGATAGCACGCTTCGGCGGGAATTGTGCCGGGGACCCCTTCCTGCACGATGTTCAGTTCCGTTCCGCACGAAACCGGTTTGAGGGTGATCGTCGTCTGTATTTCGCCGGGCAAATTTGGATCATCAAACTTGTCCGTGTAACGAATGCGTTCGTGTGGCTTGAGTTCGAGATATTCCCCGCCGAAAGAGTGACTCTTGCCCGTCGTGAAGTTGATAAACGACATTTTGTAACTACCGCCGACTTTGGCATCCATCTGATGAACCTTGCCGGTGAATCCATTCGGCGGAAGCCATTTGGCCATAGCGTCGGCATCGAGGAACGCCCGATAAATCTTTTCTGGCGTGGCACGGAGCACGCGGTGAAATCGAATAATGTTTGTTGACATGATTTTGTTTCCTTCCTGTGGCGCCGAAAGACGGCAATGTCGGTCGCGCGCCGGTCTCATCGCGGCGAACGCGGTCAACCCAGTAGCTGACTCAGGCTCGCCGCGATGACTTTCTGCGCTCTGCTCAGACGGTGGCAAACTCCGCTTCGCGCTTGAGTTCGCTCGCAAGCGGACATTCGCCCGCAACCGGCCTGACTTCCACGCGTACGCCGTACGGCAAGCCCGGACATTCCTGCGCGATCGCCACCGCTTCATCCAGGCTGGCGACATCGAGCAAGAAGTACCCTGCGATTGCCTCCTTTGATTCGGCAAAGGGACCATCCGACACGACACGGTTTCTGCCCGAGACGATCTTGCCTTCGCGTTCGAGCGGGTTGCCTGCCACGGCTTTGCCCTGGTCGGTTAGCCGCCGGAACCAGGCCATCCATTGGTCTGTAACTTTCTGCGTTTCTTCCGGCGAAAGGGTTCTGTGCCAGTCGTTTCCACGGAACAACAGCATATATCCATTCTGATTTTGTGTGTTCATATTAGTCTTTGGTTGTTAGTTGATGGTTGCTTGCTTTCAGAACTACGACGAACGAGTGACCAGGCTTAGGACAAATTATTTTGCCTTCGGGTCGCTCTCCCAAATTCCAAACGCGTTACTCTCCGTATCCTGACACACGGCGAAATAGCCCATCTGCGGCACAGCCGTTTTCGCCATGCAGATTTTGCCACCGAGTTTCTCGATTTTTTTGGAGAATTCAGTGACCGAATTCACGCTGACGTAATTCGTAATCAGTTCTTGCGGATGTTTGCGTCCTTTTAGCGCGCCATCCGGAGTTTCATCTGCGCCGCCCGTGTCGATGTGCCAGTAATCGCCTCCCCCGGGAAATGGGTTGATCTTCCAGCCAAACAAATCGGTGTAAAACGTCCTGGCTCTTTCCGGGTTGTCTGCCGGGATTTCAAACCAGACTATGCTTGCACCTTGCTTGTTCTCTGACGTGTTCATATTTGCCTTTCTGTTGAATTTGCACAGATACGACGAACAAGCATGTGGGTTTAGGACAAGATTTTTCTGCTCACGCAGTCTGGCTGTCAACGCAGAATTGCAGTCGTTTCAAGAGGAAGGCGCGCTCCGATTTCGTCTCCGCGAGTTCAAATGATCTGCGGAACTGTTCGGCAGCGGCTTCGCGATTGTTCAGTCGCATCTCGAGTTCGCCCGCCACTGCGTAAAATAAGTAGTACGAATCCAATTTTTCGCGGTCATGGATAGCACGCACTGCGCGCAAGCCCGCTTCCGGTCCATGAACATTTGCGACAGCCACCGCGCGATTGAGCGCCACCACGGGCGACTCATCGAACTCGGTCAGCCGATCGTAGAGGGAAAGAATCTTGGACCAGTCCGTCGATTGATAATCGATTGCCGTCGCGTGGCACGCAGCAATGCCCGCTTGCAAATGGTATTCGGTGACCTCGGCACCAGCAGCCGATTCGCGCAGGTGAAACATGCCGCGCGCGATCACCACCTGGTCCCAGCGCGTCCGGTCCTGTTCTTCAAGTCGAAGCAGATTGCCTTCGTCATCCTCCCTGGCCGGGATTCGCGCGGCATTTAACAGCATTAGCGCAAACAAGGCATGCGTCTTAGGCTGATTCCCGGCGCGATGTTGGACCAGTAACTCCGTGAGACGGATCGCCTCGTCGCAGAGTTCTCCGCGAACCAGCTTCTCGCCGCTGGAGGCCTTGTAACCTTCGTTGAACAGCAGGTAGAGCGATTGCAGGGCGCTGTCGAGTCGCCGCGTCAACTCCTTACCTGTTGGAATCTCAAATGGAACCTGGTCCTCCTGGATTTTTTGTTTCGCGCGCGTCAATCGCTTGGCAATTGCCGCTTCGGTCGTTAGGAACGCGCGACTGATTTCCGTCACGCTGAAGCCGCAAAGTGTTTTCAACGCCAGCGCCACCTGAGCTTCCGGCGGAATGACTGGGTGACAGCACACGAATATCATCCGCAAACGATCGTCGACAATTTCGTATTCCAGAAAAATTGGAGCTTCGGGTGCGGATCCGTCACGCTCGATCAACCGCACGATCTCGTCTTCTTTCGCGCGGAAAATCTTCTCTCGCCGAATTACGTCGAGCGCGAGATTACGCGACGCGCGCATGATCCATGCGGACGGATTTTCCGGAATCCCGCGGTATGGCCAGGTCTGCAATGCGCGCGAGAGCGCTTCCTGCACGACGTCTTCGGCCAAATTCCAATGCTCGATGCCGAAAATCCGCGTCAGCGTCGCCACCATTTTCCCCGCCTCATGACGGAAAAGATGCTCGACCAGTTGGGACACGCCTGCTGATTCTTGCATAGCTTTTCAACACTACGCGTGTGCCATACGCGCGATACTCGTAAAGGCAATACGCGATTGTTTTTGAATAAATAATTGACGGAATACGACTACTCTACTTTGCTCGCGCGATATTGCAGTGTCGTTCATAACAGCCTCGGCATGATTAAACAGGAAGAATTCGTTCAACCGGAGCAGTTCAGGTTTAAGGACGACGGCACTTTTCCGAATAGCGTCCTGCCTTTACTAGTTTATCGGCGGGCACTCACGGTGGATGGGCAAGATCCGGCTTCCGTTTTCGAAGAATGTTTTGCTGAGAACAACTGGTGCAATTCGTGGCGAAACGGCGTGTATTCTTTTGCCCATTATCACACTACCACGCACGAAATCCTTGGTGTTTATCGTGGCGCTGCGACCCTCAGGCTTGGTGGCGAGGATGGTAGGACGCTCGAGGTTCGTTCTGGCGATGTCATTGTAATTCCAGCCGGTGTGGCCCACCAGAAAGTCCAAGCCAGCGCGGACTTTTCTGTTGTCGGGGCTTACCCTGACGGACGCGAGTGGGACCTGCTTCGAGGCCAGCCAGGGGAGCGACCGGAAGCCGATCAAAAGATTGCTGCTCTGCCAATTCCGGATAACGATCCGATCTACGGCGCAGAAGGTCCACTGCGACAGATTTGGAAAGCCGCGAGCCGGTGAAAGCGTAACGCAGCCATCTTGGCTGTTGTGTGGGCGGGCACCCCTGGCCGGAATGTCTGCAGGCTGGCAAGCTGCGCGACGCATCAGTCTCGCCACGGGACGGCTCCCTCCGACTGGCGGACAAGATGCCTGGGTTACGCGTACGTCCAACTCGCGCTTGAGCTAAAGCAGCATAAGATTTTCGACATGAACTCAGCGCAAAAACAGACATCCGCTGCTGCAGAGTTTCGTGCGATGCACGAGTCCGGCTGTTTCATGCTTCCAAACCCGTGGGACATCGGCACGGCGATCTATCTGGAACGGCTCGGCTTCACAGCGCTCGCGACAACTTCGGCGGGCTTCGCTTTTTCGCGTGGCAAATCCGATGGTGCCGTCCCGCGGGACGAAATGCTCGCGCACATCCAGGAAATCGTTGAAGCAACGTCGCTGCCGGTAAACGCAGACTTTCTAGCTGGCTATGCCGATGAACCAGAAGGCGTCGCAGCGAACGTGCGGCTCTGTCTTGCTACCGGAGTTGCCGGATTGTCGATCGAGGACAATACGGGACGGAGCGATGCGCCGTTGTACGAGAAAAAGTCTGCGATCGAGCGTATTCGCGCAGCGCGCTCTGCGATTGACGGCTCGCAATCCGGCGTCGTGCTAACCGGGCGTTGCGAAGCATGGCTGGTCCACGATCCCAATCCATTACATACCGCCCTCGACCGGCTCACTGCCTACGCCGAAGCAGGCGCCGATTGCCTCTACGCGCCCGGCGTCAGTAACCCTGACGAGATCTCACAGATCGTGAAAAGCGTTGCACCAAAACCAGTCAACGTCCTTGTCTCAGGATTCAATCATCAGCTGTCACTTTCTCAACTGGCCGATCTCGGTGCGCGCCGCATTTCTGTCGGCTCCGGCCTTGCGCTCGCTGCATGGGGCGCGTTTCTCCGCGCCGCGGAAGACATCAAAACAAACGGCACATTCAACCTTCTGGCCAATAATGCTGCTTCTGCCGATCTGAATGGACTGTTTGGAGAGAATTGATGATGGCGATGGCCAACTCTAACCTTCCGGCCAAATGGCGATGCGTTCAGGTGAGGCACCCGGTCTTATTTCGCGGATGCGAAGAAGGCAGAACAGTGCAGAAGGCTCTGACGCCTCTAAAGGCGCAACGAACAGCAGATCGACACAGACGATACCAACGGCCATGCCATTCACCGCTACATAGTCCTGCTTAAGGCAATTCGGCAAGCGCTTCACGCATCACCACCGCTGTGCGATCCATATCGGCGGCGGTGTGGGCTGTGGAAATGAATCCCGTTTCAAATTGCGATGGCGCGAAATAAATGCCGCGCTTCAAACAAGCATGGAAAAATCGGGCGAACATTTTCAGGTCGCTTCGTTGCGCGCCGGCGAGATTGATAATTGGCCCAGAGGCAAAGAACATACAAAACATCGAGCCGAATCGATGAAACGTGATGTCGATCTTGGCGTGTTCAACCGCGTCCCGCGCGAGCTTTTCGAATCGCGCGCCCAATTCTTCAAGCAACTTCCACCCGTTGATCCGATCGAGCTCGCGTAACTGCGCCAGCCCCGCGGCCAGTGCCAGCGGATTTCCGGACAATGTCCCGGCCTGATACACCGGACCATCTGGTGAAACCTGGTCCATTATTGCGGCGCGTCCGCCAAATGCGCCAACCGGTAAACCGCCGCCAATGATTTTCCCCAGCGCGGTCAGATCGGGTTTAATTCCGTAAATTTCCTGCGCGCCACCGCGCGCGACACGGAAGCCGGTGATTACTTCGTCAAAGATCAGGAGCGCGCCGTTCCTTGTACATTCCTCACGTAAGCTCGGCAGGAAATCGTCGGTGGGAAAATAAAGTCCCGCGTTGGCGGGGATGGGCTCCACAATTACCGCTGCGATTTGTCCTTTGTTCTGACCAAAAGACTTCCGCACAAGATCCGAATCGTTGAACGGCAGCGAAATCGTGAGATCGACGAATGCCTGCGGGACGCCGGCACTATCCGGTCGCCCATGCGTCAGTGCGCCGCTGCCGGCTTTCACCAGCAATGCATCGACATGACCGTGGTAACAGCCGTCGAACTTGATGATCTTGTCACGTCGCGTGAACGCGCGTGCGAGGCGAATGCACGACATGGTCGCTTCCGTGCCGCTGTTCACCATCCGCACTTTCTCGATCGATGGCATCCAGTCGCAGATTAACTCTGCCATTTCCACCTCGAGCGGATTTGGAATTCCGAAGCTTAGGCCACGCGTGGCAGCCTCGCCCACGGCATCTACGACTACTTTCGGCGCATGGCCAAGAACCGCCGGTCCCCAGCTGCCGACGTAATCGATGTATTCGTCGCCATCGACACCCCAAATTTTCGCGCCCTCGGCGTGCGCGATAAAAAACGGCTCGCCGCCAATATTGCGAAATGCGCGGACTGGCGAGTTAACGCCGCCCGGAATGCGTTTCTGCGCGCGAGCAAAGAATTCGGAAGACTTCGTCACGCCGTCACGGTAACCGGATTCGCCGAAGCGTTAAAGCACCCTGCTCGCAAAAGCTTTGGTGTTGAAAGGTTGAAGCCAGGGGCTTGTAGAGGCGCTCGCCGCGGCGAGCGTCTATCTACGGTCGGCGCTTGATACAAGCGCCGCTACAACGATATTGTGCGCTCGCATATCGGCGGGGTAGCCAAGTGGTAAGGTCGCGGTCTGCAAAACCGCTATTCGCGGGTTCGATTCCCGCCCCCGCCTCTTTTCATAGGTAAA
>DATLPS010000009.1:0-12092 GCA_035535575.1 Candidatus Limnocylindria bacterium
CACGCCTTATCTCGGCGCTGTAGCAGGCGCTTGTTTCGCCGAATGTTGGACTGAACTGTTTCCTGTAACGATCGCTTCAGCACCAAAGGGCGGCCCGGCTTTCGCCGGAAAGAGCGGTCGTAACACCGCGAACGCTTGCGAAGCGATCGCAATGGAAACAACTATGGTCGTTGCTGCACACTTCATGGTGGGCGCTCTTATCAAGATTCACCGGCATGAACAAGCAAATTCTTGCGTGATCACCGCAACGATGAGTCGAGGTCAACGCATTCCATCTTAGATTCCAGTTTGCGATCGCGAGTTTCCGGATATTTTTCCACGCCGATGCCACAGTTCGCTTACCGTGCCCGCAATTCCCAGGGCGGCCTCGTTGAAGGCGTGCTCGAATGCGCTGATCGAGCTCTTGCGATCCGGCAGATTGAATTGCAACAATGTATCCCGGTCCGCATCGAATTGGTGGGACCGGAACCGAAAACGAAAACAGGAGAGGGCGCAGCACCCGCGTCTCCTGTCCAGAATCTGAAGATTCCGCACGGCCAGTTGCTCATTTTCACTGAGCAGCTCGCCCATTTGCTACAAGCGGGAATGACGCTCGACGAAGCGTTGTCGATTTTAGAAAAGCGTTTGAAGCAGCCGCGCGTCCAGCAAATGACGCATAGTTTGCATCAGGCCCTGGTCGATGGCCGCAGTTTTTCGCAGGCGCTCGGTGAGCTGCCGCGAATTTTCCCGCCGCTCTATGTAAATTTGGTGGCCGCTGGTGAGGCCAGCGGTGCGCTGCCGCAAATTCTGCTTCGGCTGGTGAAGCATCTGACGCAGGCAAAAGAACTGCGCGATCGAGTGCAACAGGCTTTGATTTATCCAGCCTTTCTCGCGCTGGCTGGCGCCGTTCTCGTCACGATCTTTATTACGTTCATGGTGCCGCAGTTAACTGGTTTCATGGCTCAAACCGGCGGCGCGCTTCCTTTGCCGACACGGATTCTGCTGCAAATTCATCATGCGATCACGGGCTATTGGTGGGTCGGCTTACTGGCAGTGATCGGCGCAGTCATCGGTTTCCGCGCACTTGTGCGCAGTGAGGAAGGGCGCATCGGATGGGATAGGTTCCGGCTGCTGATGCCTGGATACGGACGAGTCATTCGCCACCGTTACTATGCGCAGTTCTCGCGCACATTGGGAACCTTGATGGAAAATGGCGTTCCTCTCCTTCGCGCGCTCGATTTGGTAACTGAAATTGCCGGCAACCGTTTTCTGGAAGTCAAGCTTCGCGACGTGCGCAGGGCAGTCATCGATGGCGCGACGCTCTCCGCTGCTCTGCAAGAGCAAAAAATGTTTCCGGATTTGTTTACCGACATGATGGCGGTAGGAGAACAAACCGGGCATTTCGCCGAGACTATGCAAGCTATCGCTGACGTTTATGAGCGCGAACTTGACCGGAGCGTCGGCGTAATCTCGCAATTGATTCCACCGATCATCATCGTGATAATCGCGGTTCTCGTTGGACTGGTTGTCTTCAGTATTCTATCGGCGGTGTTTGAGATGACACACAGTTTGCAAGTCAAGCCGCGTTGAAAACTGAAAGCTTGCAAAGCACGTTGAGCGCGAATAACCTCGCGAGCCCAATGTTAGTTCGCGTTGCTCTTGCGATCTCCTTCGCTGCGATTTGCCGCGTAAGCGCGCAGGAAGCTTTGAGCGACGCCCTGCCCTCTCCCGCTGAAATCACTGCGCAATCTCTGCCCGACAGCGCCTGGCTTGATCTGCGCCAAAACGCGTCTCGAAATTCAAAAACCCAAAACGCGCCGGCATGGGTCGAAGCGCTCGGTCTTTTGCCGGGCGAGGCGACGGAAGGCGGTGGCACGTCGAAGAGCATCTTTCGGATTCGCGTGACGCAACCAAGCCCCGATTATCAAGTTCTCTTTTTCCGTCTGTTCTTCGACGATAAGCCGAATCAGCAGCCTGAATTGACCGTGTGGGATGAATCTGGCACACACATTTTGCGCTCAGGCGCCCTGGGCGTGGGAATGAATCTGCCCAGCTCAGATTCCGTCCTCATCCCGATGGCCGGCGCCTCCGCTATCGATATCGAGGTGCCCGGTGATGGAAAGACGATCCGCGCAGCTTATCTCGATTGGATGACAACCAGTGAAGTGGTGCATCCGGTGAACGCGGAACATCGCGATGTGATTCCCGAGCCGTTTTCATCGGTGCCGGCGCTACACGCACCCCCCGACGACGTTGAGAACTTTGGAACCGTCACCGCAACTCTCGCCGCTGACCCAATCCGGATTGATGGACAGACTCAGGAAACCGCCGCGTTTCAATTTCCAATTGAAGCGGAACCGCTAACAGCGCTGCTCACTTTCGAAATCGCCAATCCCACCATTGATGCTCCACCGGAAATTTTTCTTAACGGTCAGAATATTGGACCGGTTTCTCTAACGCTGCCGGACCTGGCTGACCCAGGTTACCGCGGCGAAACGGAACCGCTTACGCCTCAAATGCATTTCCATTATACGGGGTGGATCCGCGCCCAGAAAATTGTGCCGGCCACGGTCTTGAAAGTGGGACCGAATGATCTGGTTGTTACCAACGCAGTTGGCACCGACTCCTCTGCAATCCGCGCGACGCAGATTCAATTAAAGTATATTTGGGACAAGTCGGACTATCTTCTGCGCGCCGGCCACTAGCAATTCTTGAAGACCTGGGTAGTGTAATCGCGCACGGGACGCAGGGTCTCCTTTTTTTGAGATGAGAACGAAACGAAAACAGCAGGGCTTCACGTTACTGGAGATTATGCTCGTGGTGAGCATCATCGTGATCATATTGGGAGTAGCGATCTCAAAACTCGGCAATACAACTGCCATCGCCAAAACCATGCGGGTCCAAGCGGACGTTCAGGCGATCAAGACACAGCTACAACTTTACGAAAGCATGAACGGTTTTTATCCAACAACGGAACAGGGTTTGCAGGCTCTGGTAACCCAGCCGCAGAACGATCCGCGACCTGCTCGCTGGTATCAGTTGTTCAAAGAACTGCCAACAGATCCCTGGGGTAACGGTTATATTTATCGCAACCCTGGTTTGAAAAACCCAAGCGGTTATGACCTGTATTCCGCAGGGCCAGACCGGCAAGCGGATACCGGAGACGACGATTGGGGAGGCGGTTAGCCGCTGTGCTGCGAACCCTCGAGCCCTAATGCTTCGAGGGCTGTCTCTGGTAAGGCATCTTCGATGACGCACCTGGGTTCCGCGGAATCAAGCCCCGCGAACGGGCCCCAGGAGCCTCTCGAGACGGCATCAACTGTTGTAATTCCGCGGGTACCCCAGCAGGTAATTTCGGTGAGACTGGGTTAGGAACACTAGCAGGGTTAGTGACCAGCGGTGCAGGCATGGGCGGCGTGAACGCTCTGGAAGCAACACCTGCATTCGGCGCGGGCTGCGACAAGAGCGCCTGATTGAATGTGATAGTCGCAAAATTTCCGTCCTTGCTAATTGTCACCTTCGTCGCACCGACCTTATCCGACCATTCAATATTCGCGATGCTGTAACCGTCCACCGGCTCTCTGGTGGTAAGATATTTCTTGAAATTGTGGTCGGAAGTAGAAGCCACCGTCACCATATCGCCTTCGGGCGAACGCGCGGCATTAGCGATGTAAAGGTCTTTTGCAAAATCAGGCGTAGCCGCAGGCGCCGCGACCTCCGTGGCGACTGCGAATGGCGAATGATCCACCATCTTTGCGTAGCGATCGAAGTTAAGCTGTGGCGGCAGAGCTTCCTCAGCCTCACTGTGGATGACCCCGAGCAGAGCGAAAATGAATATTAGCGTAAGGGAATATTTCATGAGTTTGATCGTTTATTATTACTTGGTTCGTTGCGCCGGTGCAAACCAGCGAGCGATTTTAAATTTGCCACGCATCATCGTAGGATCACTGCCATCGATGGCGAGATTAACATTTTCAAATACAACAAAAGCGTCCGGTCGTTGCACGTCATAAAGGAAATGTACGAGCGGCGGCCATGGGCTTTTCGTTTCAATGGAAGCAAAAACCGTCTGGTGATACGGGGTGGTCTCTCCGGCACCAATTGCAGGATTCTCGATGAGGACGTTGTGTTTGCCCGCCACCTCTCTCAGTTGATCAAGCAGGGCGGAAGCTTCCGCGGGATCCTTCAGGACAGGTTGATGCTTCTGGATCCATTCCTCGCGTTTCGCCCAGAGGTCTCGTTCTTTCACGTAAAGAGCTTGCTCGGCTAACTGCGCTCGACGTGCCACCACTTCCTTGTGCGCGGCGCTCAGTCCGCCCAGGATCCAACTCAAAATCCAAAGATTGAGCAGCACGAAGACGCTTCCGGCAACTATCCACGAGAGCATGCGCTCGCGTGGATTCATTCGGTGGTACCACGCCGGCATCATTTTGCTCTCCCTTCTAATCGAAATTGCGCGTGGTTATTAGGCAAAATGCGAGGAGCAGCCATGTCAAATTGAAACGATCGCAGGTCTGAATTTTTCTTTACCTTCTCAATGAATTGGTAAGCCAGAGCAGCCGTATTCGCTTCGCCGTCGACGGAAATCTGCCGGGCCGACTGATTGTACGCTGTGATGCGCACGTCGGCGGACGGGAGGCTTTCGAAAAGATGCAGCAGGATTTCAACCGGATAATAGTGCGCATCAATCGCCGGTGCGAGCGCTTTCCACTTTGCCTCTGTCGCGCGCACGAACTCGGTCCCCGGCGTGTCGTGCGCGATATGCCGGTCCAGCCCGGCTATCTGAAACCGCAACAGACCGAGATACGCGAACAGGAGTAGGAGCAGCGCGCCATAACCGCCACCGATCCAAAGGAGTCGTCTTCGCCATTCTGCTTGCCTTACCAATTGCAACCGCCGCCGTCGCCAGCTTTCTGGCAACAGGTTCAGTTTTACCGGCGCGGGTGGCAGCTCGATGCCAACTATCTCGGTCGGGCCAGACAGGATTCCCTCTACCGTATACCGCATTTCATGACAGGTTTCGTCCAACAACACGTTCGGAGAGGAAGCATCGATCCCCTGCAGCTCGGCACTCAATCGCAGCTGCGGCAATTCAACCTGAAGCTGATCGCCGTTGCCGCCTTCAAACACCCTAGCAAGGCTCAGCTTGCCGTTCTCTGTCACGGCGTAAACAAGCGTCTCACCTTCTGGATAAATAAGAACAGCATTGCCACTGGGGGCATGGGTGCTCGCGCGCTGTGCGGCATACACTGTGATTTGTCGCGGGATGTAACCGCGCTCCAATAGCGGTGCCGCCATCTCAGCAAGTTGTTCGTTTCTGATTGCGACGGCTGAAACCACACTCTCGTTCTCCTCTTGCTCGATTAGCTCAAAATCCGTCGTCACTTCGTCGGCCGCGAACGGCAGCAGCTTCTCGATCTGGATCCGAAGCATGTCCGGAAACTCCGCCGGATCGATACTCGGCAGACGAAAACGCTGGGCAAGGACGGCTGAAACAGGCAAACCAAGCACAAATTCATCAGTCGCAGTGAGTAGCGGCACTGCTTCTTCGAGCGTTTGTAGCTTGCGTACGTTCCACGAGCCGTTTTGCTCAGCCGAGCGGAGAAAATTCCAGCCGTGTGCGGTTGGTATTATAAAAATAGATGGCATCCCGGCCTCGATATTAAAGCTCCTTCCAAATGAACACTTGAGGATGACCAATTCCTATTACTTGTTTTTGCACTACCATCTCCACACGGCGCGTCACGTCGCGTGATTTTCCGGAGCTCACGATGCGGAAGACAGCATTGGGACTTTTGAAGACAACTGGGTTTTGAAGCAACTGCCCGGTCTTGAGGCCGAGCATAGCAAATGCCGTTTGCTGATCCAACTGGGCGTCGTCGGCTGTTCCATCGATTCCATCCGGACCCTGGCGCAGTTGCAGGAAACCATCGACAGAATTGTCCGGTATGCCCAAAGCGCGTAGCACGTCACGCGAGGCATAGGCAAGATCGATGGCACCGCAAGTGCCTACAACGGTAAAATCTCCGTCCCAACCGGGCTTCGAAGTGAATTCAGCCCATCCACAGATTTTCTTGAGCTCATCAAGCGAAGCCAGCGGCGCGTGCGCGGGACGGTAAACATCGCTCTCTGGACATGCGTTCAAGTGCTGAAGCCCTCCAATTGGCGACACCCAATCGAGCAGAGAATCTATCATGACGTCGAGGTCGTTTATGTCTATGCCTTTAAGGTTGAGATATTGGCGGAGAATTCCCAGCTTGTTCGGGTCTTCCCCTTGGGTGAGGAAGTTCAAGTTTAGACGACCACATTCACCGGTGATCTGCACGTCGTAACTTTCCCCGTCACCCACTTGCCTGTGCAAGTTTGGCGAGCTTGGCGAAATCTCCCGACTTAAGGCAACGTCGGCCCCCGAAGACGCCATTGCTTCAGCTTCCAACACACGGTTTGCATTGCTGGAAACCGCAAGGCGCGAATTGATGTTGAGCGCCCATGCGATCACCATCGCGCTGAGCAAAAATAATGCCCAAAGTGCCAACAACAGCGCAGCGCCCGCATCTGATTTCAAACTTCCAGATGGCCTCTTCATAGGATCGACATCGCTTAATACGGTGTTCGTCTCAGAGGGATAATTGCTTCCCATGGGATGGCCGCATCGGGGCGTCCCACTTTAATCTTGATAAGCGAGGGCAACCCGCGAGCTGGCCATCGCGGCAACCAAGTATTCACGCCCGGATTAAAATAGCTGATTTCGAGACTGGTCACATTTTTGATCAATGGCACCCAGGTTTCGTGTCCTTCTCCAATATCGGAATCACTCTTCGGTTTTCGCAAAAAACCAAGATCCAGCCGGTCGCTCTTTTCGTTTTCCGGTTGCAACCGCAGAGCAACTGTAAAGTCTTCCGGCGCATAGCGTGTAAGCAGGCCGGGGCCGGCGCGACAACTCCACTTTATTTCGTCGCGCTCGCGATCGCCCAGCTTAAACGGCTCTCCAATCATGTTGGCTCGCAAAGGAGTCAAGCTTTGCCACTCCGCTGTGAGCAGATCCCGCAACCCGTCATATTGCGCGTCCACGGCAGCCGTATCCGATGAGACATACAGCGCAGTCATGTTCGATTGCACAAAGCGAAAAATCGCCAGCGACATCATCCCGAGGATCCCCACTGCCAGCATGATCTCGATCAATGTGAAGCCACTCGAATTTCGAATATTGATTCTGCTTTTAGCCGGACCGATAAACATAAAACTGAATCTGTTTCGACTGCGGGACACCGGCGTGCTGCCAGTAGGCAGTCAACGTCACAAGGTTGATTCCACTTAGGAGCGAGTTATCCGGTTCGGTCAAACCCGCGGGGGCGCTTTTCTGAACCAATTTTACCATGCCATAACTGCTCTTGATCTTGAATTCCTTTCCAGTGTCAGGCACAACCGGCTCAGCTTGAATTTCTGCCATGCGATCAGATAAGATCTGTCGCACCGCACTTTCTTCCGCGCTGATCGTGCTCGCATTGAGACAATTCTCTACAGCGCGTCCGAGCGCGACGACACCGATTGCAAAGATCGCCACGCCGAGCAAAACTTCGTACAGAGCGAAAGCAAATCTCGATCTTGCGCGAATCTGAATTCGGGTGGCAGGCATCATTGGAGTATTGGAGTGTTGGAGTGTTGAGAGTTTCATTACTCCATCCTTCCCCTGTTGCTCACCTTGCTGCATACTGCGTAACTTCGGGCTGCGCCGTCAGTGGCGAGTAATTCGCCGTCCACAAACCCGCTGGGCCCCTGAACTGAACCGTCGCCGGTTCACAATTTCCCGATGGCCAGAATATCCACTCCGCTGGGTGATTTCCCGCCAATGCTGCTGGCAGGGAGAGTGTCAGCAACGTTCCCTTGCTAAGACGAATTTCCGCCGTCGGTTTGGCTTCTTCGTCTTCTGCAAAACCTTCTGGACGCAGCAGGACACCGCCTTTGCCCCACACGATCAGGTAAGGGCGACGCTCAGTCACGCTTCGCTCGTGCGCCTGGCGCACAAGATTGTTGAACCCATCCATGGATTGCTTCAGTCGCCTGCTTGCAATCACGCCGCTGAAGCTGGGCACCGCCAGCATCAGCAGTAGCATCAGTATGAAGATAGACAGCGCAATCTCGATCAACGTAAACGCCCGAAAACGGTGCACCGCCAAAGTTACTCGATTGACGCAAAATCACAACCGAGCCTCTCGCGTACGTAGGTTTCCTCAGGCGGCCGGCGCACGGTTGTGCACCGCAGTGAACGCAATAGTCTGAGTCCACCAATTTGAGTCGGCGCAAAAGTCAAGAAATGTATCCACCAGCTTGGGGCTAAGTTTCCCCGAAGTTATCAGATCGTCGCGAAGTTCCGTGATCGTCTGTGTCCAGTAATCGGCCCATCGTGAGCCGCCATTATAGACGGCCGTTTCTGCGCTTCCGCTAATGTCGTGTAGACCGAGTGCTGCGAGTCGCGGTGCGAGGGTGCGCCCGATGTGGTAATCGATCCCGCGTTCGCGCGACCACGCCAGCCATCCCTCCCAGAACGCTCGTACCTCCGGCGGCTCGGCGACAGTGACGGGAAGAAAATCAGGTTCAATGAGTAGAAGCGCACCACCGGGTCGCAGGCTTGCTACCAAGTTCTTGATCGCCGCTTCTGCGTCGGAAACATGATGAAGCACAGCCCGCGCGGTTACCAGATCGAAGCTGCCGCGCTCCACTGGACCAGCAACGATGTCGCCCTGACGCAATTCAAGATTCGGCGCGCGTACTTCGATTAGTGATAAGTCGAGATCGAATGCCACTGCCTCTCCCCCAGGATTCACGCGTTCCGCGAGCCATAACGAAATCGATCCGTTGCCACATCCAACTTCGAGCGCCCGCGCGCCGGGCTTAACAATCCGCAACGCCTCGATGTAGCGGCGATGCATTGGATCGAGCAATTCTGACATTAACCCCAGGCGCGTCCCCTCGCCTTTTAAATGATGACCCAGAACGTATTTCGACATTTTCCGAGCCGATCTTAATGGAGTGTCACGACACCGACAATTGTTGGCTTTATGAAATAATGAATCCGCTTTTACTTCGCAGCAGCAAACAGCCGCTAAAAAAAAGCAATCAATCGGCAGCAGTCGCCTTGTCCCTGTGATAAACTTAGGTGCAAATGAAGCCTGCCCTGCGCATCGGCGTTATCGTAGCGGCACTTTTTGTGGTCGCGATACTGGTCTGGCAGGGAGTCACGGCACAGGGCGCGCCTGATCCGACGCGGCCGAACACCAGCGCGACCGTTGCATCGCTCGACATCGGCGTTTTGGTTTTCCGCGAGGGACTCGAATGCATTCTTGTTTTGGCAGCCATCACGGCGAGTATGACCGGTGCGAAACGGGGGTATCGTAAGCCGGTCGCAATTGGCGCAGGTGTCGCCTTCCTCGCAACGTTGATCACTTGGTTCATCGCAGTTCGAATTGTGGCTTCGCTAAGCGACAATATGTCTGCGCTCGATCTGCAAGCCGCGACAGGATTAATCGCGGTCGTCGTGTTGCTCGTTATCATGAATTGGTTCTTCCACAAAATTTACTGGGGCGGCTGGATCCGCGCACACAATCGGCGCCGCAAAGCGCTCCTCACCAACGGCAGCAATGGCGAAATTCAGAAGCGATCATTGATATGGGGCTTGGTTCTGCTCGGATTCACTTCTCTCTACCGCGAAGGCTTTGAAGTTGTTCTGTTTTTGCAGACGTATCATTTGCGTTTCGGTGGCGGAGTCGTGCTGCAGGGCGCACTGCTCGGAATCGCGCTCTCCGGAATCGTGGCCGTGCTGACCTTTGTTCTCCAGCGGCGTCTGCCGTACCGCAAAATGTTAATCACGACCGGTATTCTTCTCGGAGTGGTGTTGCTGGTTATGGTAGGTGAGCAAGCGCAGGAAATGCAGCTGGCACATTGGATTTCTACGACTCCAATCAATTCTCTGAAAGATTACATGGCGCCATGGATGGGACTCTGGTTTGCGGTGTTCCCAACAGTTGAAACGCTCGTGGCCCAGCTTATTGCGGCGGTGCTGGTGATTGGCTCGTATTACGCCGCACGGCACTTCGGCGGAGGCGCACCCAGTGGAACCGCAGTCGAAGCTCACGCACCGGACATGGCCGCAATTAATGCGTAGAAGCGCTTCTCAGAACCGCTGGTTTTGCAACTCGACGGCTTAAAGCCGTCAAGTTGGCAGTGATCGTAGTTGCTGTTCGGGTGAGCGTGGACAGCGTCGCAACTGTGTTCGCTCTGTCGTGTCACGAGTGACGTAATTCCAGTTGAACGAAATCGGAAGCTTTTCACCTTAGGCGGATGATTTCGCCAAGTTTCCGTCCTCTTAAGCTACTTCGAATCAGTTTCGCTGTTCTTGTTTTCCTTCTCGCGGGCTCTCTTCAATCTGCTCCATCCCCCACCCCAACGCCGTCTGGAGCGGTCGATGAGAAGCTTTTCAATGGAATGCGTTGGAGACAAATCGGTCCGTTTCGCGGTGGCCGCGCGCTCACCATCGAAGGTGTAGTCGGTGAACCGGACACATACTATTTCGGTGCAGTCGCCGGCGGAATTTGGAAGACCACAGATGGCGGCGCAAACTGGACTCCGCTTTTCGACAAACAACCGATTTCCTCGATTGGCGCGATCGCAGTCGCGCCATCCGATCACAATGTGATTTACGCCGGCACGGGCGAAGCGGCGATTCGCGGCAACACCACGTACGGGACCGGGGTGTTCAAATCAATCGACGGTGGGAAAAGCTGGGAGAACGTCGGGTTGAAAGATACGCGGCAGATCGGCGCGATAATTGTCGATCCGAGAAATGAGAACGTGGTTCTCGTCGCTGCACTAGGTCATGCATTTGGTCCTAATCAGGAGCGTGGAATCTTTCGCACGACCGATGGCGGAAAGACGTGGACGAAAGTTCTGTCGAAAGATGAAAACACCGGCGGCATCGACATCGTCTTCGATCCGCATAATCCGAACATCGTATTCGCATCGCTTTGGCAGGCGCGACGACAGCCATGGTTTTTCTCCAGCGGTGGCCCGGGCAGCGGACTTTATCGCTCCGAAGACAATGGCGTCACTTGGAAGCGCCTTGAGGGCAACGGCCTTCCTGGTGGGATCCTCGGGAGAATCGGCATCGCCGTTTCCGGAGCGGATTCTAACCGGGTCTATGCAATCATCGAGGCGAAGGACGGTGGCCTCTATCGTTCCGACGATGCCGGACAGCGTTGGACCCGCGTGAACGACGACGGCCGATTTCGTCAGCGCGCCTGGTATTTCAGCAAAGTTTATGCTGATCCAAAATCCGCGGATACGGTTTACCTGGTAAACACTGGGCTCTTTAAGTCAGTCGATGGTGGAAAAACTTTCAATCTCATGTCCGCACGGCATGGAGATCATCACGGGCTATGGATCGATCCAACGAACCCAAATCGCATCGCAAATGCGAACGACGGCGGCGCAAGCATCTCGACCGACGGCGGCAAGAACTGGACCACTCAAAATAACCAGCCGACTGCCCAGTTTTATCACGTCGCTGTGGACAACGCGTTCCCCTACCACATTTACGGCGCGCAACAGGACAATTCTAATGTCGGTATCGCCAGCCGGTCGGATTCCGGAGTAATCGGACGCGAAGATTGGTTCGTAGCCGGTGGCGGAGAATGCGGCTTTGTCGTGCCCGATCCGCGCGATTGGCACATCATCTATTCAAACAGCGAAGGCTACATCAATCGCTACGACAAAAATAAAGAAGAAGTGCGGGACGTCAGCCCAGTTCCTCTGGACAATTCCGGCCATGGCGCCGTGGATCTTGCTCATCGTTTCCAATGGGTCTCGCCGCTCATGCTTTCACCGCACAATCCGGATGTGCTCTACACCGCTGCGGAATGCGTTTTCAAATCAACCGATCACGGACAAAGCTGGGCGCAGATCAGCGGTGATCTCACGCGCAATGATAAATCTAAACAGCAACCAAGCGGCGGCCCGCTCACGAACGACATCACTTCAGTCGAATATTACGACACGGTTTTTGCGCTGGCGGAATCGCCGGCAAAACAAGGTACGCTCTGGGCAGGCACAGACGACGG
>DATLPS010000010.1:0-7589 GCA_035535575.1 Candidatus Limnocylindria bacterium
GCTTCAATCTGCTTTGTGGAGTGACTGATTATGTGCTTACGCATGACCTGTTCGCGTTAGAGATGGCGTCGGGCGTCGTTTCGTTGGTAACATCACGCTTACGATACAGCCTCAACTGAAACCGGCTTTGCTCAGATTGTCAGCGATGATTTCCAGACCGTGCGACGGTTCCACGCCTTTGATCGCTCCGAGTGGGTCAACGTAGCGGCTAAGGGACTCCGAGCGTTTTAGCGGCCTCGCACTTGACCGACCGGAAGATCATCACAATGTCGCGAGAACTAGTGGTTGTTGATCGAAATGGTGCCGGTCAGCGCGCATATGATCGTGCCGGTGTTGAAATTGCCTGTGCCGTCGAACACTCCCGAGCCGGTGGCGCTGGCGAATCGCCCGGTGCCACCCGTCACTACGTAGGTCCCGACGCCATGGTAGATCCCTGGCGCAATCGGGCATAACTGCATGGTGATGGTGGTCGTGACTTTGTCCCCGTTGGCCGCAGTGAACGTGTCCTGCATCTCGACCGCGAAGCCGACCTCATTACCAATACAGCTCGCCTCGCCGACGATCGTTAAGCTCCCGTCGCTCGTGATTCTACCCAGGAGGGTAGCATTGCCCGTCCCGGCCGTCGTCGCCGTGCTCTGGCTGGTGAATGTTATCGTGCCCTCGTCCCCAAGTCGAAAGGGCAGATTCTGCGAGGCGCTGGCCGTCATGGCGCTGAGCGCCAGTGCGGTGAGAAGTGGCAGAATTGTTGAGTTTTTGGAGTGAGTGAGTGGATTCATGGTTCTTCCTTTCTTTCCTTTCCCCCGCTGAGTTGATTTTCGGTTGGCGGGTCCGGAAGAGACGAAGAACCTAGCGGGGGAAATGTTCCTCCGCCTGATTCAGATCCAGTTCAATGATCTAGGGTAAAACCCTTAGGGTCAATGGGACTTTGGTCGTACCCCTTGTGCCGCGCCGACCGAAGCGATTGGCGAGAGCGAGACGTTCGCCATATGGGAAATTCATCCTGTGATGAAACTGGAGTTTGTTCAATGACAACCTGCCAGACCTGGCACAAAGGAAAAGCGCGCGCCGGGGTAGCAGGGCTGGAGATGAACGTGCTCCGTCCAAAGCACCTGCTTCGATAATGACCCCGGCGCAAAATTTGTCATTGAGAGTTTATCGTCCAGAACCACTTCCACTTGCTGCCTTAAGCAACTCCCCAGCGTCGCCGTGTCCAGCGGCCGTCCCGTACATAAGAGCGACTCGCTGAGTGGCAGTCCCGAGAGTGTGGTTCACGTACTGAACCTGTTGCACTGAAATCCCAATGTCAGGATCCGTCACGACTTGCACGTTGCCAAACGACGCCCCTGGGAGCGCCGATGTGTAATCGTTCGGGACGCGCGTAGCAATCACCAGCGCGCTCTTGGAACCGGCGATGTGGGTTCGATTCCCGCCGGGAACGTTTTCCAATACTTTGCGAGTCTTCGACGCAATAGGAACGTGCGTGAGCGTGGACTTCGATTGATTCGCTCGCTCCCGCTCGCTCACCCTTCCGGCTTCGTCTATGTCGCTCGATTCCCATCGGCTCCATTCCCGCCGGGAACGCAGCTTCGCGTGACTCTATTTGTATGAGACTCTTCGTGGACGCGCCACAGGAGGACTTCGATTGACTCACTCGCTCCCGCTCGTTCGCCCTGCGGGCTTCGTCCATGCCGCACGACTTCCGTCGGCTCCATTCCCGCCGGGAAGTTCGAGACGGTCAAATTTGTCTTCTGGTCGCGCGCCGAAATGATTAGCTCTTGTGAATGACGGAAAGCCAAGTTGCGGCTATGGCAGGAAGTCGCGGACCGCGTCGATTCCGTTATTTGATCGACATCGTCGTACTCGTGGCGGTGACGTTTCTTCTTGACGCCGTTCTCGGTGCTCTCATCCCTGCGCCGATTAATTGGGAGAAGGGATTTGTGTTCGACGCCATTGGCAAAATGCTGCTGGTCGGAGTTGCGTGGGGACTGATTCGGTTGCGTGGCGAGAGATTGGCCGACATTGGGCTAAAGCGACCGGCGAGCTGGATGCGCACATTCGTGATCGGCATTGGGCTGGCGGCACTTGTTTTTATCGCGATCTATATTTCGGAAAGGGCCGGGTTTCGCCGCGATCTCAGCAAGTTCAGGGAGGTGCAGGGAAATTTGGAACTCACGCTTTTCGGCGTCTTCTATGGATTGATCGGGGCAGGCTTTTACGAGGAATTCATGTTTCGCGGATTTCTTATGCAGGGTCTGGCCATGCTTTTCGGTGCAAGCCGAAGCGCGTGGATTATTGCGTGTGTTGTGCAAGGCGCGCTTTTCGGAGCAGCACACGCTTACCAGAATCCTCTCGGTATCGCGATCACCGGTACACTGGGCGTTTTGATGGGACTGCTGGTTCTCGCGTCAGGCCGCAATCTTTGGCCGGTGATCATCGGACACGGACTCTTCGACGCGAGTCGTTTTGTTTTGTTCTATTTCCAAGGCCCGCCGAAGGGCTGAGTTGTTTCAATCCAACAGCGTCTTCCACAATATTATCAGCGATTCAGCAGGCGCGGATCGAAGTCGTAATCAACTGGCGGCGCAATGCGAAAGCGTTTGAAATCCCGGTGTTCAGGGTTGAGAAGAAAATTTGTGTCGGCGGGACTAATCACACTCGGTAATGCCAACACTGCGGAACGCCGCTCTTGAACCCAGCGGTCGCCGATTTCCTTTGTCTCCACCGGAGCCGGAAGAACTCGCCAATTCGCTGGCAGTTTTTCTGCTGGAAATCTTTCCGTGAGACTATCAGCCCATTCCAAGCGAAAAGCCTTGTACTTTTCGTTGGGGCTAAAGGGCTTGTTATGGACAAAAACCTCGAGCGCTGCAGTCGATTGATGTTCGCTCGCGTAAATCACGCGAATGTTCCGGGAGTTCCATCGTCCGCCGTAGCGCCAGGCGCCTTCACCTGAAAAAGCTGTCTCTGCTTCGCTCTCCAGGACAATACGCCAAGCTGAAGGCATGAAGTCTTAGGAATAGACCCCGTACTTCATCCGGCCTAACAAGTTCTCGACTTCGCGTGCTCCTGTCTCGGTTCTCGCATAATCGAGCGGAATAGCGCCACCAAGACCGTATTGGGGGTGCTTCAACCAGGCTCGTGCCTTTTCGATATCACCGAAAAAGTCTGCAGCTTGTCGAACCAATCGCGAATAGCGAATAACCTTATCCGATTCATCCGGCGACAACCGCCCCGCCGCCTTGCGCCGCTGCAGAGTGGATCTCGAGATCGAAAGTTTTGCTGCGAGCTGCTCAAATGGCATGTCAATGCTGTCTTGCAAAGTCTTCAGCTCAGAGAAACGCAGGCCTTTCTGAATTTGTCGAATCAGGTCGGTCGGATGCTTTGCTTTTGTGCTCGCCGTTTTCTTTTCAAGTGTCGCAGTTTTCACCAATGATGTTCCTGATTCAATTGAAACAATCTAATGACTCAATTGGGCAATGTCAAGACGAGCGGGTGGCCGGAGAGCAAACAAGCGTTAGACCGCAATTTGGCCCAAAACAGCGCGCAACTCGTGGAAGTCCACAGGTTTCGTAAGGTGGAAGTCGAAGCCCGCTTGCTGACCGCGCTTGATATCATCAGTCGTGCCAAAGCCGGTTAGGGCTACCGCTTTAACAGGTCGTCTACGTTTGGCTTGGGCAACCAGGTCGTAGCCACTGCCGTCTGGCAGAGCGATATCGCACAGCAGGACATCGAACTCTTTAGAGTCGATGATGTTCAGCGCATTGTGGGCGGTGTCAGCCACGGAAATTTCGTGGCCGAAACGACTGAGAAGACGCGACAATGCTTGCAGTGTGTCGCTGTGATCCTCAACCACCAGGATACGCAAACCCTTGCCGGAATTGTATGAAGCCCTCGTTCGCTCGTCGCTCATGCTCGACCGTCCCGCGAAGCCTATAACCCGATTTTGCGCCGCGTCCAGATGGAATTTGGGCGACCTAAAAGCAAACGGTCACAGCTGAAAAAACGCTCGCAGCCGATGCAGGAAGGTCGCGGTGTATTGGCGTTGCTTCAACTCGTGTTCGCCGGTGCGGGTGTGTTCTTTCAGGATTCCTTCCGTCTCCATTTTTCGTTGGGCAAGCAGCTCGCTCAATTGCACGAGGCACTCTGGCGCGCCGCGCAGCACTTCCGCCATGACGGGTTTCCCAATTTCCATGACGTAGCAATCGCCATCGGCCCGCACAGTTGCGCTGCGCGGTTCGCCAGTGAGCAGCGACATTTCTCCAAAGCAATCGCCGGCGCCGAGCGTCGCTACTTGGATTGTCGATCCATTTTTTGAGATAGAAACGTTCGCTGCGCCGCGCAACAGGACGAACATCGAGTCGCCCGGCGAGCCTTCCTGGATCACCGGCTCGCCGCGACCGAAAACGTTGAGGCGGGCCTGCTTGACCAGGTGACTGAGTTGTTCGTCGGAAAGACACTCGAAGAGTGGTTCCCCGCGGAGGATGGACAATGCCTCGGCATGGTCTTCCTGTACGGGGCGCGCTGCTTTGCGCTCCACGTGCAATGTGCGAATCGGAAAAGGAATAGTGATGCCTCGGCGTTTGAGCTCGTACCAAACGTTCGTACGAACCGCGTCATTGATCTCGTTGATCCTGGAATGATTTCCCATGTAGTACTTGATCTCGTAGATCACAGCGAAATCAGCGAAATCGACCAGAAAGATTTTTACTTTCGGCTGTGCCAGAACGCCGTCAGCGGTAGAGGCTGCTCGAAACAGGACGTCCTTCACCAGATTGGGTGGGTTCTTATATTCAACGCCAACCCGAATCCGCATTGCGTGGACTTCCGTGGGGTAGTGGAGATTGACGATCTGGTGGCTCACCATCTCGTTGTTCGGAATGTCGAGATAAATGCCGTCATTTGTCCGCAGTCGCGTCGAACGCCAGTTGATTTCCATTACCTCGGCAAAGCGCTCGCCGACCTGTAGCCAGTCGCCGACCCTGTAGGGCTTGTTAATTTGAATCGAGATGCCGCCGATGATCCCGGCAAAGAGATTCTGGCCGGCGAAGCCCACGATGATTGCGACCACGCCGGAGCCGGCCAGCAGTCCTTTTAATTGCGCTTCGGCATGGTAGCCGTAGCTCAGGACAAACAGCAGTACGATCAAAAAAACGATGCCGCCGACAACCTCACGAAGAAAATGGGGGATCGGTGTCTGCCGTTTCTTTTCGAAATAGAAATCCCAAACGTAGCGATTTATCAGCGCGACAACCAGCGCCGTGCTTAACAAGATCACTACGGCACCAACATGATGCCGCCAGGAGGCATGGACTCCGTACACGACGATGGCTGCGTAAAACGCAAGTATCAAACCGAAAAGTCGAAACAGCAGCCCGAGTCGTACACCGGCGCGACGTTTTAAGAACCGGCCAATGCCCAGCGTGACAAAAAACGTCCCGATAAAAACGACTGCTGTGATTGCGTCTCGCTCTGCTTCGGAAACGGCGTTGAACATCGAGTGCGAAGTATATCAGAAAGCAGTTCACTTTGCCATGCCGAAGCTTGGCGGACCGCGTGCGAACGAAAACCACAGCAGCCGGCACTGCTGCCTCTAGTGATCACTTCGTCGGCGCGATGATCAGCCACGCCCAGCCGGCAAGGAAACAAAGGCCGCCAACAGGAGTAACAAGGCCAAGCCAACGCAAATTTGTCAGCGCCATAAGATACAAACTCCCACTGAAAAGGAAGATCCCGGCAAAGAGCAGCCACCACGCGCTGCGATTGATGGTACCGAAAAGGGCGAGAACGAGCAGCGCGATTGCATGAATGAAATGATAAAGGACAGCCTTATTCCAGACATCCAACATACCACGCGCTTCAAGAGTTGATTTTAGAGCGTGCGCTCCAAACGCTCCCAGCGCCACTGCCAGGAAACAAAGCAAAGCTGCGACCCGAAATAACGAAATCGACATCTTGTTATTTCCAGCGAGTTCGACGCATCTCCAACTGCTTTTTTAGATCACTCAAGGCTGATTGTCGGCTCTGACGAATCGTTCTTACATAAAAAACCGTTCCGGCTACTCCGAGAGCCGCTGCTCCGACAAAATTCAGCCCCGGTCCGAGTTTCCACAGATACGCGCCAACAATTGCGCCCGCGCTGACTATCAAATCGCGAACAATATAGTACGCCCCGATCACCTGGCCGCGTCGGTCAGAGTTGCTGTATCCGATGATGAGCGCCTTGCGCGACGGATCTCCGAATTCTTTCAAGCCACGAATAACAAACGCGACGACCAGCGCCGGAAAACTTCGCGACACCAGCAAGCTGATCGGAAAAAGCGTAAACATGATGAAGGTCACGACCACGAACGGCTCGCGGCCATGCCGATCCGCGTAATGTGAAGCGGGAATGATGCATAACATCGCGGCTGCCATTTCAACGGCGATGAGGATTCCAACTTGTGCGCCGCTCACGCCAATGTAATCCATCGCGTAAATTACGACCCACGCATAGGGAATGCGTTCGCAAAAGCGAATGAGGATGTCGCTTAACAATAACCGCCTCATGGGCGAATTGAATTCCCGCATGCTCCGCCACAAATTCCAGCGCTCTGGCACCAGTGCGACGGGGATCGTTTGCGCCTTGCCGCTGGATTCTTCACGAAATTGCCGTTGCACCAGGATCGTGACTGCGGAGAGAAGGATCGAAATCACAAGTGCGATTCGAACGCCGCTGACGACTCCGAACCGATCGATCAACATTCCGCCCAAAATCGGCGCAATCATGATCGGCAACCGTTTGATCACGGATTGGACGCCCACACCTATGGAGAGGCGATTTGCCTCGAGTGCGGCTCCGACGAGCGAAAACGTCGCTGGCAAGGAAAAGCAGCTCCACGAAAGAAAGAGAAACATTCCAGCGATCACTCCCGCCCAATGCGGAACAAGCAGGACAACCGCGTAGCCGACAATTGAGACGACATTGAAAACGACGAAGGCCCGGCGATGTCCCCAATGATCCGCAAATACTCCACCGGGATAGGCATAGATCGCACTGAGCAAGGTGCGCAGGGCGTCGTAAAGACCGATCACAAAGACAGTCGCGCCGACTGCTTGCAGGTACTTCGGCACAAATCGCATCCAAAGTTCCTCGCCCGCGCCAATGACGAAGATGGCGATGAGCAGGATGACGAGATTGCGCTTGAGTCCGAAGAAATCCGCGAACTGCCGTTTCCGATTTACGCTTTGCTCACCTGACGTTTGCATTCTGCGTAAAGCGCGTCGTAAACGATGAATTCGCGTTCAAGAATTTCGTGATCGCTTAACCCGAGGACGCCGAAGCCGGCGGCGATCCAGCGCAACCCTTCTCCGGCTGCATGCGGATTGGCGGGATGCGAATCAGCCGCGCGGACAATTTCGCCCAGCAAATCCAACGCTGGATCGGTGAGCTTGTATTTTTTCAAAATCGAATTGAACGAAACATCTTCGCCGTGATGGCCGAGCTCGCAATTGGCCACGTCGAACACGATTCCGTCATCGATTTTTGCCCAATCAGTTTCGCGTGGAAGAAAAATGAATTCCGCCTCCGGATCGATAAAATTTCGGATGAGCCA
>DATLPS010000011.1:0-9165 GCA_035535575.1 Candidatus Limnocylindria bacterium
GCCGCTCGATTTTAGCGTGCTTTACGTTCGTGACCTCGAGCGTTTGCGTCGCGTTTTCACCCTCGTTCCGGACGTTCTGCGCGGCGACACCATTGAAGGGGAGAAGAACTACATGGATTATGGGATCCAGCTCGGCCGCAGGTTTCGTGCGCTCAAAGCGTGGGTGATCTGGCGCTCGTTAGGCCGCGGAGGAATAGTTTCGCGCATGCGCGAACAAATCCGCCTGGCAAACCTGCTCGCCGGCTGGATCAACAGCGACGATCGGTTTGAGGTGGCTGCACAGGTGAGCATGGGCGTGGTTTGTTTTCGCTTCGTAGGACCTGTAGCCGGCGTCGGTGACGCCGGCCCCGGGTCATCGACCGCGGCTACAGCGAAGAAGATCGATGAGTTAAACAGCGCGATCGTGGAGCAAATCAATGCTTCCGGACGCGCTTATCTCACCCAAACAAAATTGCGTGGCCGAACGGTGCTACGAATTGGGCTCGGTAACGTGCTCACGACTGAAGCGCACCTGCACAAGGCGTGGGAATTGCTCCGGGAAACTACGAGCAAACTGTAGCCGCTTCGCTGTGCGAAGCGCGGCACTGACAATGGTTCATTTCGCATAAATGTGCCGTCCACAGGGCGGCGGCTACAGATTTGCGGCTGAGCTACGCCTCCGTTACAATTTTCATCCGTTATGATGAAGTTACTTCGCAGGCACAAAGACTGGCTGATGATCGTGATCGCCATTTTGGCCGTCCCCTTTGTTTTCTACTTTGTGCAACGGCCGGACTACGGCGCGATGCGCTCCGATCGATTTGCTCACATGTACGATCGCAACGTTTCGATGCTGGAAGCGCAGCAGATCGCGCGGCTCCTCACTCTGGCGCAGGCCATCGGTATGTCTGATTTTGTGCAAACTTTGACAGCAGGAGCCGGAATGAACCAGAACCAGGCTGCCGTCCAATTCATCATTAACTTGCTGGTTCTACGGCATGAGGCAGAGCGGCTTGGTCTTCGCCCCAGCGCTTCTGAGATTGCTGACGTCGTGCGTAAGTTGCCGGCTTTTCAAAGTGAATCGGGCTTCGACATCAATAAGTTCAGCGATTTTGTGCGGAACGGCTTGGCGCCGATGGGGCTGGGCGAAGAGCATATCGAGCAACTTGTGCGCGATGAGCTGTGCTTGAACCAAATCAAGAGACTACTGGCGGCAGGCATCACAGTTCCCAAAGGCGAGCTCGACGAAAATTTTCAGCGGGGTTACGACAAGTTGTACGTGAGCGTGATCCGATTTCGGCTCACCGATTTCGACAAGGACATCACGGTCAATGATGAAGATGTGCAGAAGTATTACGATGCCCATAAGGCTGAGCTGAAAACCGACGAAAAACGCAAGGTGCAGTTTGTCGAGTTGGGTCTGACAGAGGAGCAAAAGAAGTTCACTGGGAAAGAACGGATTGAGGTTTTGCAAAAGCTCTCCGATCGCGCAACCGATTTCACGCAGGCGTTGTTAGAGAAGGGCGCGGATTTCAAGCAGGCCGTTGAGAAATTTCAGCTGCCTGTGCACGAAACCGGCGAATTTACGGCGGCGGCGCCCGATCCGCAGTTGAAAACGAATCCGCAGCTCAGCGCCGCAGCCTTTAAACTAACGGCGCAGGAGCCGAACAGCGATCCGATCCAGGTGGCCGACGGATTCTATATTTTGCATCTCACCGGGATCAGCGAGGCGCGTCCTCTCACACTCGAAGAAGCCAAACCAAAAATCGTGGAAGCGCTTAAGAAATCGCGATCTCGTGAATTAATGTCAACGAAAGGCGCGGAGGTCGCGAATCAGCTCCGCGAGGCGACGAAATCTCCCGGCGGGCCGGGACTGGAGGCGGCTATTCAAAAGGCGGGTGCAAAACCTGAGAAGCTCCTGCCGTTTTCGCTGATCGAGGAGGAAAAAACAAAATCTGATGACAAGGAACCGAAGAAGGAATCGTCCGATCGTGCTGCGATTAAAGAGGCCGTGGCATTTTTGAACGCCGGCGAGATCAGCGATTTTTCTCCTTCGGGTGAGAGCGGATTCATTGCCATCCTGGAAAAGCGAGAGCCATCCGCGGATGCAGATGCTGCCGAAAAGAAGGCGGCGTTTGAAAAAAGAATACTCGATAACAAACAGCGCATTGTGTTGTACGAATGGTTGCGCGACCGGCAGCAGGCCGCCGGCCTTCAATTTGCCAAAGGCTAAGCGGCTGTAGCCCCGAAAACTTTCGGGGTGTCGGCGGCGACACCTAATCATCTCGATGGAACAATCGCCAGTTGATGAAATCTTCGACGACGCAAGTGGCGACCTCGCTGTTGGCGATCTGGAAAGCGCAGTGGAAAAGTACCGGCGCTGTATTGAGATCGCGCCCGATTTTTTTGATGGCTGGCACGCGCTCGGCATGGCGCTGATGAAACTTGGCCGTTTCGCGGAGGCGATCGAAGCGGGGAAAAAGGCAGTCGCGCTTCGGCCCAACGATCAGATCGGCTGGACAAGCCTTTCACTCTTTTACAATCGCGCCGGCAATATCAAGGAAGCTGAAGCAGCTGGCGCGAAGGCGAAGGTACTTTCCTGGGGCGGAAAAATCGCAAAGGAATGATTGGTCGTGGCGCGGTGTTCGCTTTCAGAACTGCGCTATTGCCCGAGGCCCTTTAATTCCGCTTTGGCGAAATCATATTCGTTGCAGTTCTTTTCCTCGGTTGCGACGGACTTGCGAAAGGCTTCAACCGCGCCGGTCTTGTCACCATTGAACAAACGTTTTTCGCCGAGGTAGAACCAGGCTCCGCATTGCTGCTCGCTTTGCTTCTCTCCTTCGAGAGCATCCATTGCCGCCAGGAGCTCTTGGTCATTGATTTTGCCAAGTAGGAAATTGTCGATCTTTGCGTTCCAGGCGTTAACCGGTTGCGGATGGTCCGCGACGAATCTCGCAAGTTCGCGATCGGCCGCCTGTTTCTCACCAATTCTTATTTGTGCAGCCCAAATAATCGGCGGCGCATCTTCATCTTCAGCGTTCAATTCGTCGTGGTGCCGTAAATCGGAAATCGCCTTCTTCCAATCACGTTTGAGAAAATAAATTCCGCCTCGGTTGTAATAGGGGTCCGGATCTAACGGATTTATTTCAATCGCGCGGTTGAAATCCGCCATTGCCCCGGCGATGTCGCCGTTGATCTGTCTCTCGGTGCCGCGGTTGTTGTAGGCGTTGACGTTTTTAGGATCGAGTTTGATCGCGCGCGTGTAGTCGGCGATTGCCCCGCTTCTGTCGCCGTTTGACGACTTCGTCGCGCCGTTCTCGAAAAGTTTTTCTGCCTTCGCTCGCGCTGCAAGATCGCGCGCAGATACTGTTCTTACATTTTGAATCGATGCTTTGCCTTTGGCGTCAAACTTTATGGTGACCGTTTTTTCGCATTCACCGTCTTCACCGTTTTCGGCTGTCCAACCGCTTCGATCGACAACCGTCAATGTATTTGCGTTTAACCACCGTTCCGCCACCAGGCTCGCTTCATATACTTTGAGTACGTGCTTCGCCTCGCAACTGGGTAACTGCGGCAACTTCACCTCTTCGAAGCCCGAGCCTTTTTGCTGATAAACGGTGGCGTCGCCACCACGCCGGTTGTCTTCGTTGTAGGCAACTCGCTTCGAATCAGGCGACCAAATTAAGTGTGAATTTTGTGCGTACGGATTGCCAACGGATCCGAGATGGACGAGTTCTTTCTTAGTTTCGGTCTCGATGAGACCCATTCCAAAAGGGCCGTCTTCTTCTGCGGCTGCCATTAGCAAAGCAAATCGTCCGTCCGGCGAGCGGTCTTTGATGACCTCGCCTGCGTTTGCTGTGATCGACAACGCACAAAGCGTGACCACACTACATATAAGCAGAACGAAACGATTGGATTTCATGAGTAGACTCAGTTGCTGCTGAAGTGAATCACGGCGACGACGCTGGGCGAACGCGAAAAGTCTGAGTTGAGCGGAAAGATTAGGTAGGGACGGCTCGCCAGCCGTCCGGTCGCGCCCTACCAAATATTCACCCGTTTATCGGCAGGCCGCACCATTGGCGAGCCGTCCGGAATATCGAATGCCTTTTGGAATTCCGTTAGATTTGAGACCGGTCCGTCCACTCGATAGCGCGCGGGCGAATGCGGATCGGTGTTGAGCCGTAACTTCAAATCTTCATCGCGCTGTTTGGATTTCCAAATCGTGGCGTACGACAGGAAGAAACGCTGCTCGGGAGTTAATCCGTCGATTTTTTTTTCGCGTTCCTGCGGATTTTTATCGAGCGCTTTTTGCAGCGCAGCATACGCGAGTTTCACACCGCCGATATCGGCGATGTTCTCACCCTGTGTAAGCTCGCCATTCACATGCAACCCCGGCAGCGGCTCGTACTCATTGTATTGAGCGACGACAGCTTTGCGGCGCTTGTCGTACTCTGCTGCGGATTGCTTCGTCCACCAGTCGCGCAAATTTCCGCTGGCATCGAATTGGCGACCTTGGTCGTCGAAACCGTGTGTCATTTCATGGCCAATGACCGCGCCGATTCCACCGTAATTGACTGCGTCGTCGGCATTCGCGTAGAAGAACGGCGGCTGGAGAATTCCGGCAGGGAAAACGATCTCGTTCATGTTTGGATTGTAATAGGCGTTGACGGTCGGCGGCGTCATCCCCCAATCCGTGGGATCAACCGGTTTGCCGATCTTGTTGAGGTCCCGCGTCGTTTCAAACTTTGCCGCGCGCATCGCATTTAGGACGAAGGGGCCGCGATCGATCGGCAGCAGCGAATAATCGAGCCATTTGTCCGGGTATCCGATCTTCACCCGCATGGCAGCGAGCTTCTTCAGCGCTTCGCGCTTGGTCGGCTCATCCATCCACTCCAGTGTCTTGATGCGGTCGGCGAGCGCCTCTTTGAGGTTATTAACGAGTTCGAGGGCGCGCGCCTTCGCCTCCGGCGGAAAATAGAACGCTACGTACAATTGCCCGAGTGCGTCGCCGATCGCGTCGTCGGTTGAAGCAATCACGCGTTTCCAGCGCGGTTTAATCTTTTCAGTGCCGCGAAGGATCCGCTCTTTAAAATTGAAATCCTCATCAACGAAATCCTTGGGAAGTTCTTCCGCAGCCGCGTTGATGAGGTGCCACCGCAAATATGCTTTCCAGTCGTCCAGCGGCGTATTTTTGAAGACCTGGTCAGCAGCTTTGAAGAATTCTGGTTGGCGGACGTTAACGTCGGCTGGCTGCAACAAGTCGATATCCTTGAAATAATTACTCCAGTTCCAATCAGGCGTTAGGTCCTGAAGCTGGCGCACCGGCATCTTATTATAATTTTTCTGCGGATCGCGCAGCTGGACTCGTGTGCGAGAGGCTTCGGCGAGCTTTGT
The DNA here is from genome assembly GCA_035535575.1 of Candidatus Limnocylindria bacterium. Lineage (GTDB taxonomy): Bacteria > Verrucomicrobiota > Verrucomicrobiia > Chthoniobacterales > UBA10450 > Udaeobacter. The sequence goes on from DATLPS010000011.1 coordinate 5,374, forward strand.
CTCCAACGCCAGAATCTTTTTCGCCTGATCAGCGGCCGCTTGTTGCGATTCGCCTGTGAGCGTCAACATTTTTGCAACATGCTCGACGTACTGGTCGCGCAGTTTTTTGGAGGCTTCATCGGTCTTCGTGTAATAATCGCGATCAGGCAGACCGAGCCCACCTTGAACTGCCTGAGCGATTTCGTGCGTGCTGTCCTTCGCGTCCTGACCGGATCCAAACCCGAACAGCACGCCCACACCAATGCTGTGGAGGCGCGCGATCTCTTTGAGTAACTCGCCGCGATCTTTAATTGACCCAATCCTCTGGAATTCTTCATCGAGCGGGTGGAGGCGCACGGACTCGATCGTCTTCTCATCCATACCGCTCGCGTAGTAATTGCCTACCTTTTGCGTGTCCGCCGCCAGTCGCGCGTCGACGTGTGTATTTTCGGCTTTCTCCGCGACGCCATGCAGCGCGTCGTTGTTGTTTTCGATCAACTCGTTAAAGCTGCCCCACCGCGAGTATTCTGGCGGAATCTCTGTTCGTTTAATCCAGCCGCCATTGGCGTACATGAAAAAATCCTCCTGCGGTTTGACGGATTGATCTCTGCTGGTCGGGTCCAGCGGCGGCGGACTTTGCTGAGTCTGCGGTTGCGACTCAGCAAGCAAACGAAATGCAGCGACAAGCGAAATGAAGAGGGCAATGAATGATTTCATAGTTTTGAAAGGGAGTGCGTGGCTCCGGGTTGTTTAATGCGAATTAGACCTTCTGACCGCTGTTCCGTTGAACCGGCAGCCGCGAGAAGGGGAGTTTCTTTACAGCGAGATGCCCAACGCTGCTACTACAGCTGCTCGATCTGATAGCCGCGTTTTTGCAACAGCGCAATGACACTGCGCGGGCCGGAAAAATGAAGTGCGCCTGCGACAATCGCTGTCGGTTTGCCGGTTTTCAGTTCGGCCTCGATTCGTGGAACCCATTTCACATTGCGATCATCGACAAACCGGGCCGCAATCCTAGGCGCCTGGTTGCGCAGTCGCCCGTCACCTGCCCAAAGCGCATTCGTATCCCCTCTGCGCCATGCCTTGTACATCCTGCTGAAATCTTTTGCACCATCCTCCGGCTGACTCAGCGCATCCCGCAGCATGAATTCGCCCTCGCGATCCGATAAGCCGCCAAGAACCGCTACGTGTTCATCAACTGACTCGAGGCCTGCTATCTCTTTTCCTGCGATTTTCGCATGATCCACGAAATAATTGTCCAATCCATGCGAGGCGGAACTCCTGCTGTAGCTGGCCGGCGCGGCGAGGTGCTGTGCAATCCACCACGGTTTATAGCAGAGATCGCTGTCGAAACCCCCAACTCGTGCGCGCTTGGCGCGGCGAGGATCGTCTTTCACAGTGAAAATATTTTGACGGAGCCAGGCCAGCAACGCTGGATCAATCTTCGAGCGGATATCCTGTCCCCGCGGATATTTGGCGGCTGCTTCAAATTTCTTTTCGAATTCGGCGGCCCGGTTCGGATCGAATTCTAAGACGATGCGCTTGCTGTCCTTTAGCGCGAGTTCGTACGGCGAGGGGAGCGGATAATCTTTTTTGCTCAGCGCATGAATCGAGCCCACCAGGTAAAATGGCGCTTCAGCATTGACTACGCGCCAGACGCAACATTTTGGAATTTTTTTAGCTGGGGAAACTGCGATTGCGGATAACGGCGTCAAACCCAGCAGGACTAACGCAATCCAGACGCCGCAGATACGTCGAGCGGGCAAAAACATTTCCGGTTTCTAGCAAAAAAAAGCCGCAAGTCAATTACCAGTTCGAATGGTTGAACAAATCCGGTGGGCGGCGGGCATGGGTCGCCTCTCCCTTTGTCCAAGTGGAGAGGCGAGAATCATTGAGCGGTTCATTTGAGATTGAAGCGCTTCTTGACTACCCTAGCGCATAGATGACTCGAACGGTGAGACGTTGGTTCAATATTGAATTACTCACTGCCGGCTTCGCCCTCGTGCAGACAACGACATTTGCCGCCGACGAATGGCAAATCATCAAAGTAAGCGGCCACGATTACTTGAGCGTCGATAATGTTTCGCGTTTTTACGGATTGCCCGCAGGCGTCGCCGCTGGTGCTGATAAGAGCCAGCTCGATGCCGTCAAGAACCCCCTGGAATTTGTAAGCGGCAGCCGGGAGGCCGTGATCAACGGTGCGCGCAGTTGGTTGTGCTTCCCGCTAATCGAGTATGATGGAAAATATCTGGTCTCGCGCACTGATGTGGCCAAAACCATCGAGCCACTGGTGCGTCCGCATCGTGTTCCGAACGTCGGTAAAGTCGACACTGTCGTTCTGGATCCCGGGCATGGCGGCCACGACAAGGGTCAGGTAAGCCGTTACGGACCCGAGAAGGAATTTGCGCTCGATGTCGCGCGAAAGCTACGCCCGCTTTTGCAGGCAAAAGGACTGCGCGTAATCATGACCCGCGAGGGTGATTATTTTGTGCCATTGGAAGTACGCGCAAAGATCGCGAATGCCGCGCGAAATTCGATTTTCGTGAGCATTCATTTCAATGCGACGAATGACAATCCGAACGCCACCGGTTTCGAAATTTTTTCATTTACGCCACGCGGAGCGCCCTCGACTTCCGACAGCGCAGTGGCCTTGAGTTCATTTAACATGCAGCCCGGCAGCGAGGTGGACGCGCAAAGTATGGCGCTGTCGGCTTGCATTTATCATTCGGTCCTCGGACACATCCCCGAGTACGATCGAGGCATCAAACGTGCGCGATTCGCTGTCCTGCGCCTGACGAAAGTGCCGGCTGTGCTGATTGAAGGAGGATTCCTGACAGAGCGCGGCGAAAGCAGATTGATCTCGAACAGAGATTGGCGCGGCAAGCTGGCGGCGGCGATCGGTGTAGGCATCGAGAGCTATCGCGCTTTGGGAGTGAAAAAGCAGCCGCCAATGCTGGTCGCAGATTATCGCAAGCAAACCAAATCCGTGCCGACTGAACACGTTATTCAGGAAGGTGAAGTGAAGGAAGCAGATTTGAGTCTGATGGAGCTCGTTGGCAAATCGAAATTTCTTCCACCGCAGCAGACCGTCACGCCGTCCAAAAGATCGTCACTCGAGTCAGCGCCCATTGTTCCGTGACGGCGCAATTTCAACGATGGCGAGTTCCTTTAGACGAAATGCGGGTCTGCCTTGACCGTCTGCTTGAATACAGCAAGCTGATTTCAGCACTCAACTTCAACGAAAGGACATAATGAAAAAATATATCACCCACACAATGGTCGCCCTCTTTGCGACCGTCGCCGTTTCCATCGCCGCAACGCCGGACAAGGCCGCGATGGAAGCCAAGGAAAAATCAGCCTGGCAGGCATTCAAGGACAAGAACGCGGACGCCTTCAAGAAAGTCGTCGATAAAGACATTCGCTGCGTTTACGCGGATAGCATCTCCACCAGTATTCAGAGCGAACTGGCCGCTATGCCAAAGTGGGACATGAAATCGTTTGAGATTAGCGATTTCGACATGTTCTCCGATGAAAAGGACGTCATCGTGACAACCTATAAGGTGAAGCTCGATGGCACGGCGGATGGAAAGGATATGTCCGGCACTTACAACGCCGGATCGGTTTGGAAACTGGAGAACGGTCAATGGCTCGCCATTTTCCACACCAACATAAACCTAGAGACAAACGCAATACCCGCGGGATAAATTCTCTGCTGCAGTTCCCGGCGGCTCCATTCTGTGAACCCCGAAAGTTTTGGCGGCTGACACAAGCGCCCTACAAAATCGGCCCTTGTTGACTTCGTTTAGTCGAGTC
>DATLPS010000012.1:0-5078 GCA_035535575.1 Candidatus Limnocylindria bacterium
CGTCTGCCGTCAGATCGGCTCGAGCCAGATAACCTGGACTTACATTCGGGCCGGCAATAACGATTTCACCGCGCCGATTTGCCGGCAGGACCTCGCAATTTCCATTTACGATAAAGATTTCGCTGCCGGGCATCGCGCGTCCCACCGGCAAAGGCGAGTACCGTTCCAGAATCCCGGCATCAATGCGTATGGAGGTTGTGGCGACCGTTGCCTCGGTCGGGCCATAGGTGTTCCAAACCTCCGCTCGTGGAAATCGCTTCAACAGATTGGCTGCCGTCTGTGGTGTGAGAGTTTCACCGCAAAAGAGAAACCGACGCCCGCGTGGCAGCATCGCCTCGGAAAATTTCTCTTCGGCGAGGCACATCTGTGCAAACGACGGTGTTGAAACCCACGTCGTAACGCCGGAACTCGTAAGCCCGCGATAAAGCTGTTTTAGGTTTGCAATAAGATCGCGGCTGATGCTGAAAAGCGTGCCTCCTGTTGCGAGGCTGCAGTACAAATCCATCACAGAGAGATCAAACGAGAAGGGCGCCTGATTCAAAAACACTTCGCCGAGCTCGGCGAATCGTTGCTCCGCGAGCATCCATGCGATGAAATGCTCGAGACATGCGAGGGTGATTATCACGCCCTTGGGCTCACCACTGCTGCCGCTTGTGAAAAGGATGTAAAACGGTTCGTTACCCTGCATGCCCCTCGCGAAACCACGCATCTGCAACGCGGAGAATTGCAGAATGTCTTTGGGGGTAAGCACCAATGCCGCGCGCGAGGTTGCCAAAATTTTGTCGATGCGCTGCTGTGGTAAGGCCGTATCGAGAGGCACGTAAGGCCGCCCCGACTTAACCGCGCCGAGAAACGCGATTAACATTTCTGGCTCGCGATGTCCGAGCACTGCAATCGGCCTCCGATCCTCGCCGAAGCGCTCTGCGAGATAGCAAGCGAGCGTATCCGAACGCGTGCGAAGTTCGCCGTACGTCACCGCTCGACCGTCGCTAATGTGTGCAGTTGCTTCCGGGGCCACTGTGGCCCAGCGATCGATTCGTTCGATCAGGTTCATTCAGAAACCTTGATAAACAAACGGCGGCGTGGAGAAATCGCCACGGCCGTACATAAGGATCAACGCCACGATGATGGCAAAATAATAGAGAACCAGCAGCACGCGATACAGCGCCGGATGTCTCTCGAGCCAGCTCACATCTGCAATCGGTGATCGAGATCAGCGATGATCTTCCGCGGCGTTTGCCAGCTTTCGCGCTCAAATTCCGCCGGAGAAACTTTGATGCCAAATTCTTCTTCGATCAATAAGATGAGCTGAACCGTTCTCATCGAATCGAGAACCTGATATTCATAAAGCGGCAGATCGAGATTAGTGAACACCTCGTCCGTTTCCGCGACCGAAGCGAGAACTTGCAAGACCTTGTCCGAGAAGCCGTCAGTCATCTCCAGTAAAACGCACGATCATCAGGCCAGCGCTTGAGTGAATGAAAGATCATCAGCTTCGTCAGCTCCGCGGGGCACGTCCGTGAAAAAAATCGTCAAGGGCGCGATCGTAATACATCCACCCCTTCGCTGTGAGGTGACTTTGGTGACGTAGAAGAAAAGCCGGATCTTCATCATGTTCCTCAAATTCAACCAGCGCAAAATGGTATCGCTGCACCATTGCGCGAAGCTTTCCGTAGTAGTCTTCGCGCGCCGACCGCGATACGCCTGCGTGATCGTAAAACTGGCCAGCTATCGGCATACTGAGTAGTAGCGGTTGTGCGTGAATGCTCGCAAGTGTGCGCAAGAGCAATTCCAGGTCGATCCAGCTCGGGGACACATCCACGCCGTTGCGAAATCCCACGTCACGGGCACCAGGCGTTATTTGCACGTTGAGCCCAGAACTTTTCGAAGCATTTGGCGGATCAGTGGATTTGGTTGTTTCCACCCTGGCGATAAGCTTGGGCCAGTCGAGTATTTCCGGAACGGCGGGCGGTGCAGGCTTGATGCCATGCCGAACATAATTGAAGGCTGCGAGATGATCCTCCAACTCGAGCAAACTAACCTCCACTTTTCCAACCGGCCATAGCACGCAAAAAAGCGCGCGGTCGAGCCAGCGGCCGGAAGAGAGCAGCTTCAATACGAATTCAAGTAAGGGCCTGTTCTCGAGTGTGCTCGGGCACTGCAGCATGCGCAAAGCGATATCCCGCTTCAGCTCGAAAGCGAGGGCCGTCCCAAAAATCAGTTCGTTTGCTGCCATGGGAGAAAAGTTCCCCTTGTAGCCGTTCCACGTCGGCTTAGGCGCCAAGAACCAGCCTGGCGAAAGTGAGATGGCAACCTTCTTGCCGCGCAAATCCGAGCCGAGCGCGCCGACCTTTTGCAACATGACCAGTGTGTTCGCGCCTCCGCCGCCAACGGGCGAAACCTGGAAACCGGAGGGCGCAGTGCGAAAGAAATTATTCCCCTTCTCCGGAACAGGCGGAACGAGTAATTCGGAGCTGCCGTAAATCGGCAATACGTTGCCTGAATGCGCGGCGGCACGTTGAAAGGCTAGTCCCTGATTTTTGAGCGAAAATACATCGGGAGCTGTGGAACTAATCGTGGCGCGTTCGAGATGAACGACAACACTCGCTCCACCGAACAAAACGGCCCCCGCCAAACCAAGCGCGATCAGGCCTGCAAACAGATGGTACATCTTTTTGTTGGCATCAACGCGCGCCATGATGCGCCGAAGTTATTGCCGCGGGTCAACGCCGCAATGTTAATTTCATGTAGGATGTCGCCCTACAAGTTGTTAGAACGGTTGAGTTTGACGGATTCGAAGACTCACATTGGAGTTAGCGCGCTTATGTCGTTTAGTAATGGTCAATCTTCCCATTTGTAGACATGGCTTGTTCATCGCTTTGGCAGCGTTTCCAACGATATTTCTTGTACTACCGCGATCTTGATTTTTCTCTCGACATCAGCCGGATGAAATTTCCGGAGGATTTCTTCGAGAAAATGCAACCGAAGATCGAAAACGCGTTTGCGGCCATGCGGGAGTTGGAGGCGGGGGCAATCGCTAATCCCACCGAGAACCGGATGGTGGGGCATTACTGGCTTCGCAATCCTGCGCTTGCGCCGACTCCAGAACTTAAGGCCGAAATTCAAGGCACCATCAATCGCATCAAAAGCTTTGCTAAGGATGTTCATGTCGGAAAAATCGCGGCCGAAAATGGAGAACAATTTAAGCACGTGCTGCTGATTGGGATCGGCGGCTCGGCGCTTGGACCGCAATTGGTGGCAGACGCGCTTGAATCAGCACGTGATCCAATGGACATCTTTTTCTTCGATAATACCGATCCTGACGGATTCGATCGCGTTTTCGACAGAATCGACGAGTTGCTTCCCCAAACGCTCGTCGTTGTGGTTTCCAAATCCGGCGGAACAAAGGAGACACGCAATGGGATGCTCGAGGCCGAAGCAAAGTTCGAGGCCAAAGGACTTCAATTCGCCAGGCACGCCGTCGCTGTCACTGGAATCGGAAGTGAGCTTGATCGATATGCCGAAAAGAACGGGTGGCTAGCTCGATTTCCGATGTACGATTGGATTGGCGGGCGCACGTCGGTCATGAGTGCGGTTGGGCTTCTTCCGATGGCGCTGGAAGGCTTCGGTGTCGATAATTTTCTGGCCGGCGCCGCGGCCATGGACGAGCGGACCCGCACGCCTGATGTAGCCGGAAATGCCGCGATGCTCCTGGCGCTCATGTGGTACTATGCCGGCAATGGCAAGGGGGACAAAGACATGGTCATCCTTCCGTACAAAGACCGACTCGCATTGTTTGCCAAATACCTGCAGCAGCTGGTCATGGAATCGCTGGGCAAAGAAAAGGATCTCGAAGGAAAAGTCGTGCATCAAGGTATCGCTGTTTACGGCAACAAGGGATCCACCGACCAGCACGCCTATGTTCAGCAATTACGTGACGGCGTTTTGAATTTTTTCGTGACCTTTATCGAAGTGGACAAGGATCGGCGCAACCCGGCCTTCGAAGTCCAAGACGGAGTTACAAGTGGCGACTACCTTCACGGCTTTTTGCGTGGGACGCGAAGCGCGCTTTACGAGAGTGGGCGCGAATCCGTCGCGATTAGCATTCCCGAGGTGAACGCGTTTAATCTTGGAGCGTTGATTGCGCTTTATGAACGTGCAGTAGGCTTTTATGGCTCGCTAATTAATATCAACGCCTACGATCAACCCGGTGTCGAGGCTGGAAAAAAGGCAGCCACAAGATTGTTGCAGCTTCAAAAGCAGGTAAGGGCGAAACTGGTGGCCGGTCCGGGAAAGACGGCCGAAGAAATTGCGCGCTCAATCGACGGCGACCCGGAAGACGTGTTTCATGTGCTGCGGCATTTGGCGAGCAACGATCCGCACATCAAGGTAGCGCCTGGCGAGGAACCCTCAGAAGACCGTTTTTCAGTCGAACAAGCGCGGTGATGTGCCCGATTATGCCGGACAAATCTCCTCAAAATGAAAAAGATTCTCAGAGCGTCCCGTGGAGCGACGCAACCTATTTCATCCGGCAACTAAGTCACGATCTGCGCAATAATTTAAATGCCATCGAATTGCAGTCCGCTTACATCAGTGAGCTGGAGACGAACGAAGAATTCAAAAACGAGATCAAACGTTTGCGCGAAATGATCTCAGGTCTGGCGTTGACTTTACAACGGCTTTCCAGAGCAGTGGAAGAGGTTAAACCTAACCCGATCCCGTACCAGGCCACTGATTTTATGCAAGACTTGCGCAGGAAAATCGAGCACGATTTCCCAAAAGAGAGCGCGGAAATCTCCTGGGACATTCAACCCGGCGACGCGACGTTAAATGTTGATCCTCAATTTTTCGAGGAAGCATTTACCGAGCTTTTCGCGAACGCCATCCAGCACGATCGTGGCAAAGGCCCACTTATCGCAAGAGCCGAAATCGACAAAAACCGATTCCGCTTCACGCTGCATGAACCAAAGACTCGTTTTGACTTGTCTACCCGAGATTGGGGTCGCGAACCGCTTCGGAAAATCAGTCAACGCCATTATGGTCTTGGTCTGAATCGCGTCCGGGCTATCGTAGAAGTC
>DATLPS010000013.1:0-26696 GCA_035535575.1 Candidatus Limnocylindria bacterium
TTCGTTTTCGGAAGGAAATCCACCGTGTACTCGGTGCCGCGGTAAATTTCGCTGTGCCCCTTCTGACGGCCAAATCCTTTTACCTCACTGAGAGTCATTCCTTCCACGCCTGCGGCCATTAACGCTTCTTTCACCGGTTCGGTCTTAAACGGCTTGATAATGGCCTCGATCTTCTTCACCGCGCCAAATTAAAACCGGCCTTCTAAATGGCAAGCAGCGCCCGATGTCTGTCGTGGCGATCAATCAGCAGGAGCTTTGTAAGCAACAGGTTGCCCGCGAATGACACCTTAATTACCGCAATTGGCGAGCCGCAATTTTGATTGCTGTTTATTCAGCAAGTGTCACGAATCGTCTCCATCAGATCTTGCGTCCGAATTTTTTCTCCAGTTCGGCCAATGAAATCTGAATCATCGTTGGCCGTCCGTGTGGACAGCAGTAGGGCAGATCGCAGTCGAGCAAATCGCGGATCAGCTTTTCGACTTCAGGGTAGCGCAATGGATCATTTGCTTTGACCGCGTGGCGGCAAACGGTCGTGGCAATCATTTCTTCACCCAATCGCATCGCCGAGGTGCTGTTCCCGGTGCTTTTCAGATCATCAATCACCTTGCGCATGAATTGCACCGGATCTGAGACATTCAGAAAACTGGGGACACTGTCGATCTTAAACGTGTCCGGCCCGAAACTCTCAATCCCGATTCCCATTCTTTGAAGAACAGACAGGTTGCGCTCTATCCAGTCGGCGTCGCGCGGCGGCACATCAAAGGTCTGCGGCAGGAGCAACTTTTGTGTTGGAACCCCTTGTTCTTCCATTCTGCGCCGCAATTCTTCGAAGAGGACACGCTCATGTGCCGCGTGCTGGTCAACCAGAACGAGTCCGTCGGCATTCTCCATCAAGACATACAGCTTGCTTAGCACACCGATGATCTGAAATTGCTGCTGATGACTATCGTGCTTAACAGAGGCGGGAGAAGGAGCTTGCTCCGGCTTAGCACCTCTACCGGGATCTACGACTCCGGCTATGTTAGCTCCAGCTACAACACGGTCGGTGGCTCGTGGAGTAAGATGTGGTAACTCGCGATGTGACTCTTTAGGGGCAGCAATGTCGGGTCGCAGCGTTAAGTCAGGAACTGCTTTTCCGGAAACAACTGGCGAACCGCCAGGGGCACGAAATTTTTCCTGCCATGCCGCTCTGCCTCCTTCCAACGTCTGCTGAATACAGCGAACAATCGCTTCACGTACCCCATTCGGGTCACGAAAACGCACTTCGCGTTTTGCCGGGTGAACGTTTACATCGACACCCGCTGGATCGAGCTCAAGAAAGAGAAACGTAATCGGATACTGCCCCTTCATGAGAGCGGTATGATAGCCTTCGCGAATCCCGGCAGTGATGAGGCTGCTTTCAATCGCACGGCCATTTACGAAGACGAGCTGTTGGGTTCGGGTTTGGCGGCTTACTCCTGCCTGTCCTATAAAGCCACCAAGTCGAGTACCGGGTGAAGCAGTGTCGGTTATCTCAACCAGGCGCTGCAAAAGCTCAACACCATACAAATCGCGGATTCGATCACTGAGGGTTGCCGCCGCCGGTAACTGAAATAACATGCGATCATCTCGCAACAAAGAGAAGCCGATTTGAGGATGACCGATTGCTTGCAGATGAAGCTGATGCTCGATGTTGCGGCTTTCCGTATTTTCGGAACGAAGAAATTTCCGCCGGGCGGGCAAGTTATAAAAAAGCGAGCGCACCTCGACCTGCGTTCCGGGCGCTTCACCTCCATCGCGCACCGTTTCGAGCTTGCCGCCATTAACAATAATTTCGGTTCCAGCGATCGCGTCAGCTTCGCGCGTAGTCAGGCGAAATCGCGACACACTGGCGATGCTTGGCAGCGCTTCGCCACGAAATCCCAGCGTGGCGACTGCTTGAAGGTCAGCAGCAGACCGGATCTTACTGGTCGCATGCCGCTCCAGGGAAAGCAGCGCATCATCACGATCCATTCCACAGCCGTCATCGATTACGCGAACCTGTGAAATTCCTCCCCGGCGAATAATGACGTCGATTTTGCGGGCGCCGGCGTCGATGCTGTTTTCGATCAGTTCTTTCACCACTGACGCGGGGCGCTCCACTACTTCGCCGGCCGCCACCTGGCTGGCCACAGTCTCAGGAAGCAAACGAATGCGGCTCATTTTGTATTGGAGATTGTAGGTTCCGGATTGCCGATTGCGAAGAAAAACAGAAAGTTGTCGGCGTCTTGCTGGCAGACTAGACACGAAACCTCCGCTGAGGACAGCGGACTCTACAGGCGCTTTGAGTTCAAATATGGCTGTATTGTGCGTTGTCTCAGCGCATACCGTCCCGCGCACATTTGCCGACTTGTAATCCGCTCGAGGCAGCGAGCAGCGACATCTTTGACTTGGACCTGCCGAAGCCGTATTTTTTGCGGATGATTAACATCACGGAGAACGCTGTTCGACAGCTCCAGAGTTTGCTTTCAAAGACGGCGGAAGGTTCGCCAAAGGGTTTGCGGGTGCAGGTCGCGAAAGGCGGCTGTTCCGGTCTGCATTATGAAATGGCGCTCGATGAAAGAAGAGATGGCGACGCAGTGGTGGAACGCGATGGAATGCAATTTTTTATCGACGGTGATAGCATTCCTTATGTGCGCGGGGCGACCCTGGATTTTAGCGATGGTTTGACCGACGCTGGTTTTCGGGTCGTGAATCCAAACGCATCGCGCACCTGCGGATGCGGTTCGTCGTTTGAAACGACGCAATCAGGTTGAAGCCAGGGAATTCTCGCGCATTGGACTGATGGACTATGGCACTCATCCATACGATCCGTACGACGAGCCGTACCCCCGTCCACGGCGCCGCATCAATTATTTTGGCTGGACGGTTGCCATTTTGCTTTTGACCGGCTTCGCTCTGGCAGCGTGGCTGGGCAGTTTTTATATCTTCGATCAACCAGAGCGCCCAGACAGTTATAGGATATTACAAAGGCTGCACAAGATTGAGCCGCCAAAGCGATTCGAATTGACCGCTGCGCCGCCCGGGGAATTTCTAAACCCACAGCAGCTCTATGAACGTTACGTGGGAATGGGCGCTGCCGAGCTTGCCAGAGCGAACGCTGAACTGGCACGCAATTACATCCGAAACTACCAGCAGGTGCGCGGGCTCGTGACGTACGTTGTGGGGAGGTACACCATTGTCGCTACGCGGCAGCTCGGGCCCGGAGATTTGTTTATCTCCGGTATGGTAGCCCTGACGTATGCCATCGATAATGGCGAGCTGGTCATGGAACATCTCTATCCCGCGAATCCTGAAGCCCTGCCTCTCATGAAGCAGACGCTCGCTGTTGGGTTGGAAATTAAGCTGGAACGCACACACGACATTTCCGCCGTGATTCACGCGGACCGACTGATTGATGGGCGCATCATGGTTACGGCTGTCCCGTTGCTTTACGGAAGCTATACGGTCACACGTGGTCTTGGAACTTTTCGCCTTGAGCCACCGCTCTCTCTGAACCTGGCTGCAGGCTGGCCGCTTTTTAAATCACAGGAACGTTCTGCGGTTGAGCAACGCTACGCGGAGTACCGCCAAAAGGCCGCGGCAGCACAAGGCGCTCCGGTCCCCGTACCTGGCGTGACTCCGACCAATACTCCACCCCCGGCGCAGAATGAACTGGTGCGCGTCGAACAAGCCAGGCCTGTTCTCGCGTTTTCGCCGCCGCCTGCCCTGGCAAAGAACGACAAGCTCGCCAAGACAACGCCGGCCCCGAAAGGGAAAAAATTGTCGAAGAAACAGAAACTGGAGTCTCCGCCGCCGGCATCGACTCCTGCGCAGCCAGTGGTCGCTCAGAAACCAAGCGCGCCAACTCCGACACCCATCGCAATCGCGTCCGCGCGTACGCCGCCAAACGTTCCAAACATTCCTGCTGTTACACCAGCGCTGGCGCCGAAAGCTCCGGTAGCTGGGACTCAACCGGTAGCCCAGGCTCCGGCTGTTCCCGCTGCCACCCCGGTGCCTGTGCTCCCCGCCCAACCTGCTCCAGCCGATACGTCTAACGTCGCTCTCGCCTCAAACGCGGGCGGTGGTAGTTGGAAAACATTTCCACCTGGCAAAATGCCGCTTGGCCGGCTTGTCGGGACAGGAGATCTGCGAGACGTCGCTGACCACGGACTCGCGGGCGAACGCGTTTATTTGAAGGGACAATTCGTTGTGAATTTTTCCGACGCGAACAAGGCGGTGCTGCGCCCGCGCACGAAACTAACAGACAAAGTGTTGCACTTCGGCGGCGGTTCATCCGCGCGCATCATCGTAGAATTTCCCGGTGGCTACACCCCTCCGGCGCAGGGTACAGTAGTGAACCGAGACGAGTTGCGGCCTTACGAGATTACCGAAGTGCGCAAACAAGAGGACGGACAGCTTAATGTTTTTGTGCGCGAAATCATGCAGCCGAATTAACTCGGCTGCATGCTAAGGATGAACCGCTGGGCTATCCTGGCGGAGTCACTGTTCGGCGCGCCGGGCGGGTCGCGCCCTACCAATTCCGCTATTCAGTACGGGATCGGAGAATCACTTTACCGTCGCGTACCTCGACCGTGCCGATGCCGTGAACGTTTCGATAATCGCTGAGATAATCGTGCAATCGCTTGGAACGATATTTCCATTTCAAAAGATCACTCGGCACCTGCTTCCCGTTCACGATGATCCGGTTGAACTGCGGATTCTCCAATGATTCAGCGCCGTTAAATTCGATCGTAATGTCGCCGTTAAAATAATAGCCTCGCCAGCCGATAAGTTCTCCAAACGGAACACTCATCTGGAGACGGAGTTGGTTGCCCTCGATTGCCACAAAGACTTTGCCGCGCGCGTCCCGACTAGTGACAATCAATGTGTTAATGTCGTCAGCTGTCAGTTCGATCTCGGCCGGTTGACCTGCCCGAGTTTTCTGCTCGAAATCCTGCCACCGTTCGCGGACGCTTTGAATTTGATTCTCCGAAGCGCTGAACTCAGGCAGTGAAATTGGCGCTTCCGCGATGGAATGCGTTTTTGCCAGCCAATAAATGCCGTGCACGATTGCCGAGTGCCGTTGAAATCCCCAGTACACACCAGCAAAGCAAGCGATCGCCAGCACGCTCGCAAACACCAAAAGAATAAGGCAGCCCCGCGCGAAACAGCCCAATCCTCTCCTTCGTGGCGGCGCCTCAACCCAACCGTTCATAAAAACGTGATCAGTGGTTGGTGGTCAGTGATCCGATGAAGGTCGTGCCTTCTAATTGGAATTTGCAGATCACCGATCACTGGTCACGGATAACCTCTCGCCATTTTTGCCTGTGCCTCCATCAATTTGTCATAAAGCCCGCGCAACCCTTCCGAAAGGACACGTGTGCCCGCAATGATCGGCATAAAATTAGTGTCACCGCTCCAGCGCGGCACGATATGAATATGTAGATGATTTGTAACACCGGCGCCGGCGCATTCGCCAATGTTCAAGCCAATATTGAATCCTTGCGCTCTTGTCGCGGCGCGCAGAAGCGCCTGCGCGTGCACGACCAAATTCCAAAGCTCGACGACTTCGGTCTCGCCGAGCGCCGAGAGCTCCGCCGTCTTGCGATAGGGTACCGCCATCAAATGACCGACCGAGTACGGATAACGATTCATTATCAGAAAACCGTTCTTCCGCCGCGTGATCACAAAATGCGCTGCGTCATCGCTTGCGCGCCCCGCCGCTTCGAGAAAATCCCGGTCGCGAGGCTCCTTCTCAAAGTACTCAATTCGCCACGGAGCCCAGAGCGTCTCCAGTTCTTTCTTTGGAAATTCTTCTATCGACATGCCTGACCACCGACGAGACTAAGATTACGCACGGGAAAGTCGAGCGAGCATTTTCTGCGCCTTTGTTGTCCTTCCGAGCAAAGTCGAGAATGGAACGGCTGGAGAAGCCGCGACATAGACGGGAAGACCGGAGATTGAGCGAACGGGAAGCGAGCGAGTCAAATCTCTTGATGCCCTATTTGTTCCCTCTCAACAGCAACCTCGATCCAGGTTTTCTCTTGATTCACTGATGTCTGGATTTGGGTGACAAATCCGATTACAAGATCGGAACATGCGAACATTCATAAAGTTGATCTTGACGATCGTCGTGTTGCCGGTGGCCATGACGAGCAAATTAAGTGCCTCGCCAGAGGAGGACGCGAAGACGGTGGCGGCGTTAGATACGAAATATCAAGCCGCCGTGAAGGCTAACGATTCGGCAACCATGGAGCAAATTCTAGCTGACGATTTCGTCTTGGTAACCGGGCGTGGCCGTGTTTATAACAAAGCGGACTTAATTGACTCGGCTCGAAAGAAAGAAGTCACCTACGAACACCAGGACGAGGAACCTGGGTCACAGAAGGCCAGGGTATGGGATGACACAGCCGTGGTCACTGCACTCCTGTGGATCAAGTCAGTTCAAGGAGGCCAGCTAGCCGATTACAAACTATGGTTTAGCGATACTTACCTTCGCACTTCAACAGGTTGGCGCTATGTCTTCGGTCAAGCTTCCCTGCCTTTACCTAAGGCGGAGTCCAAATAATCACGAGCCGGACAGTCGAGCTAGCATTTCTGATTCACTGTAGCGGCAGCCGTGTCGGCTGCGTCAATCTGATTATGGGACTGCTGTCCTGGGGATGATGTGTCGCGACATTTCGACTTGCTCGCTTCAACCGAGCTCTGATAATGAAGAACCGATGCTTTCTTTTTATCTGGAGTCTTCCCTGAGTAAAGGCCGAAATAGGCGAAACAACTCTTTCGTCTAATTCTCGTTAGGCGACTCGATTCGTCGTGCAAGCAAATGGCCCGTTGCAACTTCTTCGTCCTGCGCTTGAGTACTTGCCCGGCTATGTCGCTGCCTTGCGGCGTGGTTGGTCGCCCGATAACGCGAGGGGGGGTGCTGCGACTCAAGATGAACTTGGCCAAATCGAGAAGGACGCGCGCGCATTTGTCCAACGTCTCACGGATCGAGACGCCAGCGGTCCGCCGATTGTGTTGCCCGATGGAACGACGGCGCAGCGAATTCCCGGCTACCACCTCTGGCTGTGGGACGGAGAGTTTTGCGGTTCAATTGGTTTCAGATGGCAGCCGGGTACGCCGTCACTTCCTTCGCACGTACTTGGCCACATTGGATATGCGGTAGTGCCATGGAAAGCGGGTCGAGGCTATGCTAAGCTGGCGCTGAAACTGATGTTGGAGCGCGCGCGAGAAGAAGGACTGCCGTATGTTGAGATAACGACTGACCCCGACAACCTTGCCTCACAGCGAGTCATTGAAGCGAACGGAGGCGTTTTCGTTGAACGCTTTCGCAAGCTTCCTCAATACGGTGATAAAGATGGCCTTCGTTTTCGTATTGTCTTATGAGGTCGGGGGTTTATCTCGAGTGGCCTAACCACGCGTTCAACTGGTCGCGCCGGTACGGGTCTTATACTTGGCGACCGTCGGTGGCGGCGCGCCGGTTAACTTGGTCTTGTTAGATGTAGAGCGGGGCAGCCAAGAAGCGCATCTTTCATAAATCCACGACCTGGGTGAGATGCTAAGCAAGCTCTCGCTCATCTAAATGTCTTTACGAGTCTTTTGCCCAGCAGAACCAGTAAAGGGCTGGCAGCCTTGGGGCGCTCTTGTGCCCTTCCTCGGCATCGCCTTTGTGGCGGCGACGGTCGTTAGCTTAACGGCCGTTCTGCAACACACAGGCTTGGTTGATAACAAAGAAAATCCCGTCGGCTTTGCGGGTTTCATCGCCTTTTTGGTATTTCCTTTTACGGCGCTCGGCGTTGTTGTCCTCGGCTGGGTTCACTTCGTGGAACGACGCCCGCTGGCATCGGTCGGATTGAGGGATGCGCATCGAACGCGGACCTTTCTTTACGGGCAGCTCGTCGGTATCGCGATGGTGACGGTGATCACCGCGGGAATCTGGGCTACGGGCGGCTTTCACATGGTCGCCTTGGGAAGCGCTATCCGCTCTCCGGTCGCCCTTGGAAGTATCGCCATCCTGTTGGTTTGTTTCGCCTTACAATCCAGTATGGAGGAACTTCTCTTCCGCGGTTGGATGCTTTCCGCTATCGCCGCCAAGTTCGGCCTGGTGGTCGCAGTCGTGCTTTCGTCGCTGGCGTTCAACCTTATGCACTTCGATTCCCGTGCGAATTGGATCTTCGTGACGAACGTGTTTCTTTTTGCCGTATTTGCCTCCTGCTGGGCGATCCGTACTGGCAATGTCTGGGGCGTGATGGGCTGGCACGGCGGATGGAATTGGCTGCTGGCTGTAGGGTTCCAACTGCGCGTTACAGCATTGGACGCCCACCTGCCGGCACTACTGGTGAAGCTTAAGCCTGTCGGCCCCGATTATCTCACCGGCGGAATCGAAGGCCCGGAAGGCAGCATCGTCTGCACCTTGGTCCTTACTGGCGGAATCGCGTATCATCTCTTCCGCGCGCGATTACTCGCAAAGACCTAACCAGACGATCCAGCCGAAGGACTGAGCAAGGCTCAGTGATGTGTCAGTCGCTATCCGGGTTCGGTTCGCCCTCGCTAGATGGCTCTGACTGGTCTTGTGCCAGCGCGTGCAGGATTTGCCGCCCAATCCCGGTGGCGTGCTGTTTGCCGCGGTTAACGAGAATAACAACTCCGAGCTTCCGCTGCGGGGCGAACCCTATATAGGTCGACGTGTTATTTAGTCCGCCGTTCTTGTCGATGATCGTGAAATTGCCAGCGGGAACGTTCTGCCAGGCAAGGCCTAACTTTAGGCGCGGGCCCACTGTGAATACGGGCTGCTGGGCGAGCGCCATGGCACTCTCGATCGGGCGATGATCGGGAAGCTCACCGAGATTGGCGGCCAGGAAGGTGGCCATGTCGCGCGACGACGAATAAATCTGGCCGGAGCCCGGCCACTCGAAAGTTCCGCCTTCCTCACCCGGTCGACCACTCGGTTGGCCCGTCGGGCTGTAACCTTGCACGGCGCGACCAAGCAAATCGCGCGGCAAAGGCAATGCAGTCGACGTCATCCCGAGCGGGCCGGTAAGCCGCTGATGCATCAAGGCCGCGAACCGCGTGTTAAAGCGGCCTTCGAGAGCTACTCGCAACAGGACCATGGCAGCATTGGAATAGAGATACTGTTGCCCGGGTTCATGGTTCGGGCCCGCCTTCCAGGAATTGAGAAAGCGAGCAAAATCTGGCCACTTATATCCACCTCGATGCCACTGTTCATATTGCTGTGGGACGCGCGGCAATCCCGAAGTATGACTGGCAAGCTGCCCCAGTGTCACTCGTCGGATATCACCGCCTCGCTGTAACTCCGTAACATACTTGGCAACCGGATCATCCAAGCTGAGCTCGTCCTGCTTTACGGCTTGTGCAAGCAACGTCGTTGCGAACACCTTGCCCACCGACCCGAGGTTGAAGATCGAGTCCTCCGCGACCCGGCGATTCTGCGCGTTGTTGGCGAAGCCATAGTTGAAGAACGAAGTCTTACCATTCATCCGGACCGCCACCGCAACCCCACCTCCCTTGCCGTTCTGCGGCAATATCGGTTGAACTTTTTGCGCGACAATCTGTTCAATGTTGACCTGGGCGCGTGCGGGACCGGTGATCAGCAGGGCCCCGATCACGGCGATAATGGCTGTTCGAATCATGGGCGGGATTCTTAACCGATAAGGTAGTCTTGCGCAATATCGACCAACTGCGGGCTTGCCCGGCACGGCGACTCGCTACAAAGATTTAACCACGAATGCACACGAATAGACACGAATTTGGTCCCTTCTCATTAGTGTTCATTGGTGTTCATTAGTGATTGGAAAGCTCACGATCCTTTTTCGCTTGCTCGGTTCGACCGGGCCCTGATAATGAAGAACTCATGCTTTCTTTTTATCGGGACCCACTCCTGGGTAAAATCCGAGATAGGCGAAAGAAACCTTCGTCGAATTGTAGTTAGGCCTTCGCGCACCATCGGACACTTTGGATGAAGACACGTGTCGCCATTTACGGAGGTACGAATCTAACGACCGAGACGGTCCGTTTCGTGCGGCATTTGACCCATCACCTTCTCGGGTTTAGCGATGTCGTGCTCCTCAGCGGTGGCTTTGATTGCTTTGAACAACATCCGGAACGGACTTCCGTTGACCGTGCGGTACTGGCTGAAGCCGAGGAACGCCTTCCTCCGAATCAATTCGCCAAGCGATTCGAGACGTGGGTTCCTGCGCCGGCCCTTGACCGACACTCAGTAAAACGCTTCAAGAAGGGAAGTACGCACGAGCTTATTGGAACTGCTCAAGCAAGGCGGTTCAAGCTCGTCAACGCAGCGGATGCATTGATTACGATTGTCGGCGAGGGTAACACGCGTAGCGTTCTAGAGTTGGCGCTCGCAGTAGAGAAACCAGCATTGCCAGTTGCCTTTACTGGCGGCGACTCCGGACGTATGTGGAAGCGCTATCGAAACGAATTTATCGGTTCTTTGAGGCTTACTCCTGAGCTCACGCGACACCTAGAGGACCGACCGCAATCTGCTCGTCAGCTTAGCCGCCTCGCCTCGGACGTCGCTTCGGTCGTCCATGAGGCAGCACAAAAGCGCTGCTTAGTTTTGATGCCTTTTGGTCCTGGCCACGATGGGTTTTACAGCAACGTTATCCGAAGAACCATTGTCGCTGCGGACTTTGTTCCACACCGGATCGACAAGGACGACTACGCCGGCAACATTCCGTTTCTGTTTCTCTCATCTCTGGAGCGCGCTCGGGCGGTGGTCATCGATCTGACAGGATGGAATCCGAACGTCATGTATGAACTCGGCCAAGTTCATGCTCGGGGAATTAGCCCGTTCTTGCTCGTTCGCCACCCGACAATTAAGAGAACGCTTCCCGATATACCCTTCTACCTGCGTCATGAGAGGCTCATCATTGAACCGGATCACGAGCTTGGTCGCCGGAGTATCGCCCGTGAACTCAACAACTATTTGCGTATGGTCGCAAAGGCACATGATGGCAAGCATCGCATGGGTGAAAGGGTAAAGGAGGCCTAACCAACGAATGGAGCCGGCGTGCCCGACGGTCCCGTGCGACTTGCTGGCTGCGGCGCGGCTCATTCGTGATCGCGGCGGCAACTGCAATAAGCACGGCGCTGGAAAACGCCGCGCCCGTTCCAAACGCTAAGAGGCTACTGCGCATGTGGAGGAGCATCGAGCCTAAGGTTTAACGAGACACAACATCAGCCATCACGCGAAAACCGACCGATGAAGCCAACGGCCCCTAATCGGCAAATGCTGCAATCGATAAAGTTTATGGGCAGCTCATGAGCAAACTCGACGCTGAACAACAAAAGAGTCTAAAAGAAGCCCAACGTGCTTGGATCAAGTGGCGGGACGCCGAAGCAGATCTCGTTGCACGTTTGGGCGGCGCGGTTGGTGGCAGCGCGTTCCGTGTTGATTACTCGACTGCGCAAGCCAAGCTGATTCAGCAACGGACAGAAATATTGAGAGGATATCTCAGGGATGCCGGGAGCGGTCAATGATGCCATCCAAAAACCCTAACGAAACGATGCAGCGAACCGCGAGCCAGTCTGCATTCCACTTCTCAAGTCTTTGCCATCCACCCTTTGGCTGCGTGGAGAGTTGCACCGGACTCGCGGTCGCTGATCTTGTGTCTCGTTAGACGATTAAAATATGTCACACATCAAGTTGATTCCAACGGTTGTATTCACGCTGTTCCTCTTTGTCGGATGCAACGAGAAGCCAAAGGCCGTCGACCCAAACAATAAGGATGAAGGGAGGCAGAGCACGAAGGCGTTAGAGGCTGCCGATCTAGTCGGATACGATGGCAAGCGTCTCAGGAAGACTACTGATCGTGTCCTCGATGCAAACGATAAACGCAATCAGGACATCCAAAAGACAATAGATGATAATGAATGAGGCCTAACTAGACGCTGGGGCCAACACCTAGCCGCGTCGCGTTACTTTTATACGACCGTCTTCCCGTTCTTTTTACCTGCTGTCCAACCTCAACGGCGTTCGGGGCGGCTAAGCTTGGCGTTAGGCCGATTCACACTTATGTCACGATCGATTCTTACTCTCTTCGCGGCGATGCTGCTGCCATGTTTGGCATCTGCCAAACGTGCTGCCCCAGCAGAGGTAGAGCCCGTCATTCACGAAGGTGTCCGATACGTCGCGCCGCATGACGATGGCCGCCACGGATATATCGAAGCGTGGGATGTCCAAACTAACAAGAAGCTCTGGGAGTTGACTGTCTTTACGAACCGGATTGATCCAAAGCTGGAAGAAGACGTTCAGTGGGTTTTTGTTAAGGCACTGAGTGTTCAGGATGGCGTGCTCACGGTTACATCCGAGCGCGGGAAGACGTATCAAGTTGATTTAAAGACGAAATCCATAACGCAATCGGATCTAGCGCAGTCGCCAGCATTGGAAGCGGCTGCCCAACTTCATGAGATTCCTGAGGCCATCCAGAGGGCCATGACTAATGGTTCGCTCGCGAAGGAATACGACGTCTCTTTCGGTGTGAACCCGTTCTATCTCCGAGGAGATTTTAATGGCGATGGCAAAATTGACGCGGCTGTTTTGGTGAAGCAACGCTCGACCGGAAAGATCGGGATTGCGATCGTCCATGACTCGGCGAAGAAGGTAACAATTCTCGGCGCCGGGACTGCCATCGGTAATGGTGGCGACGATTTCCAGTGGATGGATATCTGGCAGGTTTATTCCAAAACGCGTGCCGCCAAAGACCGTGCTGAAACAAAGGTCCCACACGTGCGCGGTGACGCGCTCCTCGTAGGCAAAAGCGAGGCAGCCAGCGCCCTGATCTATTGGAACGGCAAACGGTATGTCTGGTTTCAGCAGGGCGATTGAGCGAAATTAAAAAGGAGTGACCCCGAGAGAAGCCATCGCTTTCGTGGAGCGTCATGGAGTGGTGCTCCAGACCGCGCGTGGTCCAGTTCCGAGCCTCGCGGAGGCGATTGCCGGGGAACCAATTCGAGGCAGTTGGTGGGGACACGGTAAAGGCCGGGAAATCTTTCGAGCATCGCGTGCCGTTTGTGAATGCCCCAACGTTTTGGTCTGCAAGTTAGTTGATGGCAAAATCACGTACATTCATCGGCGGCTTTGGCCGGCTCTCATAAAGCTTGCATCACGTTTTGGAAAAGAGCGGCTCGCGAGAGTTTGGGATGAACACACCAAGAGCGGTGCGCACGTGTCTAGACAGATTATTTTTCCTGACTGGGTACCTTTGGACGTTATGGAAGAGGCACAGAGATTGTCGACATTAGAAGCGGAGCGAATTCTATCGACGGTGTTGAACGCCAATACGACTAGCGGGTGATCACAACGTAACCTCTCCCCTGCTCTTCTTTTCGTTCAGTTGATTTCAATTGAGAAAGAGTAGCACCTCGAAGCTGCGAAATCAGCGTTGGCGCTTTCTCTGTGGACGCAACCAGCGCGTCGACATTTCCATTGTTCCATTCCGTAATAGCGGCGTCTGGCTCGGTGAAATGCGGCTTCCGCAAATAAAGAAGCAGTCCCTCGTCCTTGGCGGACACAATCTCGTAACGCCAGTGATGTGCTTCCGCCTCGCGGCGAACGTTCTTTCCAAACACAACGAGCGCGTCACGATGCTGGCGATATCCGGCGACCACCTTCCAAATCGTGTAGCTGCCGGTGAACAACAAGGCGACCACGAGCGCTATAGCCACGTAGAGACGCAGCCCCGAAGCGTCCGATCGGCGCGCAGCGCCACGCCTATCAATTTGCGCGGCCAACAGCAAACAGAGCGGCGGTATAATCGGAAAAATTCTATCGACGCGCTTGGATGGAATTAACGACATCACAACCAAGCCGCCCAGGCTCCAGCAAAGCAGCCAGAAAGTTTCAGGAGACATGTCGCGAAACGCTGAGCGCAACCGCCATTTTCGCGAATGAAGTTCTACCAGGGCAATGGCGATCATCAGCACGCTCCACGGAGCGAATTTGTGCAGCAAATGCGGCCAATAAAAATAGAGTGGTTGCGGCCGATGAATTGTTTCGCCAAAGCGGCCTACAAATTCACGCATCACGACCTCATCGAAAAACCCACGCTGGAAGAAAATTCCACCGATCACCCATACGAGGAAGACAGCCAGGGATGCGACCCATGGCCACCAACCGGGCCAGGCGCTCCGTCGCAATTGTATGTTGTAAGAGTTGCCGGGGTCACCGACCCCAGCTACAACAGCGTGTTTCCTGCGCCACCACTCAAACACTCCAATTCCAGGTAGCAGAAACGCGTAAACAATCGGGCCCTTGATCAGCATTGCGACTGTAAGCAAAGCAAAGAGGTAAATTCGATCGCGCGGTTTCCATTCTTCCTGCCTTTGGATTTTTTTCCAAATCAGCACGCCGATCAGAAAAATCACGAACGCGAGCGGCATGTCGGTGCGCACGAGCGTTGCCAGGCGCGGACTGAGCAGATTCAATCCAAATGCGGCCAGCGCAACCAAACCGGCAGTTAATCCACACGCTGAACGGGCAGAGTGAAACAACAACACTGCCAAAGCAACCGCAGCGAGAAATGACGGCAACCGCCACGACAGCTCCCATGATCGGGTCAATCCAAAAAGGCCAGCTGAAATCCATCCGATGAGTGGCGGCTTAGTGGCTATGTGTTCATGCGGCGTTTGCTGATACAACCAGCGGCCTTCCTTGATCATTTGGAAGGAAGTGAACGCCTGCTTCGCTTGATCGTAATCATCGAGTTGCCAGGGCAAATTACCGATCAGAAACAAGAGAGAGCTTATGGCAACAATCATCCAAACGGTGCGCTGGTCTTCGAGCACGGTGCTTGTCATGTCGGTAGGCTGTAGTGTGCTCTGCCCTCAGTGCATTTTCTTCTGGCGCGACAAGGGGAGCTCCGCTGAGGACAGCGGACTCTACAGCGCATGCGAAAGGGATAACGCATCGCTTATATTCCCAGCTTAGTCGCGCCAAAGAACGGCGCGGACTGGCGCGCCGTCGGCACCAGCGATTTTCAAAGGCAGCGCCGCGAGATTGTAAATACCCGCAGCGACATCGCTGAGATCGAGCGATTCAACGATGGCAATGCCGGCGCGCGCAAGCGCATGATGATTCTGTAGCGATTTTGAATCGATCTCATCCATCGACGGCAAATCCAATCCGAGCAGCTTAACGCCATTTTTCTGCAGCCATGCCGGGACATCGGCTGCGATCACGGGAATTTGATTTGGGAAAACTGTGGAGTCGGTCCATCGACCGGTTTTAACGAGAAGCCGCGAGGTCGTTGCGATCGCTTCGGCATGCAACCGAAGATCTTCGAGCGTGATCAGATGCTTGTCTCGCGATTGCGAAAAACTTTGAGCGAGATCGACGACGGTTGCGCGACCGAGATAAACCTCGAGCGGCGCTTTTTCGATCGATGCGCCCTTTGAGTCGAAATGAAATCGCGCGTCGGCGTGGGTGCCGTTGTGCACGCTCATCGTGACTGCGCTCAGATTCACGGTCGCGCCTTTTGCGATTTCTTTCGTCAACCGATTATGAAACGGCTCGTCACCGGGCCATTCCGCAAAGTCGTTCGAAAGCGTTCGTGAAATGTCCCAGACTTTCATCGTGTGACCAGACGACCTTCCATGGTGCTTTCTCCGATTTGTTTCAGGATCGCTCGTGCGGCTGTTTCGCTGGCTTCGCCCCCGCCTAACTTGCTGGTGACCGAATCGAACTCCGAAATCATCTGTTTGCGCGCGTTTGTATTTTCCACTAAGAGGCGCACCGCACGGGAAATCGCACCCGGCTTCGCCTGGCGCTGAATAAATTCCGGAACGACTTCTTTTTCTGCCAGCAAATTGGGCATTCCAAGATAGTTCACGTTCACGACGGCGCGTGCTGCGAGGTACGTCGGCCATGCCACCTTGTAAATCAGCACAAACGGCATCCGAAAATATGCAGCCTCAAGCGTCGCGCTTCCCGAGGCAACCATTCCCGCCCAGGCGCGCTGCATGATCTCTGCTGTCTCGCCGATTCCGATTTGGATCACCTGGCGACCTTGCAATTGCCCGAACGCCGCAGTGGCAGGGCTCATTTCTTCCGCCAGTTCATCGGATGCCGCTGCAACGTCAAAGTATAAATTGGGGTTCGCTTGCAAAAGCTGGCGCGCTGTTTCGACCATCACCGGAAAAATTTTTCGCACTTCTCGCATGCGACTACCCGGAAACAAGCCGATCAAACTCGGATCGCGCTCGGCATTGATTCTTCGCGCCCGCAATCGTTCGATCATAGGATGACCAACGAACACCGCGCGTAAGCCTGATTGGTTGTAGAGATCGGCTTCAAAGGGGAAAATGCACAGCACCAGATCGATCAAGCGCGCCATTCTTTTAATGCGGCCACGATTCCACGCCCAGACCTGCGGGCTGATGTAATAAATTATTTTTTGCCGCGGCGATTTTCTTCGCACTGCCCGCGCAAGCCGCAAATTAAATCCTGGATAATCGATCAACACGACTGCGTCCGGCTTGTTGTCGAGAATTTCTCTGAGTGTTTCGCGAAATTGTTCCCGAAAATAACCATACTTTCTGAGCACTTCCCACAAACCGAGAACGGCTGCGTCGCCGATCCAATTTTTGAATTGATTGCCGGCGACCTGTTGCATTTGCGGACCGCCGCGACCGATCAACTTAAGTCCGGGGTCCAATGCGCGAAGCGAGCGCATCAATGCCCCGCCATGGTTGTCTGCACTCACTTCGCCTGCGACGAAATAGATGGTCTGAAATTTCATGTAGCCGCCTCGCTGTGTCGAGGCGCTCCGCTGGCGTTGGTCCGACCGGCACGGAGACGCAGCGCCGTGACTACAACGCCAGAATACATCAGCACACTCCTATCCACTCGCTGCGATGTGCTTCGTGATTTTGACTGCCAAGTCCAAAGCCGCCGTCGCCTGAGAACCCGAAACGCGCGGCTGGCGTCCGGTGCCGGCGCATTCGATGAACGAAGCGAGTTGAAGCTTGAGTGGCTCTTCGTGTTCAACACTGACTCTGTCACGCCAAATCTGTTTCCCGACGCGCCGATAGACTTCGCCGCTTTGATTCTGATAATCGAGCGACAGATACGCGTCTTCCTGGAAAATGCGGATTTTGCGTATGCGCTCCGGACTGATTCGGCTCGAAGTCACATTTGCCACACAACCGTCTTGGAAGTGCAGTCGCACGTTGGCGATATCTTCGCTGCGGCTAAGCACGGGCACGCCCACCGCATCAATACTCCACAGAGGCGAACGCACGAAATGCAAAATGACTTCCAGATCATGGATCATTAAATCGAGAACGACACCGATATCGGTACCGCGTTCCGAGTAGGGTCTGAGCCGATGCGCTTCGATGAATCGCGGATGCGTCAGATTTTTTTCAAGAGCGCCCAAAATCGGATTGAAACGTTCCACGTGGCCGACCTGCAAGGTCAGCCCGTTGCGAGCGGCCAAATCCGCCAGTTCGGCAGCGTGCGCGGTGTTGTCAGTAATGGGCTTCTCGACCAGCACGTGTTTGCCCTTTGTAAGGAGAGAACGCGCAACTTCGTAGTGCGTGTTGGTCGGCGTTGCCACTGAAGCTGCGTCAACCATCCCAATGAATTCATCCAGCGACCTGGCAGGCGCCGCGTGGAACTTCGTCGCAATTGTGCGGTTCGTGATAGCATCCACGTCATAGACCGCGGTAAACTCAGCGGACGGAAGCTCTGCATACAACCTCGCATGATTGCTTCCGATATGACCAACCCCTACAACGCCAACGCGCAAATTTTTCATCCCTTAACCAGTCAACGACGGAAAGATTTCGTGGTCAAACCGCAGCTGAATCTCATGGGTCTCATGAGTCGTCTCAGTCCTCTTGCAATAAATCAGTATCGCTACACGTAGTTTGCGCGAAACCATTCATACGTCCGAGCAATGCCGTCTTTCAGTGAGATCGCCGGCTTCCATCCGAGCGCGCCAAGCTTGCTCACGTCCAAAAGTTTTCGAGGCGTGCCATCCGGTTTACTCGTGTCCCAGGCAAGTTCACCATTGAAACCGACCACGTCACAGATCAGTTCCGCCAGCTCGCGGATCGAGATGTCCTCGCCATAGCCAACGTTGATGATTTCTGGCGAGTCATATTTCTCCATCAGCAAAAGACATGCTGAGGCAAGATCGTCCACATGCAAAAATTCGCGGCGTGGTTTTCCAGTTCCCCACACGATGAGGTTTTGCTCGTTCCGCATTTTGGCTTCGTGCGCTTTGCGTATCAGGGCGGCGAGTACGTGTGACGTTTCCAAATCGAAATTGTCATTCGGGCCGTAAAGGTTCGTCGGCATCGCTGAAATGAAATTCCTCCTGTGTTGACGACAGTACGCCTGGCAAAGCTTAATGCCCGCGATCTTGGCGATCGCGTAAGCTTCATTGGTCGGCTCCAGCGGTCCGCTTAGCAATGCTGTTTCCGGAATGGGTTGCGGCGCAAACTTCGGGTAAATGCAAGAGCTTCCAAGGAAGAGAAGCTTGCGAACGCCGCTCTCGTAAGCCCAGTGAATGACATTGTTCTGAATGCGCAAATTATCGAGGAGGAATTGCACCGGATAATCATTGTTAGCCTTGATGCCGCCGACTTTTGCGGCCGCGCAAATCACTACCGTTGGTTTTTCTTCTAGAAAGAATTTCGCGACTGCAGACTCATCCATGAGATCGAGCTGCGATCGGTCGGCTGTCAGCACGTTGTTGAATCCTTCGGCTTCGAGCCGTCGAACAATCGCGCTCCCAACCATCCCGCGATGGCCGGCGACAAAAATCTTACGCGATCTATCCATGAATTGGCCGATGGAAACTCACGGCGCAAAAATCAACAGCACAAATACACCGAAAAGGAGCAAGTGGACGCAGCCCTGCAAAACATTTGTTTTTCTGCTTGTAAACGTGACGACACTCACCGCCAGGGTTAACAGCAGCAGCGGAAGATTACCGCCTTGCACACCAAGTGTGACCTGTCGTTTCGTGATAAGCCCAATTGTGAGCACCGCGGGAATTGTGAGTCCAATGGTCGCAAGCACGGACCCGAACAGAATGTTTATCGAACGCTGCAACTGATTTCGCAAAGTCGCCTCGACGGCGCCTATTCCCTCTGGCGCGAGCACCAAGGCTGCGATTATTGCGCCGCCAAACGCCTGAGGTAGGCCAAAGTGTTCGATGCTGTTGTCCAACGGAATAGCGAACTTCTCCGCCAGTAAAATAACCGTTATCAGGTAAAGGAGAAGCATCCCCGCATGGAACCCGGTGGAGTACACCTGGACCGGATGATGCCCGGAGTTCACCGCTACTACTGCCTCCTTGGATTCCACGAAATAACGGCGGTGTCGCATCGTCTGGATAAGTAGAAAAATCGCGTAAAGCAATAGCGACATCACGATGAGAAAGACCTCCTGCTCGGTGGAAAATGTCGGACCGCTCGTCGACGTAGTGAAATTCGGCACGACCAATCCGACCACTGCCAGTGTCATGATGACGTTGAGATAGGAGTTGACGCCCTGCAGGTTGTAATACTGCTCGCGATACCGTAATCCACCGATTAGCAGGCAGAGGCCAACGAACCCGTTGAGAGCAATCATGATCACAGAAAAAATGGCGTCACGTCCGAGCGTGGGATTATTCGCGCCATGCAACATTGCCGTCGATATCATGACTACTTCAATGCTGATGGCGGACAGCGTCAGAATTAAAGTTCCGTAAGGTTCACCTAATTTGACGGCGAGACAGTCTGCATGCCGCACCACGGAGACTGCCGACCAAAGGATAACCGCAAACAGCCAGAGAAAGACAACAATCACCGCGACGGGATGGCCGATGATTTCGACGAAGCGACTTCCAGCTGCGAAAAAGATCGCCGCAGTTCCCAACGCAATAAACAGCGCAAATTCACCGCCTATTGCGTCTCCGAAATGCTGGGTGCTTTTGGCTTGGCGGGTCGGTTCTCCCTTTCGAGACATGCGCGCGAGGATAACGAGTCCGCCTCCGCGATGCAATCAGTGCGTACCCGATCTGAAAACGGTTCTTGGGCAGAGATTCGAACGCTCTATCGGATGAGGCGATTTGCATCCACAACAATTAAACCGTAGGGAATGGACGTGCGCGACGCTTTTGAAACTGGGTCGACAACTAGAACAGTGGTGAGCGCTTTCGTAGTCATTGCGCTCGCATCCCTCAGCTCGCCGACTCTAAAGACTGTACATCGTTCGGCAAGGTCCGTTCAGCATCATCAGGAGCAATTTGATCACAAGGGAAAAATGGAGCTCTGCGTCCTCGCCAAAACTTCGACCAAGGTTTGTAGTCGAAAGGGCAGCGCACAACAATCGTTTCAGGTTTTCTATTCTGTCAGTGATGTTTCGTTGCGCCGCCTCAACCTTTCTGCGCGTTCGATTTGCGCGACCGCAATTCATTCCGAAATTGCTGGCGGAAACAGCACGTTTCGCGAACGCGCCCCGCCGGTCTAAATCTGCGTCCGGCTTGTTGGCGACGTTAAGTCGCCGTCTTTCCCAGCGCGCCGGTCTGCGACCCTAGTCGTTTGTGACGACGCGTGGTCGCACGACACGCCAACCACTCTGCGATCTCGCAGGACATTGGCAGATCCAAAATCTCTTCAGCTCTTACCCAATTTATGAATCCTGGACATACTTTCTTAACGGGCATTTTCTTGCTTGCTCTCTTCGGCTGGTATTTCGCGACGGGTCGCGCGCGGCGCAAACGCATTCTCGGCACGGTCCTCACCGTTTTGCTCGTCGCGTTTTGCCTAACGATACTTTATCCGCCGAACAAAACCATCCGGCTCGGCCTTGATCTGCAAGGCGGTACATCTTTTCTGATCCGACTCACTCCGGAAGGTGAACGCTCGATCAGCGCCGATACTCTTGATCAGGCGGTCGAGGTGATTCGGAAGCGCGTCGATCAGTTCGGCGTGAGCGAACCTATCATCACGCCGCAAGGCAGGGACCGGATTCTTGTGCAAATTCCGGGGCTCGATCCGGAACAGATTGCGACAGCGCGCCAGCAATTGGCGCAGGTAGCCAAGTTGGAATTCCGTCTCGTGCATCACGAGAGTGACCGGCTCATCGCGCAAATCGCGGACGGGACCGAAGTGGTGCCGCCAGGCTATCGCGTTGAAACGCAAACGGAGACGAGAGAAGGAGAGCAGATCGAAGAAAAGTTGCTTGTAAAAGTGCGGCCTGATCTTCTCGGCGACCGTGTCACAAAAGGCATCCCAACCTATGATGAGCAAGGCTGGGGCGTTGCTCTCCAACTTGATGGCGAAGGCGCGAAGCTTTTCGGACAATTAACGGAAACACATGTCGGCAAACGCTTCGCCATCGTGCTCGACGGCAAAGTGCAATCCGCGCCGGTGATTCGCGAGCCGATCTACGGCGGTCACGCTTCGATTACGGGCCACTTCACGGAAGAAGAAGCGCGCAATTTGGCGAGCGTGTTGGAAAATCCGCTGCAAACGCCAGTGACGGTGGAAGAGGAGCGGAGCGTTTCTGCGACTCTTGGCACTGATTCCATCAGGAGTGGCATCTATGCCGGGTTGCTTGGTCTCGCGCTCACTTTTATCTTTATCATAATCTATTACCGATTTGCTGGCCTGGTCGCCAGCGTCGCGCTGATTGTTAATCTCGTGCTGCTCTTCGGAGCGATGGCGATGTTCAACTTCGTCCTGACGCTGCCGGGAATAGCCGGCATTATTCTAACAATCGGCATGGCTGTGGACGCGAACGTGTTGATTTACGAACGTCTGCGTGAAGAACTCGCAACCAGTAAACCGTTGAGCGTCGCCTTGAACGCGGCATACGACAAGGCGTTCAGCGCGATCTTTGACTCGAACATTACCACACTCATCACGGCGCTAATTCTTTTCTGGAAGGCGACGGGACCGGTCAAAGGCTTCGCCGTCACGCTCACTATCGGTATCGTCGCGTCGTTGTTTTCCGCCCTGCTCGTGACGCGCAATTGCTTCAACTGGGCCATCGCGAGCGGCATTCTCAAACGCGTGACAATGTCGAACCTGATCAAAGCGACGAACTTTGATTTTCTGGGCAAGCGCCGGCTCTCGGTGGGAATATCTGCCCTCGTGATTCTCGTGTCGGTCAGCGTTTTTGCCGTGCGAGGCGGGAACAATTTCGGCATCGATTTTAAAGGCGGCGACCTGCTCGTGCTGGAAGCGCAGCAGAAGGTGCGCGAAGGCGACGTTCGCGGGGCGCTCGAGCAGATCGACTTGCAGGAGAGTGTTGTGCAAACGGAGAAATCGGCGGCAAGGGAATTCCTCACCATTCGCAGCGCCCCGGGCACGAGCGAGCGAATCGAGAAACTACTCGATGAAAAATTTCCGGAGGCGAAATTCCGCGTCGAGCAAAGTGACAAGGTCGGCAAGGTTGTTGGTGACGAGCTGGCGCGCAATTCGCTGATCGCGCTCAGCCTTGGAATCATCGGTATTTTTATTTACGTCGCTGCGCGATTTGAACTCGCGTTTGCTGTGGCTGCGATCATTGCCTTGTTGCATGACGTAATCTTGACGATCGGCGCATTTGCTTTGTTCGGTCGCGAGTTGTCTCTAATTATCGTTGGCGCGCTGTTGACGATCGCTGGTTATTCGATCAACGACACAATCGTAGTCTTCGATCGGATCAGGGAGGGAATGCGCAGGAACGACACGCTCTCGCTGCGATCCATTATGAATCGCGCGATTAACGAAACGCTCGGTCGCACGATTTTGACTGGCGGCACAACCGTGCTGTCTACTCTCGCTCTTTACTTTTTAGGTGGTCCGGTGCTGCATGATTTTGCATTCACGATTCTGATTGGCATCGTCGTCGGAACCTACTCGTCGATCTTCATCGCCTCCCCAATCGTGCTCTGGTGGTCGCGCTGGACAGGGCAAAAGCACCGCGAATCACAACCGGAGACGGCATTGGCAGCGCACTGATGTATCTCCCGCAATTTCTGTCGGCAAACGCTCTCCCCCATAACCAATGCGTGACGCCGTGCCTCGAAATCCAGCATTTGAGTCACCGAGTATCAACTGCCATGGAGTAAGCGGTCATGCACGAAGTCACCTTCCTCCAGGACCTGGCCATAGTAATGGTCGTGGCAGGGCTCGTGACGGTGTTATTTCACCGGCTCAAGCAGCCTGTCGTGCTCGGCTATGTCGTCGCCGGTGTGATCATCGGTCCGCACACGCCGCCCTTTCCGCTCATTTCGGATCAGCATACGATTCAAACATTGTCCGAGTTGGGAATCATTTTCTTGATGTTTTCCCTCGGCCTCGAGTTCACTCTCGGAAAACTCCGTGAAGTCGGCGCGACTGCTTTGATCGCCGCATTATCGGCCATTGTGGTCATGGTATGGGGCGGTTACTGGGTCGGTCGCGCTTTTGGGTGGGGCACGATGGATTGCATTTTTCTCGGTGCGATCCTCTCAATCTCTTCCACAACAATCATCGTTAAAGCACTCCAAGGCCTCGGCAAAACAAAGGAGAAATTCGCGACGCTGATTTTCGGCATCCTGATCGTCGAAGACATTCTCGCCATTATCATGATTGCGTTGCTCTCTGGCTTCGCAACCTCAGGCTCGTTCTCCGCCAGAGATGTTGCCATCACCGTGATCAAGCTGGGCGCATTCCTCGTTACTCTATTCGTTGCAGGTCTGATCATTGTCCCGCGACTGCTCAATTACGTCGCGAAGTTTAAAAGTAATGAAATGCTTTTGGTAAGCGTTCTGGGGCTTTGTTTTGGCGTCTCGCTGCTGGCGGTGAAGCTCAACTATAGCGTCGCCCTGGGCGCCTTTCTGATCGGGACCATCGTAGCGGAAGCCAGACAAATCGGTCGCATCGAAACGCTCATGACGCCGGTGCGCGACATGTTCAGCGCGGTTTTCTTCGTCTCCATTGGACTATTGATCAATCCGGCGCTTATCTGGCAATACGCGTTGCCCATTCTGGTCATCACGGTCGTGGTTATCCTGGGCCAGGCGATCACATGTTCCGTGGGCGCATTCGTAGCCGGGAACGACATGCGCACGTCCCTGCGCGTAGGCATGGGACTGGCGCAGATCGGGGAGTTTTCCTTCATCATCGCTTCGCTAGGACTGAGCTTGAATGTGACCAGTGAATTCCTGTACCCAATCGCCGTCGCCGTCTCCGGGATTACGACACTGATCGCGCCTTATCTAATTAAGAGCTCAGATGCGTTGGTGGGAGCGTTTGATCGAACCGCGCCCCCTTTGCTGAAAAACTATCTCGACCTCTATACGCGTTGGGTTGGCGCTCTCGGGCAAAACGGAACCGAAAATGTGCCCTTTAGATTTGTGAGGAAGCTGGGCTGGCAGATCGGACTAAATGTCATTCTGGTGACGGCTATTTTCATTGTCGCAGCTTATTTCCAGCGACGATTTCCGGCGGTTTGGCCCCAACTGCCTGAAGGTGAGAATGGCGTAAAGGCGCTGCTTTGGTTAGGCGCGATGTTGTTCAGCCTGCCAATTCTGATTGCAATTTTCCGTAAGATGCAAGCGCTCTCGATGCTACTCTCGGAGGTTAGTGTGACCAGATCGGCGGCGGGAGGGCAAACGGCAATGCTGCGCGCAATCGTGAGTAATACGATCCTTGCGCTTGGTTGCACCGCGCTGGTGTTCCTGATCTTAATGCTTAGCTCCACGATTTTGCCATCCTGGAACGTCTTCCTCGTGCTCGCGTTGATCGCCATCGCCGGTGCGATTCTTCTGAGACGTTCGGCAATTCGAATCTACGCAAAAGGCCAGGTCGCTCTGCGCGAAACTCTGGCCCAGCCGCCTGAGCCCAGGCACTCTATGCCTTCGCCGGCGTTACCTTCGTTGTTAAGCGCGGCATCGCTGAGATCGATTATGATTTCGCCGGGCTCGCCCGCGGCAGGCAGACTGATTGGCGAATTACGTTTGCGATCCGAAACCGGCGCCAGTGTCGTTGGAATTGAACGCGACGGAAGCAGCATCCTCAATCCTGGCCCTGATGAAGAACTCCGTCCAGGCGATAGCGTACTTCTGCTCGGCAGCAGCGAGCAACTTAGAGCGGCGGCCGCCCTCTTACACGCCGAAGAAAACAGCGCTAACTGGCGACCTTATGATCCTGCGTGATTCTTCAGGCGATATTATAAAGAGCGATGCAATCAAGCGATGACGGTTGCCACAAAGAGGTGCGCTTTCACAAGCGCCCTCCGTGGTCTTCGATCTATCACGGCTTGATGGTCAACAGACTCTACAACGCGGAGCAGTCTGGCGTTATCGTCTGCGTCCTACTCTTTCTTTTGAGCCAGTGGAAGAAATTCCTCGCGCGCGACTTTACCGTCTTTCACGGTATAGATTCCCACCTCTGACATCTGCATTCGTTTCTTAGACGCCTTCTCGGTTACATCGATATCGAATTGCACGACGAAGGTATCTCTGGCCACAAACGGCCCGCCCACTTTCGCGTCATGCACTTCCATGTTCTTCTCCCACCACTCGGTCTTACCCCGTACTTGATCAATGCCACGCATTTCCGCCGGCATGTTTTCCATCTCGTGGGCTTCCACGCTCACGATGTCTTTCGCATACAGACTTTCCATCGCCTCTCTGAATCCGCCTTTGCTGCAGAGCTCCACCAACTTGTTTGCAACTTCTTCAGTATTCATATCTCCTCCTCTATTTTTGATTGGGAATTGTTCAACCGATATTTCTCCAATTGGTAGGGACGGCGCAGCGCGGCGTCCCTACCTGCTAACCACCCGCGATCGCGCCAATTATCAGAAACGGTTCGGCCCCGTTTGCAATCGGGTCGGGCAGTGGAGCATCCGGCGATTTATGGGATAAGTCCTCGCCGCAGGCAAAGAACCGCACCAGCGGCCGCCGGAGTTGAGTGCCATGATCGCGCATCGTCCCACACAGCATCGGGTATCGGGTTTCAAGCGCGTCGAGGACCGATCGCTGTGTGACCGCACCATCGACGTCGAGTTGCACTTCGGCGTCAACGCGCGCGAGCGTGCGCAGATGGGGCGGGAGAACCACGCGAATCATATTTCAAATCCTAAATTCGAAACTCGAAACAAATCTGAACGTGGGCAAGAGTTAACGAAGCACGAATGTCGAATGACGAAAGAAGCACGAAGCCCCAATGACAAAGAAGCAGCGCCACAATTCCTTAACATTTTATCATTCGTCATTCTTTCGAGCTTCGTCATTCGGATTTCGTCATTCGTCTGTTGTTTGGGATTTGGTGCCTGGGATTTGGGATTTCATTTCAGCGTTTGCACCTCGACGGAGAGAACAGCCGGAAGATCCCGGACGATGGGCTTCCAGTTATCGCCCGCATCGGCCGACGCGTAAATCTGTCCGCCAGTCGTGCCAAAATAAACGCCGCACGGCTCGAGCGAATCGACCGACATCGCATCGCGCAACACATTTACGTAGCAATTACGTTGTGGCAGACCTTTCGTGAGCGCTTCCCATTCGTTCCCACCGGTCCGGCTGCGATACACACGCAATCTACCCTTGGGCGGGTAATGCTCCGAGTCGCTCTTGATCGGCACGACGTAAATTGTCTCAGGCTCGTGCGCGTGCACGTCGATGGGAAATCCAAAATCGCTCGGCAAATTTCCGCTGACCTCGCGCCACGAATCGCCCGCATCG
>DATLPS010000014.1:0-19594 GCA_035535575.1 Candidatus Limnocylindria bacterium
GCGATCGATCAAAGAACCGTGGCCGCACAAGGTAGCTTCCGCACCCGGTGATTACGGCTACGGGGCGCGGCTCGCGAAGGTCCTTCGCGTAAATCATTTTGGCATCGTCCCAATCTAAGCTGGACGGCATGGCGGCACCGCGGAAGCAAAGGGCCGCGTTCGGCAATTGCTTGCTGTAGTAAAGATAAGTTTCAAGCGCATCGCGCGGATAAAGCCGATCGTCGTCTACCACCATGATCAACGTATTCTCCCGCCCCGCTGCCAGTTCGCCTTGGATCGCGGCGATAAACTTCGTTGCCGGTCCCCAATCTTCGCGGCAACGCAAAACACGCACGCGCGGCCAACGAGAAATATATTTCGGCACGATATAAGGCCGCTGCTCGCGAACCGAAAATTCCGGAATGGCCAGCACAATCTCATCAGGAGGCCGCGTTTGCTTTAGAAGGGATCGAATAGTCGGCCTCAAATTGTTGATCCGGTCGGGCACAGTCGAAAGTGAAGCAATGACACGGCAACAATCTGGTTGCCCGCTGCTTGCCAAAGTTTCACGGATGAATCGGACTTGTTGGCGATGCTTTCTACTACGAGGAAGCAGACGTTTAAGACCCAGCGCACCCAAAAAGACAAGAGCAACCGAAATCAGCGGCAACATTGGAACAAGATGGACATCTTAAAGACGGAAGGATCTCTAATACGACTCGCATAATACTGGTATTGCTGCGCACGACATCCTTGCATCGGAGCGATAGTTAAAATAGGAATCAATGCCGTAGCAACACCCAGTGCGTCGCGCAACGCGAAACCACTTTCCACATCGTGAAAAAAGTTTTTCTTACCGGTGCGAGTTCAGGCATTGGCCTCAGCATTGCCAAATTACTCGTGGCGCAGGGTCACGAGGTTTGGGGTACTTCGCGGAATTTGGAACGCGTCCCAAAAATGCCGCGATTGCATGCGGTCCGGCTCGACCTAAGTGAGCGACGTTCTGTCGAGGAGGCATTCAACGGCGCGCTCGCTGAAGCTGGTCACTTCGATGTTTTGATCAACAACGCCGGCGCCGGTCACTTCGACCCTGCTGAGCTGCTTCCGATGGAAACGATTGCGAGCGAGTTTCAAATTCTTGTTTTCGGTCCAATCCAATTGATGCAGCTTGCCCTGCGCCACATGCGGGATCGCGGAGAAGGTTTGATCATCAACGTCACTTCGCTAGCTTCTCGGCTTCCAGTGCCGTTTATGGCGGCTTACAACGCCGCAAAAGCAGCGCTGGCAGCGTTTACCATGTCAATTCAACTCGAATTAGCCGATTCCCGTGTGCACATCGTTGATCTTCAGCCCGGCGAAATCTCCACGGAATTCAATCAAAGCGTGACCAAGACCAGCAACATCGGCCGCTACAGCATAAAAATCTCCAAAACCTGGGAAACCGTCGAGCGCAACATGAAGAAGGCGCCAGGCCCGGATCTTGTCGCGCAGAATGTGCTCAAACTGATCAACTCCGCGCGGCCGCCAGCGCGGATCACCGTCGGCAATGTGTTTGAATCAAAAATTGCGCCGCTGATTTTTAGATTTCTTCCGCAGTCCGTCAGGATTTGGGGATTGAAGAGATATTACCGGATATGACCGATTGATCCGGTGAGGGGGAAGCCGCCAGCTTCCCCCTACAGAATGGCTCGCCTATGACTTGTGTCTCTGAAGCAGTAATCTTAATGGCCGGCGAGGGCTCGCGGCTGCGCGGTTCCGATACCAGTTTTCTAAAGCCATTCGTCCCGGTGTTTGGGCGTCCGTTGATTTCGTACACGCTGGAGGCCTTGCCCCGCCGAGAGATCAGAACGGTCAACTTCGTGGTCGGCTATGAAAGCAAACGCATGATCGCACAGCTCGAGCAGCTAATTCCTCACGGCCTCAGCGCTTCGTTCATCGAGAACCGCGATTGGCAAAAACAAAATGGCATATCGGTTCTCGCTGCTGCCGACCACGTCGGCGCACCCTTTCTCCTCATGATGAGTGATCATCTTTTCGACGGCGCGATCTTCGATCGTTTACTTGATAATTTTGATCCCGGGCTGCTCAATATCGCAGTAGATCGAAAGCTCGATTCGATTTTTGATTTGCATGACGCGATGAAAGTCCAAACGCGCAGAAACAATGTCACCGATATCGGCAAACATCTGCGGGAGTTCGATGCGATTGATACCGGTTTGTTCGTTTGCCCGCTGGAAATCTTTAATTATCTAGAGCGAGCGAAATCAAACAACTGCCAGACCGATTGCAGCCTCGCTGACGGAGTTCGGTTGATGGCCGGCGATAGTAAAGTCCGTGCCATAGATATAAGCGAAAGCTGGTGGCAGGATGTAGACACTCTGCCAATGCTGCAACATGCGGAGAGACAAATGGCTGCAAGGCGCAGTGACTTAGATGGCGTAGCAATGCGATAACTCCAACCGAACACCCGCAATTATGATCCCGCGTCGCGCCTGGCGATATCGCCGCGGCCACTCCAAGCCCTGATAATGGCGATGGCGTTGAGAACCAGGCTCGCGCCGGCCACAATTGCCCAAAGATGGAGGATCCAGTCGGCCAGCCCGAGTAACGCAAGCATAACAAAAACGAAGACGGCCATGTCGCGTTTTGTTACCTGAAAGACCCACCACACAAATCGTTCGCCGAAATTGAGCAAGCCCGAATGCCCGATCATTCCGTGATGCCTCGCGTAAAACGATTCGTGCCACTCGGATGAAGCAACCGACAATTTGCTCTTACCAGCTCGTAGCAGCAACTCGTTAGCCGTAATCAGGACTGCGCACATAATCCCTTCATTAGAACGATGAAGCCCTAACCCGAGCGCAAGAACGTAGAGAAGGCTCGCCGTAAAATCGCAAAAGTAATCCAGTCGTTCCCCGAACCTCGATTCCAAATTTTTGGCGCGCGCTATTTCACCGTCGCAACCATCAAGAATACTGAACGCTTGAAAAATGGCTGCGCCGATGACGAGGCTGACGTAATCCCCGCGTACCAAAAACAGACAGGCGATTACCGGCAAAAGGAAGATCGAAATCGTCCATGCATTAGGATGAACCGGAAACTTGAGCAGAAAACGCGTT
The DNA here is from genome assembly GCA_035535575.1 of Candidatus Limnocylindria bacterium. Lineage (GTDB taxonomy): Bacteria > Verrucomicrobiota > Verrucomicrobiia > Chthoniobacterales > UBA10450 > Udaeobacter. The sequence goes on from DATLPS010000014.1 coordinate 3,099, forward strand.
ATTCGACGCGAAATTGGTCGGTTCAAAAACCGTGAAACGAAACCATCCTGAGGCTTACTCATGACAGAGGCCTATTGAAAATTCGATATGTTTTATAGCGCTGTGCACCGATCGCTTCGAGAAAGCGGTTGATCATGAAATTGTCTTCCAGCGTCATGCTTAGCTCGCCGGTAATGCCGCGCTTGATCATTGTTTCTTCCAAGACTCTCAGCACCAGCATCTCGGCGATTCCCGCACGGCGATATCTCTCAATTACACCCAGAGCGATTAGGCGTCCTTTTTCGACGCGCTTTTTATAGAGAAGCAGTTTGATCAGACCGATCGGCAGGCCAAATCGAGTTAGACGCCCGTTGAGATCGCGTAGTACCACGTTGACGTCTGGCAGGGCCAACGTGAAGCCGACCGGTTCGTTCCCGATCTCCGCGATCCAGGCAAACTCTGGCACCAGGAGTGGCTTTAGTTCTTTGGTCATGTACTCGATCTCCGCCTCGGTGAATGGCACAAAACCCCAATTCTTTTCCCATGCCTGATTGTAAATTTCACGAAGGCGTCTGCTTTCTTGGCGAAGGGTTTTAAGGTTCGCCGGACGTATAACGGCAGGACAGCGTGTATTAAAACGTGTGGCGAGTCTTCGCAAATGCGCGACGGCTTTCGAAGGATCAGCGAACCACCAGGCGTACCAATCCTTCGCTTTTGTAAAGCCGCAGCTCTCGATCAGGTGCTGGTAGTACGGCGGATTGTGCGCGGTCAATATCGTGGGCGGAAACTGGAATCCTTCGATTAAAAGACCGCAGACATAATTGGTTGAATAATCGATCGGCCCCATCATCTCGGTTCGGCCTTTTTTTCGAAGCCAACTCGCAACAGCGTCGAAAAGCACAGCAGCTACATCGCAATCGTCGATGGACTCGAACAAGCCAAAACAGCCGACGTTTGATTGGTGCAGCGAATTGTAATTCGGATCGTCGCTGGCCATGATTCGGCCGACGATTTCGCCGTTTCTCCGCGCCAGAAACAGCGCGGCGTCTCCGTGCCTGTAAAACGGATGCCGTTTGCGATGGAGGAACGCTTTCCGTTCAATGATTAACGGCGGCACCCAGGCCGGATCATTGGAATAAACTTGCCATTGGAATTTGATGAACACATCGCGCTCCTGGCGCGAGGTCACTTCAGAAACTTCGATCTTCGACACGAATACGGAACGCCTAGGCAGAATGCCCGGGCGTGATGACCAGATGCTCCAGCGATTCAGCCATTTTTTCCTGACGCATGAACAGGTAAACAAAGAGTAAGTTCAACGGGATTAGTTCGAACCAAAAATAATAAATCGGCTGCCCCACGAACAGGAGAGCAAACAAGACCAGCATCCGACTATTGGTCATTAATAAGCCCCACCATTTAAACATGGGACCGGTCTCATCTCGATATCGCTGCTCCAACCAAACCGGAATTTGGCCGTGAAACAGCGCACTGGTTGTATTTCGCAGCTTTTTTAGTTGGGGCGCGAGCATTTCTTGCTGGCGAGTGAAATTCGAATACAGCACGAGCAAAAACTTCTGCCAGGGCCGCTGACGCCATGTCCATTCTTGATACTCAGCTCGCAATTCAGAGGAGGAATCCAGCCCGGCTCGTACGCCGTTTCCTACAAAATACAAATACGTGCTGCGGTAATAATCAGCGGCTGCGCCTTGCAATGCGTGACTAATTCCAGCAGCAAGGGCCAGAAACCAGATTGCCGGCGAGTAACCTTCAGCCAGACCACGGAGAACCAAATGCAGGTAAATGCTCGCAAACACCAAATGGTCGGCAATGCTGTCGATGATCCGGCCTTTGCGGCTGTCCCTCTGAGTTAGACGAGCGAGTTGGCCATCCGCATTGTCGAGCGCGTTAGAGCAGACATGGAGTACCATGCCGGCGATGTTGATTCGCAAATCGCGATAATAATAAAGATGCCCCGCAATGACACCGCAGGTGCCGGCCAGCAACGACACAGCCGCCGGCGTCATCCTGATTTGCGCAAAAAATTCAGCCAGCCGAAACCCGATGGGCCTGTAAAAGTACAGATCTAGAACGCCCTCGACCTGGCGTGCTTTGTAAGTGGCTTCCACGCGTAAGCGAAGCGCCTCTTTTGGTTCGGACATGAAGCTCAGCGTGATCGCAGGCTCACGCACTCTGCACTGCCGCAGTAGGAACCAGCGTGTCTGCGAGAATATTCAGCGCCTCATCAAGGTCCGCGCGCGTGTGTTTGGCTGTCACGCAGGCACGAAAACAGATTCGATTTTGAGGAACAGCCGGATAATCCACCGGCGCGACCCAAAGACCGCGTCGCCGAAGTTCATGCCCAGCCCGATACATGCGCTCTCGATCCCCGATGACGATTGGCATCACATATGTTGTCGACGCGCCGGTGTCCAATCCGAGATCTCGGAGCTGCGCGTGGAAATAATCGGCGTTCTCCCAAAGTTGCTCGCGCAGTTCCGGCTGACTGGTGCCGAGCTCCAGCGCTTTGAGAATCGCCGCGATCACCACCGGTGGCAGCGCACACGAGTAAACGTAAGGATGCGCGTAGAAACGCAAGTATTGCAGTGTCTCCTTGGAACCGGCAACAAAGCCGCCCAGCGCGCCGAACGCTTTCGAGAACGTCCCATAAACGAGTGGGACGCGCTCTTCTACGCCAAAATGCTCAGCCGCTCCACGACCATGCTCTCCGCATGCCAGCATCGAGTGCGCTTCATCAATAAAAACGCTCGCATCGTGCGACTCTGCCACAGTTATTAATTCCCTAAGATTCCCGAAATCGCCATCCATGGAGTAAATGCCCTCGACAATCACCAGTTGACGCCGCCCTTTTTGACGGCTCAAGGCGGCATCAAGCGACGATGGATCATTGTGCTCAAACTTCTCTGTCCGGCACCGGGACAACACAGCGCCATCGCGAAGGCTAAGGTGCGAGCGGTTGTCCAAAATCGCTACATCGCTCTTACGCAGCAGCCCGGAGATGGTGCCGAGCGCGCCGCCGAAACCGCTGTTGAAAAGCATCGCGTCCTCGCGTCCGAGGAATTTTGCGACGCGCCGTTCGAGTTCGCGGTGCAGATCGGTCATTCCTGAGAGCATGGGCGAACCGCACGCGCCCAGTCCGTGCGTCCTCAGAGCTTCATGAGCAGCGGCAAGCACCTCAGGATGATTGGCAAGGCCGAGATAGTTATAGGAGCAGAGATTAATGACCGGTCGCGCTTTCCCACGGTAGCTAATTAGCGTGCGCGCATCTGCGGTGGCCAGGAGCTCAGGCTCGTACAATTCAACCGCCCACGCGCCAAGGCGAATCCAATTCGTGAAGCTCGCTGGAGCTTGCAGGGGATCGTCGCTTTCACCCCCTAGAAAATTGCTCAGACTAAGTTTTGCCGGGTCTTGATTCATCAGACCGTACAGTTTCTTTCGCTCGCTCCGTTCTCCTCGGACGGTATTTCCCAGCAAACGTGGCAATTTTTGTAATTCACTAGATTCCTTACGAAGTCCGCGCTGCCTTCGCTAGCGCGGAGTTCCGTGTCGGGGCAGCCAATCTAACGGGCTTCCGATATCACGACAAGATTTTAGTGGAGTTATAGGCGTCCGATTTTCGGCAATATGCGTGACTAGACGAAGGCAACGCGATTACTTTCGCGTGGTCCGAAACACGTAGTCCCAAAGCGGTGAGCTGATACCGTATCCGGCGTGATCGTCCCGGTAATGATGACGAAGATGATACTGCTTTAGCCAAAGCCACACTCCCCGTTTCATGGGAAAATGATGCGTGGCGTAGTGGAGCATGTCGTAACAAAGATAACCGAAAACCAGCCCGGCAAAGACGCTCGGGGCCAGCCGTCCAAAAACTAAGAGAAAAACGCCGTAAAAAAGAAAAGCGAGCGGAACGCTGATGCTCGGCGGCATAACGAGCCTCCGCGCGTCGTTTGGATAATCATGGTGAACGCCATGAATAATGTAGTGCAGCCGTTGTCCCACCCGTGTCTTCGGTTTGTAATGAAAGATGTATCGGTGGATGAGGTACTCGAGCAACGTCCACAGCAACATGCCGAGCAAAAACAGCGCCACTACCGCCCAGATCGACAGTTGGCGTTGCCAGAATGAGATGTAGAGCATGAAGCCAACCACCGGAAGATACAAAACCAGCGGAGTCGCCGGATGCACCCGCGAGAAGAATTCGATGAAATCACTCTCGAACATTCGAACCGTTTCATTCTTATTCGAGACGTAAAGCCGCTCCGCCATAACTAAAAACTAATAGGCCGGGCACTGAGATCAAGATTGCCATTCCGACTGTTTGTGGTCTCGGCAGGCCCGTGAGAGTCGCTATCGCGGGATTCTTTCATTCGTTCGACTCGCGAATAGAGGCTGTATCGATTGTCAAAAACGAACTGCAACAGCAAGCGACTCCATGAGGAATGATATTTCAGATTGCCATAAAACTCCGGCGCCATTGCGCGCAGCTTCGGCAGATTGTTCCACGGAATTGAGGGAAGATCGTGATGCTCGTTGTGATAGCCCATGTTCAACGCCACCCGATTGATCGGCCCGTAATAACTGAACGTCTCCTGGTCGAAATCGTATGTGTAATGTTCCTGAATCCAGCGTGCGCCCACCGGATGCAGCCCGATCGAAAAGAAAAATGCGAATACGAGATAGAGAAATCCTGCCCAGCCGCAGAAATAGACAATCGCTACATCGTACGCCGCTGCGCACGCGAGATTAATGGAGAACCATCGGTCCCACATTTTAATCGCCTTTAGCCGAGGCGGGCGCGTCACCTGAAAGAAAGGAAAAAGCATCAGCCAGATCGCCTTGCGGTACCATTTGTTGCCCACCAGTCGCGCCTCCCAATGGTTCGCCAAATCGGCGTCGTACTCGTAATCGCCTTGATGGGAATGATGTTTCAAATGATAAACACGGAAGCCCATCGCGCCCGGTGTGAGATTCGGAAGATCGGCGATGATGGCCACCATTTTGTTCCAGCGCGGACTCCGCAGAATCAGGTTGTGCGTCGCATCATGAATGATGACGTAATTGGCATGATTGGCGAACGCTCCGACGCAAAAAGCGATAAGCAGACTGAGCCACCAATAATGAAATCCCAGCGCGCCCATTGCGTACGCGATCGCCGTTTGCAGGACCACGATCGAGACAGCAATCAGCGCAGTGCATGGATTGCGCACCATTAACTGGCGAACTTCCGGATGCGCCTTGATGATCGCCCGCGCCCGCCCCGGATGCGGCTGATCAGATTCAGACTGGTGGAAGGCCTCTGGCATGGGCTTTCAAACTATGCATCGCAGCCGCGTCCTCAAACGCCCTTTTTCAAAGCGTACGACAAGCGCACAAATCCAGAACAGCGATTGCGCAGCTTGAACTGAGCAAACCATCGCTGCAAACGGTACTGAACAATCAGTGAAGCTGCTAAGGTCTAAGTTGCCATATCTCGCCGGGCGACAACACCTCTGAGCTGCGAAGAAAATCAGATTTGAATCCAACATCGCAGTAAATGGATGGAACAAGAACAACACTATCCGTGTCCCCCATACTGCCGTGAATACGTATGTTTGTCCGGGCCGCACGTTCAGCACCGTCGACGTTGGCTGATAAAAGTAATAGTTTGGGGGCTCGCGACCGTCAGTACACGTCGCCCCGATGTTGCCAGGTCTCCCCGGGGGACAACCACGCCCCTGCTGGGCGGAGAAAAACCAGATTTGAATCCCACATCGCAGTAAATACATAGGTCCACCCGGGCTGGACGTTCACGGTTGCGTAAGTTGGCTCGCTTAAGCTTGCGTATGGCACCTTGAACACGGTTAAGACATGCGGCCCCGCTGGCACCCAACCGTCAAAGCGGCGACCCTGTACAATGTTGGCGACAGACATGCCATCGATCTGGAGATGGAACGCCAGATTCCATCCAAAGTTCGGCACTCTTTGCACAATCAGGCGACCAGGCGGGGGACTCCCCTGCGCTACAGTACTGATCGAAATTGCGCACACAAAAGCAAGAATCAGAAGAACGTTGCTGACCAAACGGTGTCTCGGGTTCATGGCACATATTACGCACACGACTGGTTTTTCGCCAGTGCTGACGCGACAAATCTTAGTGCGACCCTAACGGGATTCGAACCCGTGTTACCGCCGTGAAAGGGCGGTGTCCTGGGCCTCTAGACGATAGGGTCACGAAAGCGCGGGCAATATCCGAATTGCCATTCTCTTACGCAAGGCAAATTACCAGCGAAATCGACTGTTATTCGTATGTGCTTGGTAGCGCTATTCGGTGCTCTCACTGGCGTCTTTGCCGCGCTACGCTGGGCAGGCTTGCTCTTGCTCCGAACGAACTTTATTAATCAACGCCGCTGCACGCGCAGTTGCGCCTTGATGCGAGCTCAAGACTTCACGCGCGTTTTGCACAAGGCACTGCCGCGCTTTGGTATCGCGTAGAAGCTCGGCGACCGTCCGTTCGAGAAAATCGGCGTCGCGAACTTGAATCGCGCCGTTTTTTGACACGAGCGCCTTCGCAAGCGTCGCGAAGTTTTCCATATGCGGGCCAAACACCACCGGTTTGCCGGCCAAAATCGGTTCCACAGGATTTTGACCGCCCTGCGCAGTGAGGCTTTTTCCGATAAAAACGACGCTGGCGATATCGTACCAGCGTTGAAGTTCACCGGTGGTATCGAGAAGCAAGCAATCCGCGTCGCTGGCTTCGCGGCCGGTGCCCGCTTCGCTGGCGAGGGCGACACGCAACCCTAACGCATCCAGTTGTGCTCGGATTTCCGGCAGCCGTTCGACGTGGCGCGGCGCAATGAACAGGCGCAATGACGGAAATTGCTGACGCAAGCGCAGAAAAACCTTCGCCAGGATTTCCTCTTCACCACGGTGCGTGCTACCGCCGAACAGCACGGAACCATCTCGGGCCGGGACCGACCATCCATGCCACGGGGATGCGGCTACAGTCTCGGTTTGTGCCTGAACGTTAGGGTCGTACTTGATGCTGCCAGTGCACTTGATTCTGCTGCGCTCCACGCCAATTCGCTGCCATCGATCGGCATCCGCCGGTTCTTGTACGCAAACCAAATCGAGAAGTCGGAAAGTCGGCGCGACAAAAAATCGGAACTGTCGATATCGTAACTCAGAGCGCGGGGACAATCGCGCGTTAACCAGCACAAGTGGAATGCGGCTCGTGTGCGCTTGGGCGGTGAGATTAGGCCAAACCTCCGCCTCAACCAGAACGATCCGTCGTGGACGAATCACAGCAAACGCACGTCGCATAATCGGCCAATAATCGAGCGGCGTGTAAATGACTTCCATCCATGACGGAGCATTTTGGCTTGCCATGGCGAATCCGGTAGTAGTGGTCGTGGTCAAAACGCAGTGCAAATCGGGCTCGAGCGCGCGCAATGCGCCGGTTAGTTTGAGCGCGACGTTCACTTCTCCGACACTAACTGCGTGCAACCACGTCGATCTTTGATTCGATAGACGGATGCGCAGTTCGCGATCGTACCTTCCCAAGCGCTGTCCGAATTTTTTGCGGTAACCGCCGCGACGAACCATCTTTAGCAAATAACCCGGTAAAAAGAACAAGAGTCCGACGGGCCAAAACAAATTATAAATGAAACGGATCACCGGATTGCAGATTGCGGATTGGGGACCGCGGATAGAAAGAGCACCTCAGTCGCGCCATATTTTCGTGCTCGGTCGATATCCCAAAACTTTGTGGCCGGAATACTCTCTCGTGGCCGCTTTTCTAAAATGAGAGTGCCACCCTGAGCCAGCAATCGTTGCAACGCTTCGTTGGTGAGGAGCTTTTCAGTGTAGCGCTCGCCGTGCTTTGTCTTTAGATACGGCGGATCCGCAAAGATAATGTGAAATGTTTCTGCTGTAGAGTCGTGTCGGAGAAAATCGAAAACGTCCTGCTGTCGAATCCTGCCCCTTAATTTTGTCTTCGCGAGGTTCGCCTTGATGATCTCTGCAGATTGCCGGTCTTCCTCAACAAACACGACGGATGACGCCCCGCGGCTGAGCGCTTCAATGCCCAAAGCGCCGCTCCCGGCGAAAAGATCGAGGACGCGCGCGCTGATGACCGCGTCGCCCAAACTGGAAAAGATAGCGGCCTTGACACGATCCATTGTAGGTCGCACACCGCGCGCGGGAACTGCCAGGCGGACCCCACTGGCGCTGCCGGCGATGACCCTCATGGCGACACAACCGGCGTGGGCGTTGCAGCGGCTTCGGGCGGCGCTTCCTCCGGCGAAGGAGAGGGCGATGGCGCCATGGGCATTGTCTCTTCGATCTGTTTCTTTTTCTTTTTTGATCGATCCCTTTTTCCGCCAAACAGGCTATTCAGCATATGGCTTAGATCGCGGCCAACGAGTCGATCCATCAAATTTGTGCTGGGCCGGTCGATAGTACCGCCTACCTGAAAGTCGATGGCGGAATAGCCTGGCTCATCAGTAGGTTGAAAATTCACGCGAATGGCTTTGAAAAGCTGGCCACGAATTCTGTCGTTAATCGCAAGCTGAGAATCGAGTTTTAACCTGCCGTCAAATGCGACTGTGCCGGACGCAGTCAGGCGAATATTCGGTGAACGCAAAATCAACTCGTCAATCGTGACCAATCCTGGGCTCAAATGATATTTCGCCTCGGCTTGCTCCAAATGAAGCTCTTGTAGCTCTTCAATTTGGAGAATCTGCCCAAGCAGCACCAGTAAGCTATATTGTTGAACGCGCCCATTACGCAGGACAATTTGGCCCCTGCCAACGAGTCGGTTCGGGTCGGCAGTTTTCCCGGAAGCTTGGAAATTTCCGTCCAATTCGCCCTTGACCGTTCCCTTCGGACCTCCGGCGTTTTCCACAATCTGATCGGCAAGCACATCGCGAAACTTTACACTCGTGGTGAAGGGCGAATCCTCCGCTTCCGGCTGCATTGCAAAATAGCCATTGATTTCGCCGTTTGCGGCGCGGGCAGAAATTTTGGAAAGCTCCAATACGTCAGGCTCGTACCGCAGTGTGGAACGCAGTTGTTCTAAAAAAAAGCGATCTCGTAACGAAATTTTTGCCACGGTTGTGTCGCCGTGAAGCGCCGACGCGCTGCGGATGCTGGTATGAAAGTCCACCCCTGTAAAGCTCGCGAGCAACGCGCCAGTCTGATCGAGAAAACTGAAACTGCCGTCTTTAATGCTCACTCGTCGAACTTCGGGAGCCACTGCCATTCTCGATTGTTGTCCTGGTGGTCTATTGTCGATAGGTCCCTGAGCTGGAGAGGAAGGATTTCCTGACATAGCGGTATCCCCAGGCGTTGCCGTTACATCGGCAAATTCGCTTTGTTTTCGCGATTCTGAAACACTTGCAGTCGGTCTTGGAGAAACTCCAGATAACTGCACTTCTCGTGAACTGGGTAATCTCCACCTTCCTTCGGCGTCTTGCGGCCAGACGACATTGGGTTTGATAAGTGACACTTCTTTGATCACAAGCCTTTGGGAGAAAAGCGAAAGGAAGCGAACGCGAAGCCGAAATGTTTTAGCTTCGAGGAAAGGGCTCGGGACCGCCGGGGAGGTTTGCGGAATTATGATCCCGCTGAGTTGCAGCCCGCCCCAGGGAGTCACGCTCATGCTACGAATTTCGAGCTTGGTACGGAGGCGGCGGCTCAGTTCCTGCTGAATCTTTGCTTGTGCGCCTTGCGATTGCACATACAGGTTCACGCCGAGCAAGAGAATCGCGCCGAGCGCAATCACCGCCGCGAAAGCAATCAGCGTAATCCGGCGCAATTTTCGCATCGTGAGACGTTACGCAGCCCCACTTTGAAGAAAAGACTAAAGCCTTCGCCTACTTTTTCCGTATGACCAACACAGTTGTCATTCTCAATCCGACCGCAGGCAGTTCCGAAACCTTCCGGGATTGGGAAGAACGCATTGAATCAGTTACTGGCGGTTGTCCGATCCGCATCACTTCACGTCCGGGCGAAGCAGAAGCATTGGCCCGGCGTGCCGTTGAGGAAGGTTTTGCACGGGTCGTTGCCGCCGGAGGCGATGGAACGGTTAATCACGTGGCGAACGGACTCGCTGGCAGCAGCGCGGCCTTGGGTCTTCTTCCCTTGGGCACAGTAAACGTCTTTGCGATGGAGCTCGGCTTGCCATCGCACAATCTGGAGCTTTGCTGGGAAATCATCAACGACGGGAATGTGCGTCTGGTTGATCTGCCGAGCGCGAACGGAAAATACTTTGTCCAGCTTGGTGGGGTTGGACTCGATGCACAAGTGGTTAAGGAAACGAGCCTCGCGTTCAAGCGCAGTTTCGGTCCGCTAAGCTATCTCATCTCCGCAGCGCAGATCGCGGCGCGGCAACCACCGAAGCTGTTCCTTGAGTCCGGAAACGCTCCTGTGAGAGAAGGATCGTTCGTCCTCATCGGCAACGGGCGGCTTTATGGAGGACCCTTCCCCTTTTTCAAACACGCCGTTTTAGATGACGGTTTGCTTGACGTCGTTGTATTCAAACGCCTGGGCTTCCTCGAAATCATTAAGTACCTGCAAGACGTTGTATTCAGTTCCCATATCCGTGCTCCCGAAATTGAATATTTTCAAACGCAGCGTCTACGCGTAACTAGCGACCAGGACGTTCCCCTGGAGCTTGATGGCGAACTGGCCGGCAGTTGTCCGGTTGATTTCCAAATCCAGGAAAAAGCGCTCCGGATTCTGGCGCCACCTGCATCGTCGTAGCCTAGCGCGGCGCGGCTAGCTGGTCTTTCGATCAAAATCACGTGATGTTTCGCGCGATGGCTGGTGGCGCTGGTTGGACGCGGGAGAAAGCGGAGGCCTCGCTGAACCCTTCGCAGGTCGGGACCACCCTGGCGGAACTCAGCGAACGATGGCCAGCGAACGCGCCCCCGCTTGTGCATGTCATTGAACAATTCCCGCTGGGTGAAGCGGCTCTGCTTCATCTTCTGGCGGTCTCGAGCATTTGTGCCATGCGGTTGAGGCGGAATCCCGAAACCCTCCTGTGGCTCTGCCAACCTGAAGTATGCCTCGCGTCTCGCGGTTACGTGGAAATGTTCAGCGAACTGCGCATCCTGGCCGGCGATTCAATCGCACAGCAGGATTTTGCGGCCCTTCGTGTCTGGAAAGGCCGCGAAATGACGCGCGTTGCGCTTCGCGAACTTGCGAATGTGGCACCATTAGAAGAGACGACCGGCGAGCTTTCACAGATCGCGGAGATCTGCATTCGTCGCGTATTGGAACATTGGGACAGCGAATTGCGGAAGCGCCATGGTTCACCCACGGCGGAGTTTGTGATTCTCGGCCTCGGAAAACTCGGCGGCGGCGAGCTGAATCACAGCTCAGACGTTGATCTTCTTTTCCTCTATAGCGAGGAAGGCGAGCTCACGCCGCATATTTCACATCACGAGTTCTTCAATCGGCTGGGAAAAAGAATTCTCGAGACGTTTTCGACGCCGCATCCGGCCGGTTCGCTTTTTCGAGTCGATCTGCGCCTGCGCCCGGAAGGCTCTTCAGGCCCGCTGGCTCGATCACTCGAGAGCATGGAAAATTATTACGGCGGGTTCGGCGAAACCTGGGAACGGCTTGCGCTGATCAAGGCACGCGGAATCGCCGGCAGCCGTGAGCTGGCTTACGAATTCCTGCGACAACATCAGCCTTTTATTTACCCGAAAAGCGCGACGCCCGATTTGCTGGACGAGATTGCAAACATCAAGCACCGCATCGAGCGCGACATTGTTGGAACGGAAAACCTGGAGCGCGACGTAAAACTTGGAAGCGGCGGTATTCGCGACATTGAATTTATCGTGCAGACGCTGCAGCTAATTCATGCAGCGCGTCATCCGTTTCTGCAGGAACCGAACATGCTTAAGGCATTGCGAGCGCTTCGTGAATTGGATCTCCTTCCGCGCGACGAAGTGCTGACGTTGGACCAGACATACCGGTTTCTGCGGCGGGTGGAGCATCGTCTGCAGATTGAGTCCGAGCAGCAGACCCACGTTGTTCCTCGCGAGCCCGAAGCATTGCAACGCCTCGCGCTTAGCCTCCGTTTTTCGTCCAGCGAAGATTTTACCGCTGCGCTGCGCCAAAGATTGCGCACTGTTCGGCCGATTTTTCAACGGATCATTTCCAAAACGCCTGCGGCTCCGGGCGCGCATGATTTAGAAGTTTTCAAGGATCAGAAACGCGCGGCCAAGGCCTTCACCGATCTCGCGCGAAGCGCTGTCGGTTTTCACATTGCGCCACGTACACGACAGGTATTTGGCAAACTGCGGCCAGTTCTAATCGGATGTCTTACAAAGATCGCTGATCCGGATGCAACCCTCAATCAATTCGTCCGGTTTGTGGAAGCGTATGGTTTGCGCAGCTTGTTCTTTGAGCTGTTAGTCGCAAACCCTCGGTTGCTCGAATTGCTGGTGAAAACGTTGGATGCCAGTCGCCTTGCAGGCGAGCTTTTGATCCGGCAGCCACAACTTCTGGAAGACATCACCAGAGACCCGGCGTTTCATCAATCGCGATCGCTCGCGGAGAATCTGCGGCGGCTTGCTTTGTCGAGCGCGAATGCGAACAATCTCGACCCGATTCGCGCGTACCGGCAGCGCCAACTGTTGCGCATCATCCTGCGCGAGATGCTCGGGATCGCCGGCGCAGCAGCAACCTTCGCAGAGCTTTCTGATCTCGCAGAAGCGTGTCTGCTTTTTACAGCCAGACTCCTGGACGCCGAGCAAGTGACCACCATCGCCCTCGGTAAATTCGGCGGACGAGAGATCAGTTACGGCGCGGATTTGGACGTTCTGTTCGTCGGCAACGACATTCGCGTCGCGCAAAAGGTCGTGATCGCCATGGCCCAGCCAACCGCCGAGGGAAACATCTGGGCCCTCGATGCGAGGTTGCGGCCCGAAGGGGAAAAGGGCCCGCTCGTCTGCTCCATTGAGACTTATCAATCCTATTACGGAGGCCGGGCCCAGCCGTGGGAGTTGCAAGCGCTAAGTCGCGCGCGTGCGATCAGCGGACCCTTACAGAGAGAATTCATCCAAATTGCAAAGAACGCCTGGCGTCGCACCGGTCAGGATGCCAGCCTCCCCATAAGCATAGATGGCATGCTCGAGCGCATTCGGCGCGAGCGAGGAAGCGGGTCGGATTTTCTCGATTTAAAAACTGGGCGCGGTGGAATTATAGAGGCGGAATTTCTCGTTCAAGCATTGCAGATGCGGGAAAACGTATGGGAGCAGAATTTCAATCGAGCCGTCGATCAGCTGCACCAGCATGGCACGATGACAGATTCGGAAGCCACGAAGCTCAAAGATGCTTATGCACTGCTCCGCCGCTGTGAACTTGTATTGCGACGTTATGATAATCGAAGCGTTTCAACGCTTCCGAGCGATCCCGATGAACAACGCAAGTTTGCCGTCCGGCTCGGTCATCACGAACTCGCAGCTTTTACCCGTGATTACGTCAATGCTCGTGACACGATTCACACGCTCTACGAGCGGCACGTTCCGAACAAGAGTTCTTTATCCGCGTCTCGGTGAGACGCGTCGTATCGCGATGCAAAAACGTTAAAACCGCGCTTTGCACAGCGACGCGGCTACAGGAGTTCGGGTGATTAGCTAACCCGGGATTCCCTTGAGCATTTCGGTGTTCGTTGGGAATTTTTTCACAAACATCAAAAGACGCTGAATCGCTTCCTCCGGTTTGTGACCGGCCAAGCCGCGCCGGATGAGATTGATTTTCTCCAATTCCCATGGTTGCAACAGCAGCTCTTCGCGGCGTGTCCCGGAGAGAAAGATGTCGATCGCCGGATAAATCCGCTGGTCGCTGATTTTACGGTCAAGCACCATTTCCATGTTCCCGGTGCCTTTAAATTCCTGAAAGATCAGCTCGTCCATGCGGCTGCCAGTTTCGATCAGCGCCGTGGCGACAATCGTTAGAGAACCTGCTTCCTCAGTGTTACGCGCGGCTGCAAAAATCTTTCGTGGGATTTCCATGGCGCGCGCATCGATACCACCACTCATCGTGCGACCTCCACCGCCCAGCGCATTATTAAACGCACGCGCGGTGCGCGTGATCGAGTCGAGCAGAATGAAGACATGCTTTCCCGCTTCAACGAGGCGTTTCGCGCGCTCGATGGCGAGCTGCGAAATCCGCGTGTGACTCTTGATGTCGGCATCATTGGAACTGGCCATGAGCTCCGCTGTCGGATGCGAACGACGAAAATCAGTGACTTCTTCCGGGCGTTCATCGACCAGAAGAAGGATCAGACACATCTCGGGATGATTCTTTGCGACCGCATCCGCGATGTGATGCAGCAGAGTTGTTTTACCCGTGCGCGGCGGAGCGACGATCAAACCGCGCTGGCCCATCCCCAAGGGGGTCATCAGATCCATGATCCGCGTGGTGTAACGGTCCGGTACTGTCTCGAGTTTGATCCGTTTATTCGGATTGATCGTGGTCAATTCTTCGAATGGGCGAAGCCCCTGGTATTTCGGCGGCTCTTCGGTATTGATTTTGAGTAGCTTGACCAGCTGCGGGCCACGGCTGCCGCGGCGGGTTTCACCGTATATCCACATGCCGTCGCGCAAAGCGAAGCGGCGCACAATTTCAGGAGTGACGAAAATGTCCTGCGGCGTTTGCACAAAGTTGCGTTTCGGATCGCGCAGAAAACCGAAGCCTTTACCGGAAATCTCAATGATTCCTTCGCCAAATTCCGGCTCGGCCTGAACGGCTTCGCCAGTGTCGCCGGCGGCCTCAGTGCCCTCCCGGCCGCTTGGAACGGGGCGATCAACAGTCTCGACACCCACGTTGGGACCGGCGACATCCGCGTTGGTTGAAGATGAATTTGGCGACGCCTCGGAATCATCGCGCCTGAACCGGTCAGCCCGGTCGCGGTAACGTCTTCGCGGAAATCTACGGCGCGAGCGATGCTGCCGTTGTTCCGGCGCGGCGGATTCAGTTTCCAGCGGCACAGGCTGGTTCTCGTTTTGTTCGTTCATAGGTAGATTCTTTGTCCGCCGCGGCGGATGCCTTAATACGTTTGGCTGGAAGCAATACTTTTTCAGGCCGGCAATGTGGCCAGCAATCCGTCGGGAATATCTAGATTTGAATAGACGTTTTGCACGTCGTCGTCCTCTTCGAGCGCATCACACAAGCGAAGTACCTGACGCGCCACGGCCTCGTCCCTGAGCGCGACTGTAGTATCGGGAATAAACGTAAACTTTTGCCCATCGGTAGTGACGCCTGCTTTCTTGAGCGCCTCAGCTATGGCGTAGAGCTGATCGTGGGAAGTGGTGATAACATACTGATCCTCCTCAGTTGTCAACTCCTCCGCGCCGGCGTCCAGAGCGGCCTCCAAGAGCCGATCCTCGTCGATGCTCGATCGTGGCACGCTGATTTGGCCTTTCCTGTGGAACATGTACGAGACGCTTCTGCTCGATGCCAGGTTGCCGTTGTTTTGAGTGAAGATTCTGCGAATCTCGGCTCCCGTGCGATTCTTGTTGTCGGTCGCCGTCTCGACAATGATCGCCACGCCGCCCGGCGCGTAACCTTCATAAACAATCTCGTCGAATTGTTCGCCGTTCCTATCCTCACCCGTGCCGCGTTTGATCGCGCGTTCGATGTTATCGCTTGGCATACTCTGCGCTCGCGCAGCCTGGATCGCGCTGCGCAGACGCGGGTTGCCGCTCGGATCGCCCCCACCGGCCTTTGCCGCGATGGTAATCTCCTTCGATAATTTGCTGAAGATCTTGCCGCGTTTCGCGTCGATCGCGCCCTTAAACCGCTTGACCTTCGACCACTTACTATGTCCCGACATACGTGGGGATTTTGTGCAATTGCTGATTGAAACCTGCGAAGTTCCGAACAACACCTCGCCGAGAGAATGGCTAGCGAGGAGGGAAACTAACGCGCGGTATTCAATCGCAACAAGAACCGTTTGTCAACATGTTGCTCAGCTTTTGTCAGTGAGCGAAAGCAGTCCGATTCATCGAAAGCCCTGCCATTAGTTATAGCCGGTCACCGAATGCCGGTATCGATATCCATATCGACGCGCGCAATCTGATTTGAGGTGACCGTGAAGCGTTGCGGTTTTGCCCGAACGTGACCCTTAGGCTGACGTCCTTGGACATCCAAAATGTAATCGCCTGGTGGCAGTGCGAGTCGATAGTTTCCATTTTCATCCGCCGTTACACGTGCGATTTCCTTTTTGCCGTCCGGGCTCAAGACAATCAGCGGATATTCGGCATAATTTGCACCGCTGAACTTTGGCGGGTTTCCCTCGGCAAGCTCGACATCTTTAGACGCAAGGACCCTCAAATGTCCTTCGAGGAAACCGGGCGCAGATTCATCCGATGCCAAACAGCCAATTCCGATCGGGACCAAACAGAGGCAAGCCCGAACCAAGTATTTGAGACGCATCAGGTACAAAAAATGGGCGGGATAGATTTTCACTATCCCGCCCAAAGATTAATCCAACTTTACGGCAG
>DATLPS010000015.1:0-20801 GCA_035535575.1 Candidatus Limnocylindria bacterium
TCGCCCTTGTGCTCGTGCGTTTCAATCACGTTGCCAGTTTGATCGTAAACGCAGATCACGGTTGCATGTGAGCGGCTGAAAAACTTCGCGTAGCCGATTGCATTGCTGACTGCGCCCGGCTCGCCGTACCACAGCCGACCGAATGGCAGCGCATCGGAAATTGTTCGACGCCGCGATGATCTTTGCGCGGACGGACTTCGTAAACGTGCATCGTCGGCATCTTTGCGGCTCTTTTTAGGTTGGTGCGAGAGCAAATTTACCTCGAAGTTTGAGTCCTAGAGATCCAATGCAAACAAACGAGACGATTCATTGAGTTGTCGGCGATGAAGGTGAACCCCTTATTGTTGCTGGTGTTCCCGCTCTTGTTCTTGAGCGGACCCTTTGTGAACGCCGGTCCGGTAGGAGACTTCTTCAAGAAAGTTGGTCAATCGGTTTCCAAGCCTTTCCAGCCTCAGCCTCAGCCCCAGCCTCAGTCGACGCGCCCTCAACCTACGAAGACGCCGCACGCCACGCGGCGACCCACTTCGCGAGCGGCACCCGCGGCCGCGGCGACGCCATCTGCAGTCGCACAACCATCACAACCCCCCAAAGAAGAAGAGTTTACTGGCACGGTGCGGGGTGTTTCAGCCGCGGCTATGGAAAAAGCAAAAGTTGATTTGCCGTATGGAATTCCGGTCCCAGGCCGGAAAGGCATGGTCACGAGTCCTTATACACCGGGGGAGGAAAAGTATGTCGATGTCACCGGTTTTGCATCCGGGTCCGTCGCGAAAGATCCATACACAGGGAAGCTTTTTCTGGTTCCGTAAACTTGGGAATAATCAGGAATGGAGCTGACGGGATTCCAAAGGCGAACATAGCCTGGTCAGCACGGGCGGACTTCGTACGTGTGCATGAAGCCAGCGCTATTTCAGTGCCTTTTTGCGATGACGCCGGCGGAGTCTGCGTCGGCGCGCGTTGGACTCCGCCCCCAACGGTGTGTATGACGCCAGCAAGGGATGAGCGCTAGGCACGCCGAACGTAAGGCATCACCATTCTTTGAAATCGCCCTTGTGCTCGTATGTCTCGATCACGTTGCCAACATCATCGTAAACGCGAATCACAACATCGTGGCAAGCGGCTTTTGCACCGGAGTTTTGAGGCTTGCCTCGGCCCGATCCCCTAAGACAAGATTGGTGAAAATGAAGGCTTGGGAATTAGGTACCTTCTAAACCAGAGAGGAAACCGGATGATGCAGAAACTCATTCTAATTTTCGGCATCTCGATCTTGGCCGTGGGTGCAGCAGAAGCGCAGGATCCGGCCAAAGTGGATTCAGCGCACTACAAGGTGATCTTGGACAACCAGCACGTGCGCGTCCTGGAGTGTTCATCACAAGCCGGGTGAGAAAAGTCCAATGCATTCACATCCCAATCATGTTGTTTACTCGTTTACGGACAGCAGGGTGTAATGGAAGGCGAATCCTGGTTGGCCATCGAAGGTGACAAATCTATGAATAGTTGCCTCGCGGAATTTTTGATTTGTTCAATGTTAGTGGTAAGCGGCGTCAGAGCATCCGACAATTGGGTGCAGCTCAGTAACACCCACGGATGGAGCATCACCTACCCGGCCTCTTGGGAAGCGTATATCATGCAAGCGCCCGATTCCGGACCAGAATCGTCTATTCGAGAAAGCGAGAACGTAAATTTCGATGGTCCTAAAGATTGTTATGAACGCAAAGCGCGTTGCGGTCATTTCCAAATCTATTCCGCCAGCACAACTCCGCAGGCTGAGGTAAAGAAATATGTCGATGAGGAGATGCAGAATCAAAAGATTATCTCAAAAGAAGCCGGCCAACTCGATGGACTGCCGGCGTACTTCATTAGGCTTCCTGACGATCAGCGTTTAGTAATCGTGAAATCTAAAAGCTTGATATTTCACATATCCTACGGTCCCAATGATCACAAGCCGACGGACAAAACGCTGGAAGAAATTTTCGATAGGATGATGTTGAGCTTGAAATTCAACAAGTGATTGGTTGCCGGTTTAGGAGGTTGTTATGAGAAAGATGATTTGTTTGATAATGTTTATGTGTTTAGCGAGCGCAGCGACAAATCTCTACGCAGGTCCATCGGAAAAGAGATTTGAGGGAGAATGGGTGTCGCACAAAGATGTGGATTTTGGGATTCACCTGCATCAGGACGATAACCAATTGACGGGCTATCATTCGGCCGTAACGAAGGACGGAAGTCGGACGGACACGGCCGTCGATGGCGAAGACCCACCTTCTATTACAGGGACAATCAAAGGCGACACCGCGATCGTTGACGTTCACAGCGCGTATTCGGATGCAGTGTTAAAGGTACGTTTGACGCTTCACGACCGCAGTTTGAATTGGAAGGTTCTACAAGTAAAACAGAGTGGAGAGCACTACATTCCGGACAAGGCGACTCTATCTAAAGAACATTAAGGCCAGAAAAAGAGAGGGCTCGAGATCACCAATGACTTGGCTTGCATCTGCTCCTTGCAATGGCCACAACTACTTTGTTTGTCGCGAGCGGTGCACTTTGCACCTAGTCTATGGGCAGCAGATACGGGCGGCCTGGTTTTTAAGGAGTCGGGCCTCCTGGCCATCCAGGACGGCGGCCGTCGCAAACCGGTGGACACATTTGCAAGGGAAACCCTGATCCGCATCACGGGGCGATCGTCTGATTGACCCATGTAGAGCCGCTCGAATACAACTTCCACCTTGCTAGGGGTGTTCCGGAAATGACTGCAAGAATGAATGACGCCGAAGCGACCGCGGCTGCACCAGCAGCCCAGCCGACATGTCGGCGCGAGTTTGGCAATTGTAACAAAATCCCGAAGAAAGTTGCCGCGAACCCACCAAGAAAAGCGCTCAGAGAGGCGATTTGCCTTCCGGTTTCAGCAAGGAATTCAGTATTGACCGGCTGCATAGCCATCTAACGTCCGCGCTTCGGCCGCGGCGGCTTAGGATGGCGCGCCTGCCGCCGTCAGCTGCAAGCGCCTGTTAGGCAGCAGCTATTGCGACTCGCACTTTAGTTTCCACGAGCCTCGACGTGGAATGACTTCGCAAAAGGAGTCGCACGCCATGCAGGTTGCCCAGACCAGTCGCTTCTGTGTGCCTAAGATCGCACTGAAGCCAGCCTCCCCACGCTCCTTGAATAGCGCTCGCTTCATCCAGCCGCCGCCAAGACGAGAAGACAGCACGAGCAAGAAACGGCCTGATACACCTGTCCGTGTTTTGTAGACTCCGACGAGAACCTTGTCCTCCCGACCGTCGCGATCGAAGTCTCCCGACCTTTCGAACGTGGCCCCGTGGTTCTGAAGAGTGTACCCGCGCTCCGACGCCGCTGCAGGCAGCGGCGCGTCTCGAAGCAGACACGCTGCTGTCCAACTTGGATCAATTTGCTGAATCGGAATTCCTTCCACGGTGGCGTCACGCGGCTGGAATCTTACGGTTAACCACCACGCCTCGTTAGATTGGCCAAAAGCACTACCGTCAATTGCGAAAGCGATGAAGATCGCGACCGTGATCTTAGACATCATGTTTGTTGTGATTTGTCTGCCCAACTAGAATTAGACGGCGTTTAGCAATCTATTTCTTACCGCACGGAGGCAGTTTGACTTAAAACACTGCAAGACGGCAAGTCCCCTTTCGAGCCGCCACCCCGAAACCGCCGGAGCTACTTGGCTAAAATCACCACTCTCCGAACTCTCCAGTGTGCTCGTGCGTTTCGATCACATTGCCAGCCGCATCATAAACGCGAATCACAGCATCATGTGAGCGGCTGCGAAATTTTGCGTAGCCGAATCGCGGCCAAGCAATGACCCCTAATGGCATCAAGCGAATAAAGGGGACGCGCCGGAGAAAAATCGAAAGCCGACGCGCCCCACTCCCCCCAAGTTCAGGGTTACGATTCGGAGTCCCATGGTCGGTTGGTTGTGTCTCAATCAAAAAAACAAGGCGAATCGCGTTGCTGGTTGCATTTGGCTCGCCGTACCACAGGCGACCGAATGGCAGCACATCGCTGATTAGATCGACGCCGCGATGATCTTTGCGCGGGCGGACTTCGTAAACGTGGTTCGCTTTATGTCGCCTTGTTAAAAGGACCTGCAGCTTGAATTGCAATACCAAAATCGCTTCTTTCGACGCGACGGCTATGAAAGTCTGACGGCGCGTTAGAGCAGCGCGTTCACC
Organism: Candidatus Limnocylindria bacterium; assembly: GCA_035535575.1. GTDB lineage: Bacteria > Verrucomicrobiota > Verrucomicrobiia > Chthoniobacterales > UBA10450 > Udaeobacter. The sequence goes on from DATLPS010000015.1 coordinate 4,197, forward strand.
CAACCCCGCTCACGGATAATCGCTGGAACAATACGGGGGTGTTGCGGGAGATCTATGTTCCATTGCCTGTTCTCAGAGCGAAATGCGATGGCCGAATCGATCTTTGTTCCCGTCTCCGCCTGCCTCCACTGCGGATTGCAAATACCACCGACTATCAAGTAATGAGTCGAGCCGGACATGGCGCGCCTCAAGATTCCGCCGCGTTCGGTAATCGCATTCTCGCATTCAGCGCGATACCCGTAATAAAAAATTCCGCTTAAGCAGAACTTCCGACCAGGAAATAAGATTTCCGGAACTGGATCGTCGAATAGCTGTGGTCGTTCGGGACCATCCTCGTCGCAGTGTTCCTGAGAATTCGCGACCGTCTGCGCGTCGTCGATCTGCGCGAGGAAATTGCCGAGATCTTTAAGTTGTTCAGGCGTGGGAAGTGGCTCAAGCAATCTGTTGATTCGTGCTGCGATCGCATTGGCCGGCCAGAATTTCTTCAGCCATCTGGCCGCTTACAGCCAACGGCGAAGCGCTGCGGCCTCTTCGGCTGTAATTTTACCGTCCGCGATGATCTCGCTGCACGCTTTTATTAACGCAGCTAATCGCTCCGGTGCATCAGACGTGTCTTTCGGCGGCGTTAACGGCGCATCGAGAATGTACAGCTTCATCTAGTCGCTTTGTCCGTCCAGTTTGTACGGCAATGATCTTTTTTCAGGTCACGTCAGACTACCGTAAGAACAAAAGCGCGTCGATCACGGCCCCAGTTCACTCTACGATGCTAATGCGCAGCGTTGCATGGGTTTGGCAAAAGCAAACCCAAGCGCAAATTCCTTTGGCATTATGTTCCTGTAAAGGAGCGCCAGCTTTTAGAAGGCGATAGCATCGGCGGCGCGTGACGGTGATGCACTGGTTTTGGCGCGGGCGGACTTCGTAAAGTGTGTGTAGAAATCGTCGATCGCATCTTGCCCGGATCATCAGGAAAGATCCTCGAATCGCAGCGCAGGATTGCCAGCCCACGGTTTGATGTGATGACGATGAATCCAAATACTCGGAATTCCGAGCATTTGGACGTCGATACTTGCGTCCGGCAGCTAAAAACGATTCTGGCGCGGTCTGTGCAAGCAGGAGACGGCCTTTTGCCGTGTCTCTGTCATGAATCCGTCATGAAAACTTAGGTAATCGCCATTTTGCTATGGCAGCGCGTACGGGAGTCGAACCCCGCGACGGGGAGAAAGAATTGTCATCAAATTGTCATACAACGGGCTCCTGCGGCCGTTTCTCATCTAGTAAAAGGCACCGGAGCCTACGGGGCTCGAACCCGCAACCTCCGCCGTGACAGGGCGGCGCTCTAACCAATTGAGCTAAGGCTCCTCGCGGAAAAATAGACTGTAGCGGCCGCGTGTTCAGCCGCAACTCGCTGCTTTTTTGCAAGACCTGCACTTTCTGCTGCTCATGCTGTTTGGCATCGAGCAGGCACACGCTCAAGAGCATGAGCAAGAGGGAGAATAGACTTTCACGCAACAACAGACCGACAACTTGGTTGAACATTTTGTAGAGAGGCGGCGTCGAAGATTGCGAATGCGCCCTGATGAAGCTATAGTGAGACTTGGTTCGGCGGATTGACCCAAACCATAAATGAGCGATAAGCGCAGCGAGGGACTTCAGGACGGGGTTGGGGACTCGGCTCCGGACAATCTTGTTGACGCATTTGATCGAGTAATGTCTTCATTGCCGCCGGGCGATCCAGTTCGGCGGGATCTCTTGGATCTGCGGCCGCAGATTTTCGATCAACAGGAGACGATGATCGAGGCGCGCAGAATGATCGAGAAGCTTGAGGAAGTCATCAAGAAAGTGACTTCGCCGGCAAACCGGATCGGCACGTTTCTCGGCGCTACATCGAAAGACACAGCGCACATCGTGGTAGGAGGCGCGGACTACTATTGCAACATTGATCCACGCATTCCGCTCGCGAAATTGAAAAAAGGAACGCGCGTGCTGGTCAACGAAGCTTTCGTTATTGTCGGCGATCTTGGATTCGAGACGGCCGGGCCGGTGACAAAAATTACCGAAGTTTTGGGTAAAGACCGATTGCGTGTCGGATCCGAGCACGGCCTGCAATCGATGGTGTTACAGCGTTCCGCTGATCTTGCGCACGCAACCTTGAAATCGGGCGACGAAGTCCGCGTTGACTCAAATTACCGGATGGCGCTGGAGACGCTTTCGAGCACAAAATCGCACGAACATTATCTCGACAATGTACCCGAGCTGCCGTGGGAAAAGGTTGGAGGCCAGGAGACGGCGCTGCAGGCAATCAAAGACGCCATCGAGTTGCCGCTTTTGCATCCTGATCTTTTCCACAAATTTCAGCACGCCACGCCCAAAGGTTTTCTGCTTTACGGTCCACCCGGTTGCGGGAAGACGCTGATTGGAAAGGCGACTGCTTACAATTTGACAAAGCAGCTTCGGGAAAGAGCCGGAACCGAGATGAGCGAATACTTCATGCACGTCAAAGGTCCCGAGATTCTGAACATGTGGGTGGGCGAATCGGAGCGAATGGTGCGCGAAATTTTTGCGACCGCTCGCGAGAAGAAAAGTGAGGGATTCATGCCGTTTCTGTTTATTGACGAGGCCGAATCGGTTCTCGGCACCCGCCGCGCATCGCGCCACTCGAGTATTCTCTCGACGCTCGTGCCGATGTTCTGCTCCGAGATGGACGGAATCGATTCGCTAAACGACGTCGTAATTATTCTCGCTTCGAATCGAGCCGATCTGATTGATCCGGCAATTCTGCGTCCGGGCCGAATCGACCGGAAAATCAAGGTCAATAGGCCGGACAAGCAGGGCGCTCGCGAAATTTACCGTATCTATCTTACAGACAGCCTTCCTTATGATGGTGTGCTTGCGAAAGAAGCCGATGGATTGGGAGCGTCCATCGAGCGTTTGATCGAGCGATTTGTGGACTGGCAGTTTGCGCACCGCGACGAAAATAGATTTTTAGAAGTAACGCTCCGCAGCGGGCGCAAGGAGACGCTTTACCGCAGCGATCTGATCAGTGGCGCAATCATTGCCTCCATCATCGAGCGCGCGAAAGCGACGGCGATCAAACGGGCTATTGCCACCCAGCAGGAGGAAGGCATCCGGGAAACCGATTTGCAACTCGCATTCAATGCCGAGTACATCGAAAACGATATTTTCCCGACGACCGACATCACCGAAGATTGGCTCAAGCTAATCGACTATGATCCCGAAAACGTCGTGAAGATTTCGCCTGTGAAACCGGTTTCCGATGCACGCGCACACGCAACGCTTGGTGTAATCTAAGCCGCGAAGGAAAATGGCCGTCGTGCCGCGCCGATTTAGCATCATCGGGGTTATGCTTTGCCTCGAAAACCTGGGAAATAGCAGCGCTTGATGAAACGCGTCTTTGGGCTGGAGACGGAGTACGGGATCACTCTAAGCGGTGCGGACACCGTCGATGTGGTGGCCGAATCGATCGAGCTGGTGCGGCGTTATACCGAGCACGGCGCGTTGATGAAATGGGACTACGACTTAGAGGATCCGCATCTGGATGCGCGCGGGTTCCGTGCGCGCGAATTACTTCAGGACACGGACGAATCGGCTTACTACGAGATTGATAAACGGCGCCCACTTAGCTTCGAGGAGATTAAAAGCGACCTTGTTCTTTCAAACGGCGCCCGCTTCTATAACGATCACGCGCATCCGGAATATTCTACGCCAGAGTGCACGACGCTTCGCCAGATCGTTGCGCAGGATAAGGCGGGCGAGCGCATTCTCGCGGAGTGCGCGCGTCGTCGGAATCAGAAGTTGCCTGCGGGTTACGAAGTTCGTCTCTACAAAAACAATACTGACTTCGCCGGGCACAGTTACGGCTGTCACGACAATTACCTGATGAGTCGCGATATCGCATGGGACCGGATCGTCGCCGGCATTCTGCCGTTTCTCGTTACACGACAGATTTTCGCGGGCGCCGGTAAGATGGGTGTGGAAGCGGAGAGCGCGCAAGGCGAGTCTGGCATTTACCAAATTTCCCAGCGCGCCGATTTCTTCAGTGTGGTGGTGAGCATCGACACAATGAACCGGCGTCCGTTAATCAACACGCGCGACGAGCCGCACGTGGACGCGAGCCGCTATCGCCGGTTTCACGTTATTCTGGGAGATTCGAACATGAGCGAATGGGCCACGGCGATGAAAATAGGGACCAGCGCGCTGATTTTGGATCTAATTGAACGCGGAGAAGCGCCTCAGCTCGAGATCGCGCAACCGGTCGACGCCAACAAATCAATTAGCCGTGATCAGACTTACGATTGGATCATCGAATTGAAGGATGGGCGCAAAATCTCTGCAATCGACGTCCAACGGATCTATTTAGGCGCCGCCACCAAGGTGTATCCGCCTTCGTCAGGCAGCGATGAAGAGCGCGAATGGATATTGCGCGAATGGGAAAATGTTCTCAACGATTTGGAGCGCGATCCAACGTCAACGCGAGACCGCGTTGACTGGGCGGCCAAGAAGTTCTTGCTGGACGCATTGCAGGAAGAGGAAAAACTTTCATGGAGCAACCCCTGGCTGCAATCGATCGATCTGGAATATCACAACCTCGATCTCGATCATGGGATGTACTATGAGCTCATGCGCAAAGGTCTGATGCGCCGTGTGACGACCGAGGATGAAATTAAGGCCGCAATCTTTAATCCGCCGGAAACGACGCGCGCGTTTTTCCGTGGTCGCGCCGTCGCGCGTTTCAATGAGGAGATTTCCTCCATTCAATGGGACGAAATCGTCTTTGCGAGCGGAGCACAGTCATGCCGCGTCGCTCTTCCCGAGCCAGCGATGAATGCGCGGCTCGACGCCCTTAACCACGCGGCGCGCAACGGCAGGGATTTCTCGGAATTCATGAGCGCTCTCGCGCAGATTGATTAATTCGAGCATTCTCAAATCGAAAATCGGCAATCGAAAATTAGTTTACTCCCACTCGATCGTGCTGGGCGGTTTGCTGGAGATGTCGTAACAGACGCGGTTGACGCCTTTGACTTCGTTGCTGATGCGGCTTGATATGCGTGCCAGCAATTCGTACGGAAGCCGAACCCAGTCGGCAGTCATACCATCCTGACTCTCAACGATGCGAAGGACGACCGTGTTTTCGTAGGTTCGTTGATCGCCCATCACGCCGACTGATTGCACGGGAAGCAAAACGGCAAAGGATTGCCAGACTTTGTAATACCAGTCGGCGGCTTCCATTTCGCTTTGCACAATCGTGTCCGCCTCGCGCAAGATCGACAATCGCTCGGGCGTGACTTCACCGAGGATACGAACAGCGAGGCCTGGCCCTGGGAAAGGCTGACGATAAACAATCTCCTTCGGCAAACCGAGCTGCAATCCTGCCTGACGCACTTCATCTTTGAACAATTGGCGCACCGGCTCGACGAGTTCGAAGTGCATTTTTTCTGGCAATCCGCCGACATTGTGATGGCTCTTAATGACTTGCGCCGGATTGCCCGCAATCGAGACGCTCTCAATCACGTCAGGGTATAGCGTTCCCTGCGCGAGAAACTTGTAACCGCTGTGTCCGCCAGCGTACGGACTCGCCGTGGCGAGTCTGCGCTCGCCGTTTCTCCGGTCCTCTTCGAGCAATTCCTCGGTCGCGTGTTGAAACACTTTGATAAATTCACTGCCGATCAGCTTTCGCTTGGCCTCGGGATCGATCACGCCCTTCAGCAATGCGAGGAAGCGATCACTCGCATCGACGTATTTTAGACGCACGTGGAAATTCTCGCCGAAAACACGCTGCACGATTTCTTCCTCGCGTGCGCGGAGCAGTCCGTTATTCACGAAAATACAAGTGAGCTGTTCGCCGATCGCCTTGTGCAACAGCGCCGCGGTCACTGAAGAATCGACTCCGCCGCTTAAACCGAGCACCACCTTTTGATCGCCGACCTGTTTCCTGACGCGGGCGCAAGCCTCTTCGATAAAGGAGCCCATCGTCCAGTCCATCGCGCAGTGGCAGATGTGAAAGACAAAATTCTGCAGAATCTCTCTGCCGCGTGGCGTGTGCGCGACTTCGGGATGAAATTGCAATCCGTAAAGTCTGCGTTGCGGGTCCTCCACGGCGGCGAAGTCGCAGCCTTCGGTTGCGCCGACAGCGCGAAAACCTTTCGGCAATGCCGTTACTTCGTCACCATGGCTGTTCCAAACGTCGAGTTGATTGCCTAATCCTTCGAACAGTTCCGATCCATTCTTAATGTGCAACATGCCAGCGCCATACTCGCGCCGTCCGGTAAACACTACCTGGCCGCCAAGGTGGTGCGCCATCAGCATCAGTCCGTAACAAATTCCCAGTACGGGTATGCCCAGCGAAAAAATCCCTTCATCGATTTGCGGAGCGCCTTTGTCGTAAACACTGGCTGGCCCGCCAGAAAAGATAATTCCGTTGGGTTTCAGTGCGGCGATTTCGGCGGCTGGCGTGTCGAAGCGAACGATTTCCGAATACACCTGACACTCACGGATTCGTCGCGCTATGACCTGTGTGTACTGCGAGCCGAAATCGAGAATGAGAATTTTTGAATGCGCAGACGTGGGTGCCATCTTCACGCGCGCTACGGGTGAGTTTGTGGGACGCTATGTTCTGCGGCCGGATCGTCGGCTGATCGGTCCAACGGGCTGAGCGTTCCCTGACCGGTCACGCCGCGCTCCAACTGCCCTTGCACTTCCTGCGTCGTGCGTTGTTCCAGGGGATCAGCGCAGCCGGCGACAACCAAGCATGCGATCACGAGCAAGATCGGCATGCGTTTCATCTGCCTATTGTAAGAACGAAGTGTTGCATTGCAATACTGTTGAAGAGGCCTCCTAGCGAAGCCTTTCGGAGTTGAACGGCTGAAGCCTTACGTTGTTTTTGTCGCGTTAACACTTCAACGTTTGTCTCGCATGATTCCATCGGAACTTTTGCTGCAGGGCTATCGACTCGGTGTTTTTCCGATGGCAATGGAGGACGACTCAATCGAATGGTTTTCGCCCGATCCACGCGCCATCTTGCCTTTGGAAGATTTTCATGTGCCGCACGCGTTGCGACGTCTCTTGCGCAAAAGGCTTTTTGAAATAACTCTTAACGCCGCGTTTTCGGAAGTGATCGCTGCCTGTGCGAAACGGACAGATACTTGGATCAATCAGGAGATTATCGAGAGCTACACGCGATTGCACGAGCTCGGCCACGCGCATTCAATCGAAGCTTGGACGGAGGGCAGGCTGGCCGGCGGACTTTACGGCGTTGCGCTGGGCGGAGCGTTTTTTGGCGAATCGATGTTTCATCGTGCGACCGATGCATCGAAGGTCGCGCTCGTGGCGTTGGTCAAGCATTTGCGCGCTCGCAAATTCGTGTTGCTCGACACGCAATGGCTCACACCGCACCTCCAACAATTTGGCGGCATCGAGATTTCGCGAAACCATTACCTGCGCCTCCTGCAGAGAGCGGTCGAATTACCGCGAAAATTTCTGTAACGGGGTTTGAAAATGATTATAGCCCATCGGTTCGCCTGCTCCGCCGTATCTCGCGAAGGCAGCTGGCAGGTCTGCCTCGTTGAACAAACATTGTCATTCTGAGCGAAGCGAAGAATCTTTGGCTCCCATTCTTTCTCGGTCAGCGTTGAAATGACAACCAGAGGTGTTTCGCTTCGCTCAACATGATAAGCAAAGCGTTGAAGGGTCGACGAGCCAGCGGCGCGAGCAATTGATAGTGACGGAATCTCGCCGATATTAAGTGCGAAATGGTTGGTTGGATTTTGAAGAAGATTTTAGGGTCGAAAAATCAGCGTGAGCTCAGGCGGCTTGCACCGATTGTCCGCCGGATAAACGAACTGGACGAGCAGTTCAAAAGCTTGTCCGATGACGAGTTGCGTGGCAAGACTGCAGCTTGGAAGGAAGAAGTCTCAAAGATTCCGCAGCTCGAGGAGCAATGGAAAAAACTGGATGAAATTTTGCCGGAAGCGTTTGCGGTGGTCAAAAACGCGGCGCGCCGGCTGAAAGAACGGCAACATACTTTCACCGTGTGCGATCAGCCCATGGCCTGGGAGATGGTGCACTTCGACGTGCAGTTACTCGGTGGAGTTGTTCTGCATCGGGGCAGGATCGCGGAAATGGCCACCGGCGAGGGTAAAACGTTGGTCGCAACTTTGCCGCTATACTTAAACGCGCTCACTGGTCGCGGCGCGCATCTGGTGACGGTGAACGATTATCTGGCCCGGCGCGACGCGGAGTGGATGGGACAGCTTTACGATTTTCTCGGGCTAACGGTTGGCTGCATTCAACACGATCAGGAGCCGGACGTACGCCGCGAACAATACGCGATGGATATCACCTATGGGACGAACAGCGAGTTCGGTTTCGATTATCTGCGGGACAACGGCATGGCCACGACTCGCGAGCAACAAGTCCAGCGCGGTTATCAGTACGCCATTGTCGATGAAGTTGATTCCATTCTGATCGATGAAGCCCGTACGCCGCTAATCATTAGCGGTCCAGCAACGATTTCCACTCACCAGTACGACAAATGGAAACCACTCATCGAGCAGTTGGTGCGAAAGCAAAACATGCTTTGCAACCGGCTCGCGAGCGAAGCGATCGAAAAATTTGAGCAGGACGACGTCGAGATGGGCGGGCGCCTCATGTTCAAGGTGAAACTAGGGCAACCGCGAAATAAGCAGTTGCTGCGCATGATGGAAGATCCGGACAAGCGCCGCGCCATCGATAAAGCCGAGCTTTCGTTTTATCAGGACACGCGGAAGGAGGAATTGTTCCAGCTTAAGGAGGAACTGTTTTTTACAATCGACGAGAAATCGAATGAAACCGATCTTTCCGAGCAGGGGCGCGTTTTTCTGAACCCGGACGATCCGAACGCATTCGTCCTGCCTGATTTGATTAGCGAATTCACCGAGATCGATCTCGATCCGGAACTGCCCGATGAGGAGAAGGATAAGAAAAAAGCGGAGCGGCAACAGCATTGCGACGCGCAAGCGGAGCGTATCCATAACATCTCGCAGCTGCTTCGCGCCTACTGCTTGTTCGAGAAGGACGTCCAGTACGTCATCGAAGACAACAAGGTTGTGATCGTTGATGAGTTCACGGGGCGCAAAATGCCGGGCCGGCGTTGGAGCGATGGATTGCATCAGGCGGTCGAAGCGAAAGAAGGCGTTCAGATCGATCGCGAGACTCAAACATTAGCGACGATCACGATTCAAAATTATTTCAGGCTGTATCAAAAACTGGCGGGAATGACCGGCACGGCCGAAACCGAAGCCGCCGAGTTTCACGATATTTACAAACTCGACGTGAACGTCATTCCGACCAATCGGCCGGTGCGCCGTACGGATTATAACGATCGCATCTACAAGACGCGGCGCGAAAAATACAACTCGGTTATTAAGGAGATCAAAGAAGCTCACGCGAAAACTCAGCCGGTGCTCGTTGGCTCGGTAAGTGTGGAATCCTCGGAGTTACTCAGCCGAATGCTGAAGCGCGAGAAGATCCCGCACAACGTGTTGAACGCGAAATTTCACATGCAGGAAGCCGAGATCGTAGCTCGCGCTGGACAACCGGGCACGGTCACAATTTCGACGAACATGGCCGGGCGCGGCACCGATATTAAACTCGGGCCTGGCGTGACCGAGCTTGGCGGGCTGAAGGTGATCGGTACCGAACGGCACGAGGCGCGCAGAATCGATCGTCAATTACGCGGGCGTTGCGCGCGCCAGGGCGATCCGGGCGCATCGCGGTTCTACGTGAGTTTCGAAGACGATCTGATGCGCAATTTCGGCGCGGCCGATCGCATGACGAGAATTATGGAGCGCTTCGGACTCGAGGAAGGCCAGGAGCTTGAGCATCGCTGGCTCAATAAATCGGTTGAGACCGCGCAGAAACGCGTGGAGCAACGCAACTATCTTATCCGAAAACGCACGCTCGATTTCGACGATGTGATGAACATGCAGCGCGAAGTCGTTTACACGTATCGCAATGAAGTCATCGATTCCGAGGAGCCGCGAAAGCTCATCTACGAAGTGGTCGACGAAGCCGTGCCGGCAAAAGTGAAGGAATATCTCGATGTCGATGAACCCAATTACACCGGTCTCATCCACTGGGTGAACACGACATTTCCGCTCGGCCTGAACAAGGAGAAAGCAGAATTTGAAACGCGGAGTGTCGATGAAAACGCGCACTTTCTGGTTGAAAAGATCAAAAACGCGTACGAGCGCAAATCGGCCTACGAAGAACCGACTGCCGTCAAAAGTTTGGAGCGCTACATCATTCTCAACGGGATCGATCGGCTGTGGCAGGAGCATCTCTACGCCATGGACGCATTGCGCGAAGGCGTTTATCTCCGCGGCTACGCGCAAAAGGACCCGCTCATCGAATACAAGACCGAAGCCTACGACATGTTTGTCGAATTAATGGCGAACATTAAGAACGAAGTGCTGAACAATCTCTTCCGCAGCACTTCGAACCTCCAGGCGTTCGAAAACTTCCTGGCGACGTTGCCGCAATTCTTGCTGCGCGAGCACGCACCAACCGCGCCCGCTGCGGGCGCGCCGTCGCGCGCACGTCAGCCACAGCCCGTCGGCGCGATGGCCGGAGTTGCTGCAGGGGACGGCGACGGCGCGGGGGAGGTTTCAATCGATCTGCCAATTCGTCGTTCGATACCAAAAGTCGGCCGCAACGAGCCGTGTCCCTGCGGCAGCGGGAAAAAATACAAGAACTGCTGCGGCAGAGTGGCCTAAGTTCAAGGGTCGCGTCGTCGGCTTAGCCTGTCATTCCGAGCGAAGTCGAGGAATCTCTAGCTGCTTCAGAACTATCGCACTGTCGACCGGTTGCCGGAAAGCGGATCGCCTGGCCTACAAGGTTGAAGTCGAACGCATCTGTGCGGCGGAGCGGTTCGCTGCAGCGCCTCGTTATGCGGAACAGTCATCTGTTGTCCACCCGCTCCAAAACGTCCGCGAGCGCGTCAGGACGACTGACATGTGGGAAGTGTCCGCCGGGCAGCTCAATCGGCTCCACTCCGAGCAACTCTCGAGCGACCTTGCGCTGCCACGCCGGCGTGATCGTCCGGTCGTCGGAACACACGACGTACGTGGACGGTACAGCAGGCCAAGAACGGAGTGGGCACGGTTCCTCCATGGCGCGTTTTGCATAGAACACCAGCCGCGTCGACAGTGCCCAGTCGAGACGATCAGGGGGACAGTCGTGGTACACGAAGTCCAAAGCTACCCTGTCCTCAAGTGGATTCTGTCCGACCCAAGCCGGATTGAACATCGGCGGATCGGCCCGGTATTGCTCAATGATACTCACACCCGGGCGCGGAACCACTGCCGCCAGAAACACCATGCGACGCGGGGACCAGCGTTCGGCAATCAAGGCGGAGTGTGCGACGCAGACGACATCAGCCGGGTTCATACCAGAGCGGTCGAGGGCGTTCACGATGGTCTCAGCATGCCAGGCCGCGCCCTCGTCGGTCCTGCTCACTTGAAACGCAGGGGTGAGAACGCGATGATCCCGCCGCTCCAGTTCGTGGACCAGCAGCCTCCAGCCATCGGGTCCCTGCCCACTTCCGTGAATCAGACAGTACGCGGTCATGGTTTCATTCGTCGCGCGCGGGCCTAATTCGCGTCGAGGTTGCGGCGATGGCGGTCATTCCAATTCGTACGTCGTGATCTCAAGCTGGTGGCCGTCGGGATCGCGAAAATAGATCGAGTGCGAAATTTCGTGGTCTTGGAATTCGAATTTGATTCCGCGCTTTTTTAGTTCGCGCTGCGCGACGAGAAAATTTTCCCGGTTCGCGCGGAAGGCGAGGTGAAGCATTCGGACTTCACGGTGAGCTGGCCGTGTTGCCTCGTGGCTCGCCGGAAATAACGCAATCCCAGTATTTCCTTTGCCAATAAACGTCGGCACGCCGTCCCACATGCCTTCGTGAAGTCGCTCGAACCCGAGAACGTCGATGTACCACTTGGCTGACCGCTCGATGTCGCGCACACCGAGAGCTATATGATCAATTCCATCAAGTTGCATAAAAGATATGGACAGAATTTACAGAATTGCCTGGATCAAGAAAAGGCAGCTGTCCCGGAATCGCTCGTCGCATCAGCGAGAAGCTACGGCGCTGCTCAATGCCAATCCAAACGGTCGTCCAACTTCCCGCTTCGCAATGCCTCAACAAATGCTGCGTAATCCTTGAGCGAACCTCCGATGGCACGCCAAACGACTTTGGGTTTCGCGTCATTCTTGATGAGCTTGGCAACCAACATGTGAAAACTGTGATCGATTCCGCCGCGCTCGTAATGAACGACGTAATACTCGCCGCTAACCGCTGCCCAAATGAGGCGCTTGCCTGGCAGAGTTGGATCCGTAATGACGCAAGTCGCGTTCCACTTCTGGCCCGGGTCTGCGAGTCTGCCGTTATCGCCGGCACAAAGCGCGACGATTGTCGAAGGCAGGTTGCTCGTGGAATGAACTTCGTGGAAGCGCGAGAAATCCTGCAACACTCTGCGATCCTCTCCCGCAAGCTTCGTTACGTCTGCGAAGCACAGGATCTGGATCGCAACAGTGAAAAGAGACGTAAACACTAGAACGGATCTCATGAATGGCGCTGTAACAAATATTTTCGCCTAACGCGACGAAGATCCCGAGCTGTTTGGCAGCGGTTTGTTTGGAAGCTTGGAAAATTTGACGTCCATACCCCGCTCGGCCCTTTGCCGTTTGATGTCTGCCTTTTGTTCCTTCAACGTCGCGAGGAACTTTGTCAGTCCTTCGTTGAGAGCACTGTTTCCCGCCTCCCATTCCGATTTCTTTTTAAAAATCACGCCCGGGTAAATCTTGTTCAGATCAGGTAAGGCTCTGTTTTCTTTCTGAACTCTCTCGACAATCTGAACGAGGTTATCGATGTCGCCGAAGGCATAACCGTTGATGTACGGCCCCACCAATTGCTGAAAGGCGTTCGCAGCCTGGACCAGTTCGAAGGCCGGATCGCCCATGCTGCCCATCTTTTCTCGATCGACCAAACTCGCCAGCAGACGACCGCGATACTGAGCCGAGTAAAACCAGTAGGTCGCGTCGTTTCTGAAGCCTTGATCATAGAGTCGAATGGCGGCGACATACATCTCTGGAAATGTGAGATTGTCCCACGCCTGTTTCATCTTCGCGATCGTCGCGACGAACTCTGCTTCATTATTTGCGGCCAAACCTTTGCTGAACGGACCGAAATTTATGACTGGGCCCTTGGAATTGTAATAGGGCGTAACATAAACTTCGATCCGCGCCGGATCGCCGATGGTCTGGCCAACAGCGAGACTGCCTAATGCGAAAACACCGATAATGAGACAAACGAACCTGCTGGTCATAAGACTTAACGAGACGGAGCGGCTAACGTTCAGCGTGAGCGGCGAGAGCCAGCCGCCACTGACGCCCGAATTGTGAGCGGGCCGATCGGCTGGCTCCCGTCCGCTCCACGCTGTGGTTAGCTTCCTGCATACGAAGCAACTGAGGTGTATTCACGCTTTGGGCCGGTGTAGTTGTCGAAAACTCGGCGGTGGCGCTTTAGGCTGTACTCATCGTCACGGGACTCGTAATCTTTAACCCATTGGATGAGCCTATGCAGCATCGCCTCTTGCTCGGCTGCGGATGGGAACTTTTCGGGCTCCCATGGCCGGCGGTTGCAGTGGGCTACACACGCCTCAATGCCAGGATTTAAGAACCTCAACTCCGAGCAATAGGGAAGCGCGGCCTCGACCAGGTCGCTATAACACCCTTCAATGATCCATCGATCATGGGTCTGAATGAACGCGTGGAGTTGTCGCAGGCTCGCGTCTAAAGGTTTCCGCTTCGCGCCCTCATCCCAAGCGATTTCATCCAAGGACAACCGCGGGATATTCTCGTTGCCGATAATTCGGCGAGCCATCATGCTCTTGCCGGCGCCCGAGTTACCAAGAAGGACAAGTCTCATTTACGTTCCGAAACGACGTTTGAGGGCTAACGAGAATTAGATCAGCCACCGCTGGGGACAGCGAGCGTGAATTGCAATAAACGTGCTTTCATAAAGTGAAGCGAGGCAGTACGCCGGCCAGCGGTTGGCTGCATCGCCTGGTTAGGTCTTGAGCAGTTCATGACATTAATGAGCTTGCCCGCCGCTTGCGCCGCGCCATTCGGACACCGACAACCTCGTGGAGGGCGTGTTTGCCAGTCTTACCAGGAAGTTTCACGCTAATGGCTCTCCCCAGGCGAACCTGCCCCTCGATTGCGCCGAGTACAGCATCAGACACTAGAAACTCGGTTCCAGCTCTTTTATTCGCCCGCTCAATTCGGTTCGCGATGTTTACGGCGTCCCCAATCGCAGTGACTCGCTCTTGCGGGCCACCGCCCACCGTGCCGACGATTGCTTCGCCAAAGTGCACGCCGACTCCAATTCCAAAAGAGCATTGGAACAATCTCTTCACATATGGCTGTAGATCCTCTTTTACGTAGCGGAGCATATCAAGGCCAGCCATTACCGCTTCGAGGGGCGCACATTCTGACCGCTCAACTCCGAAGAGCGCCATTAATCCATCACCAGTGTAACAGGCGACGTGGCCGCCATTATCCATGACAGCTCTCTCCATGTGATGGTAGAAGCGCCGAAGAACATGAATCACATCGAAGGGAGGAACCGATTCAGCAAAGCGCGTTGAACCGCGTATGTCGACAAAGAGAATAGCAATCTGCCGTTCTTCACCCACCGAGCCATGGGTTGTTCCCTCCTTCCTTTGGTCCGTGAGTCCCGCGTCCTTTGCGTCCAGGACGAGCCTCCGCAACGTCACGTTTCCTACGATAGTAGTCTGGCACGCTAAGCGAACTCTTTCGCCGAAGTGCAGTTGCTTAGCGAGCGCCTGTTCTTTCTCATTGCGTGGAGAACAGAACTGCAAACCGTTGAGGACGAGCACACGGCAGGTCGAACATCGCGCGTTCCCACCGCATTCATTCGTATGAGGAATGCCTCCACGGAGAGCCGCCGAGAGGACACTCTCTAAATCGGAAGCCTCAACGTATTGTTGGTCGGGCAAGAACAAAATGCGCGGCATAGCTCGATGCTAAAATGCAATGCTTCTTCCCATCGAGCCAAAGCACACAAAATCGCGGCGCATGTACCGGGACCTAACGAGACACAAGATCAGCGACCGCTGGCGAGAGCGAGCGTGGCTGCGGGTTAAACGTGGAAGTCATCGAAAGCTGGAACGCGGAGCGGCCAGCGGTTCGCTGCATCGCCTGGTTAGGCCGCGCCAGGAAGAGGATGATTCCCGCGATCACGACGTCTGTGAAAACGTGCGCTATCCATGGAGCGAACATGCCGCCAGCGCGTCGCCGAATGACTCCCATGAGCAACCCATAGATACAGGCGAGGCCCACGCCGAGCAAGCCGCGCGGGAACCCTCTAATATGGATTGCGCCGAAGGCGACGGCTTGCAGCAGAAGAGCCGCGAATCCGGGCCCGAGTGAGCTATCCAGCGCGTGCAAGATCACACCGCGATAGGCGCCTTCTTCGACAGCTGCGTTGACCATCGAAAAGATCAGGCCGCCGGCAATCAGCAGTCCCAATGGCAGCGCGGGCACAAAGGCTTCGACGATGTCCGCAATGTTCGGATGCAGAAGAAGGTACCAGCTGAGAAGCGCGGCCGCTGCGAGGAGCCATACGGCTACAGAGAGGAAGCCGACGGTCGCGTCAAAAGATCCCCATCGAGCCCATGTGACTGTTCCCCGCAGCCAGGGTACACCTCGCACGACTGCCGCGTAACAAAGCAGACCAAGGGCCAAGACGACCTGAAAATACAGCACGCCGGACAAGGCCAGGCCGAGACAGATCACGCAGAAGGTCGAAAACGGCGCAGCTGCTGGACACCGCTTGTACCAGGCCAGCACAGCCAACACGGCGGTTCCGCTCGCAGCGCCAATCGCTGCGCTGCGGGGAATCAGGGGGGCCGCTGTAAAAAGCAAAGTGACGCTGACCACCAGAAGGGCATCAAGTTTCCAAAGGCTACGGATTACGGATCGCCTTTGAAGAATTGACACCGTGGGAACAATCTGACGGCCTAACGAGAATAAGATCAGCCACCGCTGGCTGGGAGCGAGCGTGGCTTGCAATGGACGTGTTTTCATAAAGGAAAGCGAGGCACTACGCCGGCCAGCGGTTGGCTGCGTCGCTTGGTTAGACCTTTGCGGTCATGCGGAGGTCGGCGTGGACTCGATGAAACCCAATACATATCCATCTGGATCGCGGACGTAGAACTCTGTCCCGTACGGCATGTGCCGCAATGGGACAACGAATGCAACGCCCGCAGAAGCAAAACGCTCCGAGAGCGTCTTTGCACTCTGAACGCTGATGTAGATGTCGATGTGCTCCTCGCGCTCAAATGCGGTTTGGTCGCGTGGTGGAGGTGGAGAGCACTTCAAATGAATGTGGCAGCCGTCGCGGCAAACTCCGGCGTAGAAGCTCTCATAAACAAACTCGATAGTGAAGCCGAGGCGATCGCGATAGAAGGCAAGTGAACGTGAGATGTCTGAGACTCTTAGAACCGGTGCGATGTAATTGAGGTT
>DATLPS010000016.1:0-3118 GCA_035535575.1 Candidatus Limnocylindria bacterium
GCAATCACAGAGCTTGGTTGCGACGCGAAAAAGATCGAAGTTCAACGCACCGGGATTCCGCTGGAGGAATTTCCTTTTCGCGAACGCAGCTTCCCCATAAACGGTGAATGGCGATTTGTGCAAGCTGGCCGATTGATCGAGAAGAAGGGTCTGCCGGTGACGCTTCGCGCTTTCGCTGCTTTCCTTTCTCAATATCCCAATGCGCAGCTCACGATTGCCGGAGAAGGACCCTTGCTCGGTGAACTTCAGAAGCTGGCGCACGAACTAGGCATTGACGGACGCGTTTCATTCACGGGCTTCATTTCCCAATCGCAACTGCGCGACGTCTATTTTCGGTCGCATATTTTCCTTCACCCGAGCCAGACCGGTCACGATGGAAACCAGGAAGGCGTCCCAAATTCGATGCTCGAAGCGATGGCCACCGGCCTGCCGGTATTTGCGACTCAGCACGGCGGCATTCCCGAAGCCATTGAAAACGGTGTGAGCGGCGTGCTCGTGCCGGAGCGTGATCACGAAGCGCTGGCGCGCGCGTTGCTCCATGGAGCCCAAAATCCCGATTGTCTTTCGCGGATCGCCCGCAGCGGCGCTGAGGTCGTTCGAAAAGAGTTCGATCTCAGCTCGCAAGCGCAGCGGCTCGAAAATATTTATCTGCGGCTGATTGGATAGAAACGATTGAGGTCAATCGCCAGCATCTATTTCTTCGTCCACGGCTGCGTCACGTTTTGGATGCGTAGTTTGCACTTGTCGCTAAGAAGCGTGAAATGCAGTTGGTCTCCCATCCGGTTGAATTTGTAACTGGCTGGTTGCTTGCATGCTTTCGGTGTCTTCCCGCGCACCTCGCTGATCGTGAGTGTATCGCCCGATACGGTGTAGTGCCCCCACACGTCAGGTTGGCCGTTTTCGTTCAGATCGACTTGAAATGTTCCATCGGGATTGAGCGTCCACACAGTACCGATTGAGTTAGTCCACGTGCCAGCGAGCGCGGCTGGACCGGACTGTGGAGCGGTCGCACACGCTGTCATCAGCACCATTAAGGCGCCTGCAAAGATAATTCGGAGAGAGTGTTGTACCTTCATGGCGGGCATCCTGCCCCTCGGCACCGCGAGCCGTCAAGCGCACATCGCAGCGAAGAGATTGGTTGCCATCGAGTTCGCCTTCGACGTACAAAGACTCGATGGAGCTGACAGCATGAACGGTTCCTCTTATGCCAAAAGCAAACTGGTGGAACCGCAACTGGAAATGGTTTGTACCCGTTGGCTGCCTTAGCATGACGATGCTGTTCGTCGCTTTTATTTGCCTAGTCGTTTTGATCGTTTTCAGCGCAGTGAAATCGACCGCCGTTTACCAAGATGCCTTGGCCACCGCGAAGGCAAACCCTGCTGTAATCGAGGCTCTCGGTTCGCCCATCACAGACGGATTTCTTGTCTCGGGAAACACAAACGTCAACGGCGCGTCCGGTGAAACGAACCTCTCCATTCCGATCTCCGGTCCGAAAGGAAAAGGTTTATGTAGCGGCAACGAAGTCGCTTGGCCGGTGGAACTATTCGGGGTTCATTATCGAAATCGCAAAAACGCATCGACACCCGCAAGTCCACCCTGATCATTGCTTTGCAGCCCGCGATAAGAAATCTCTCTGTTACCGCGATTCTTTTGGGAATTGTCGGAGGAATTATCGGCATCGCGGCCGGACTGTTCCTCGGCTTTGCACTTGGATCAGCTCTCGCAGCCGCATTTCATGTTTCTACATTTGAGGGTGAAGCGGGCTATTTCGCCGTCGCGATCGCTCTACTCGTGACGCTAATCGTCGCACCGGTATCCATTCTTCTCGTGCTTTACTGGCGCGGAGTGAGGAGCATCTGGCTGTTCCTCGGGTTAGTCATCGTTTGCATCTCGATCGCAGCAATCGGTGCATCCGGTTTCGGAATTTGGTACGCGGCTCAACCGCATGTTTTGAACATCAATGGGCCGACGCCACTGCTCGAATTTGAAGTTAAACCGCCGACCGGCCAGTCGCTCGAAAGTCTTACCGATGTTCAGCCCGAGCTGGACACGGACCGCAACGCAATGCCGGGTTACTGGCATACGGATGCACCTGCAAACGCCGGTGTGCGTGCTGGCTACGTCGAACTCTACTTCCGCACGTCGAAGCGCCTGTTCGTTCTGAAATTCCCGGGCGGCACAGACCGAATTTTTCACCTTCGTTTGCCGACCAACCCTATGAAGGCGAAATACCGCGCCTGGTCTGAGTGGCAAAACCCAGATTTCGTTGCGAAAGCCGGCGAGCAGCCAGCTTCCCCCTCTGGCGGAAACGATTATCAGATCCGGTACAAACTCGATTACCAGGACCGATAGACGCGGCATCCGTTTACGTTTGGCGCAGCTCGCGTAAGGTTCACGTATGTCGATCTCAGAGGAACAGGTGAACACCGCGTTGAAATCTGTGAAATATCCCGGCTTCACTCGCGATATCATTTCCTTCGGATTGGTGAAGTCCATTCACATCGACAACGGCGAGGTAAAAGTGCAGCTCGCGCTGGCGACAAACGATCCAAACGTTCCGGCAACGATCAAGAATGATGCGGAACGAGCGCTGCGCACGATCGAAGGAGTTCGTAGCGCCAAAGTCTTGATCGACATCCATGCGGCGCCCGGAGGCGCCGGAGCCGGCATGGCGACAACGCGGATTCCGGGAATCAAACACGTGATCGCTGTGGCGAGCGGCAAGGGTGGCGTCGGAAAATCGACTGTCGCGGCGAATCTGGCGGTGGCGCTGGAGCAAACCGGTGTGCGGGTGGGCCTGTGCGATTGCGACATCTACGGCCCCAGCATTTCGCTGATGTTTGGCACGCGCGAGCGGCCAACGGCCACGGAAGAAAACAAGATCATCCCAATCGAGCAATACGGACTGCGGTTGATGTCCATGGGGTTTCTTCTGGATGATACTTCGCCGGCGATTTTGCGCGGGCCGATGGTCACACGCTATACCCAGCAATTTTTGCGGCAGGTGGAATGGGGCGAGCTGGATTATTTGGTGCTCGATCTTCCTCCCGGCACCGGGGACATCCAGCTTACTATCGTTCAAACGGTCGCTCTTTCGGGAGCAATCATCGTCACTACG
>DATLPS010000017.1:0-29673 GCA_035535575.1 Candidatus Limnocylindria bacterium
GTGTCGGCGCTTCCTCCCGACGATTTGCGACGAGACGCGCTCTCCGCGGCGGCTGACGAGCATCGGCGTGCCGGGCTCGCAGCAGTCACGGGCGCACACTACGAAGGCGGACATTGGCTCGGCAGCTTTGCGGTTTATCTCTCCACGCGGCGCGGTATCCAACAATGAGGAGCGACGGCTTTCCGGCCGCCGAATCGGTCGGAGACGCGCCTCTCCGTTTATCAGTCCGGCGTTAGCGCCTTTTGCGACTCGGCCTTGAGAGCCACCTCTGATTCGCGGCGAGGCCTGCCCCCAGCGGGGTCCCATCCGCGTCGCTGCCAGAAGTCTTGCAAAGAACTTCGGTCGCCGCGAAAAACGTTAAGTTCCGCCTTCGCAATATTCGCGATCCTCGTCGGATAAGCAGAGCGTGGAAGACCGCACTTTCCGTCGCCGCAGTATTGCCACATAGCCCAATAGTTCCACGGCGCCGTTGCGCGCGGTTCCTTATGATAATTTGCAATCCACAACCAACAGTTCGTCAACGTTCTCTTTTGCGCAGGAGTCACTCTCGGACTGTTCAGAACCTGGCTGAGATGGTATTCGCCCGAATAAACGCCGGGATAGACACCCGTGCGCTGGCGGATTCGTTCGATGAAAGCAATTGCCTGATCCGGCCGCATCGTGCCGCCGGGGTAATGACCATTTTTCTCAAAATCGAGCACTAGCAAGACACCCGCGCTCGGCCGGGTCACCGGATTGGCTTGTGCCCAGGCACTCGATACAACGCTGAGAAAATGATCAGCCTGCCGAATCGGATCGCTTGCGTTGGCATAGTGATACGCGCCCCACAGCAACCCGGCTTGCAGCGCCCCCATTTGCCGGTCCAGATATTTCGCATCCCGCACGAAGGGCGGGTACGTAGCTTCGTGAATCACACCGACGATACCCTGCCGTTTCATCGCACCGAAATCCGGACGCATCATATCGTAATGCGAAAGATTCACTACGTTGGTGGCCGCGAAGGCACACGCCGGAACGAAGGACAACAGAACTGCGCCCTTGGAGATTAGCTTATTCATCAGCATCCCAAATCGCCGTGGACATATCGAGCAGTCGTAACGGATTTGCAAGGGCAGGTTTCGTTGCGATGTGAAAATTTTCATTTGCCAAGGACGTGTAGCCGCGGCGTTGACCACGGCACATTAGCACGTGAAAAAAGCAATCCCGCCGACGTTAGCGCTCTCGGCTACAGCGCCGCCAAGTCGGATAGCTGATTCACGTTCAAGAATAAGTTCTTCTCGTGCTCTGTAACAGCTAGCGCTCGCAATTTTCCACTTTCGACGAGACTGCGGATAAGCGGTTGCAATGAGAAATCCGTCCCCGCGATCGCGTTGCGAAAATCGATATCTGCTTCGCGGGGATAAATCGCCGCCAGCGGTTGCGCGCGATTGTCTATCATTGGAACGACCCCGCATCCCGGCTCCAATTCGTCGCATGAAGAGCGCAGAAAATTTTCGTTCATGAAAGGCATGTCGATGGCCAGTGCCAGCAGATGTGTGGTGCGCAGTTTCGCAATCGAAGCAGCAAGGCCGCTGAGCGGTCCGCGTGAAGGCGGATCATCGCTGACGAACTGCACATCGGCGGGGCGCCAATCGGGATCGGTTCTTGCAGAAACAAGAACCTCTGACGGGTCCAATTTCCTGAGGAGATCGAGTTGAATTTGCCAAAGCGGTTTTCCGCGGAACAGAACGCGCGCTTTATCCCTGCCCATCCGCAGTGATTCACCTCCGGCGAGCAGTACCGCGCTAATGTTCATCCGATCGGTTCGAGCACGCGGGCATTCGAGCGCAG
Source organism: Candidatus Limnocylindria bacterium (assembly GCA_035535575.1). Classification (GTDB taxonomy): domain Bacteria; phylum Verrucomicrobiota; class Verrucomicrobiia; order Chthoniobacterales; family UBA10450; genus Udaeobacter. Next base: position 1,831 of record DATLPS010000017.1, read on the forward strand.
TCGGCCGTCACAAAGAATTTTCGCGCGCAGGCCGCCGCGACCTTTCAAAAATTCGTGCGCGCCCAGGGCGATGGCGCGATCCATCCAGTAGCATGGTCGGCATTCCTCCATGCCATGGAAACGAACGTCTTGAATTTCGAAATCCTGGCCGATGAGTTGGTTCAGATCGGCCCGACGGGTGATCACGTTGCGCCGTGCAACAGCAGGCGAGCAGTCCCGAATTTGCATCGCGTTGCAAAGTTCATCGAAAACTTCGAGCGAAAAAAATGTGATCTGGCCTTTATAATCATCCTTGAAATCAAAGTAACGATCACCGCGAATGCCACGGCCAGCCGCACATTCGATCATCGGCACTTCGACAATAGGGTGCGTGTCCGGCTCGCGGCCATGATGGCCGACAAAATTGTGTCCCGGTGAAATGTACAAGTGACAGATTTCCACCGGCGGCAACAATATCTGAAATCGTTGCAGATGAAAGACGCGCACAGCATTGGCCCGGGGCAAATCATCCGGCGAAAGGACGACGGCTCACTCGAGTACCTGCGCGACGAATTGACGATCGAAGAGCCGCTCGAAATTCGAATCGGCAGCAAAACTCTGGCCACGACAATGCGCACACCGGGACACGACGATGAGCTCGCAGCTGGTTTCTTGATTTCCGAAGCGATTATTCGCGACCGCGGGCAAATCGCAAAAATCTCCGAAACCGTCGATAATGTTGTGGTTGTCGAACTTGCCCGTGGCGTAAGGGTCAAGTTGAACACGGCGCAACGTTTTGGGACAATCTCGAGCAGTTGCGGACTTTGCGGCAAGACGAGCATCGATGCCATTCGGCAGAGTTTTCCCGCGATCGAATCGGCAAATGTCCGGATCGACATCGACACATTACTTTCGCTCCCGGAAAAATTAAGAAAGGCGCAGAGCGATTTCGCGCGAACCGGTGGAATTCACGCCGCAGGAATTTTCGATCCGAATGGCGAGTTGAAAATTCTGCGTGAGGACATCGGTCGCCATAACGCGGTGGATAAGGTGATCGGCCGCGAATTTCGCGCGGGGTCGTTGCCGCTGGACCGCCATCTGCTTCTCGTGAGCGGACGGGCTTCCTTTGAAATTGTGCAAAAAGCGCTCGCTGCCGGCATTCCAATCGTTGCGGCGGTGTCAGCGCCTTCGACGCTCGCGGTCGATTTCGCTCGCGAAAGCAATCAAACGCTCATCGGATTTTTGCGTCCGCCGTCCTTCAACATTTACTCGCACATCGAGCGCGTGATTCTGGAACCTTTGTAGCCGAGGGCTATGACCTCGGCAATCTGCGACGTTCGTAGAGCCGCGGTCAGCGCCCGCGGCTACAGCATGAGCATTTCGATCTCGCTGGCGTACTTCCATTCGTCTGCTGCGGAAACCAAACCAGCGCGAACGGGATTGTCTTTAACGTAATTCCACTTTTCTGAATAACTCTCGGTCGAGCGCAGAACGTGATCGAAGAATTCGCGTTGCCACAGCGTTGTAGCCGCGGGCGTCGACCGTGGCCTGCCAAGCGCGTTGATCTTCCGGCTCGTGTAGCTTTTCCAAGAGCCAACGAATTCAGATAGCGGCTTCGCATCCAACTCAGGTCTGCAGAAGAAATGAACGTGATCAGGCATGATGACATAACGACCTATCGCCCAACCGTGGCGCTCGTGCGCGGTGCGCCATTCGTCGATCAGAATTTCGGCAACCTCATCGCGAGCAAGAAGTGGCCTCCGATTGCGGGTGCATGTTGTCAGAAAATAAATCGGCGCGGCGATCCAGATGCCTTCGAGGCGCCGCAGATGTTTATGCACTGAGCCGTTGTAGACGAGGGCGATGATGTCGGCAATCTGACATGCACATGCTACGATATTAGCGCTGTGAGGCGAACACCGCTTCGGGATCGGAACCGCTGATTTTTCCGGCCTGGATCCAGCCGAAGCGGCTGATGAAGGCTCCGAGCAAAAACAAAATTCCAGCGAGTGGAACCAAATGCGTCAGGCGCAGAATGAGCGCGAGCGGACCGCTAAGGATTTCACCGCTGCGAATGAGCCACCCGGAGTTGCTTTCGTGCAAGGCGCGATCAGCGGCGCCGTGTTTGTCAATCTCGAGCCAAACCCAAAGCGCCGTCTCGATAGCAGCGGCGACAAATCCAAGGGCATTGAGCGACGCGATTCGATGACCGAGCAATTCGAGCAGCGCGGCTGCCGATCCCAATCCTGCCGTTCCGAAATGAATCGGCAGGAGCACGCGATGTAAAAACCAAGCAGGAATCGCAGTCGCACCAAGCAAGACTCCTGTGTAAGTCGCAAGCAAGATTCCCCAGAATGCCGAACCGCAAACGAGGAGGCCTGCGAGAATCTTTAAAAATTGATCGACGCCGCCACCGAAGACTTGTCGCGCATGAACCTCGAGCGCGATTACACCTGGGATTACGCACGCACCGAAAGCGAAAACGATCCACGCGCCAACAGACATTGGCGATTTGTATTTGAACACGCGCAACATGTTGAGAAACAGTCGCGGCCGCCCGAGGTCCATCGACAGCAAAACAGGAGAAACAAGCGCCCCAATCGCTGCGACCCACATGGCCGTCATTCCAACATCGCCTCGCCTGAAAATGAACGCGACTAATGAGATTACAGCTGCCATTCCGGAAAGGCCGCCAATGAAAAAGTACACCGGGATCTCCCAACTCCAGACCGGTGGCTTAACGACTGATTGGCCGTAATAACCATGTTTACGCGGGATTGGCCCGCCGGCCACATCCACACCGCGCCCGGCCACAACTCCTTTGTTCCACGCCTGCTCGCGCAATTGATCGAGGCGTTCTTCGTTAGTCATCGCAGGGGATTGGGGAGCGCGAGCGCCTTGCTCGCCCGGTTGTGCGCCTCGCACAACGCACTCTGGATCTCGCGACGTCGCCGGTAAGCTTTTCGGCGAGGCGCCGAAAACAGCGGGCGGGGCGCTCGCGCTCCCCAAACGTTGCTTCTCGCGACGCGTTTCATGAGAAAAAAGCAAAACTTGCCAGCGTTAGCAGGAGCGCGCCGATCGCAGTCGCGATCGCTGACACCCACGCAGATTTCAAATAGATTGTCGGCACCTGCGGCTTCGGTGGAAGTCCGTAGGCTTCCGGCTCGCCGAGGATCAGGAAAAACGCGTGAATGCCGCGCACACTCGTCTCCTGCGGATCGTACAGTTGCGCGTCGTCGTATCCACTTTGTTTGAGCTGTTCGACGCGTTGCGCCCCGCGTGCACGCAAATCATCGAGACGGCCAAACACAATCGACTCAGTCGGGCAAACTTTCGCGCACGCGGGCACGAGGCCGCTTTTTTGTCGATCGTAGCAAAATGTGCACTTAAAAGCGCCGCCAGCTTCGGGCAGCCATTGAGGTCGCCGGTCGATCACGCCAAACGGACAGGAAACGATGCAATAGCCGCAGCCGTTGCAAACATCGTTTTGCACGAACACCGACCCGATTTCGGTGCGCACGATTGAACCAGTCGGACACGATTCCAGACAGCCAGCTTCCTCGCAGTGTTTGCAAACGTCCGAAAGAAAAACCCAGCGAAACGGATCATCCGATTGTGATCCGGGAAGGCCCATCGGCCCTGTAATCTGTTTCCCCTTTTGACGATCCTGTTCGAGAAACAAAACGTGCCGCCACGTTGATGCGCCGAGTCGTCCGGTGTTGTCATACGAATTTCCCGACCAGACAAAGCCGTCGTCCGGCACCTCGTTCCATTCTTTGCATGCGACTTCGCATGCCTTGCATCCGATGCACACGGTCGGGTCAGTAAAAAAACCGACCTCAACATTTTCTTGTACGTAATTGTGCCGGCGCTGGTTAGTGCTTTGCGTGCCTTCCCCGATCATTTCTGATGGTAGAATGTGACCGGTCCGGGCCGGAATGGCATTTGGCGCGCCGTGATCACGGGATCGAAAATTGCGAACGAACCGGACGTGGTGCCCGCCATTCCGCTAATTGTCATGGCGTTTTGCCCTCCTTCCCCTGACCGCGTGAAAACGTGCCGCCAGTCGGTGCGCCGGGAGGTGGCTGTTCAGGATGCAAATTCGCTGGCTGACCAGATTGCGGAGCATGTCGCTCAAGCCAATCAAGAAAAGCCGGGCCGCGCGGCAAACGACCAGGCACGATGTTGCAGGTGAGCGCCTTGCTTTCCATGATCGTAACGTTCGGCTCACCGGAAATGGCGACCAGATTATTGGCAGCATTGCCGCGCAACGGTCCCGCTGCGCCAAAATGAAATGGAACGGCGACTTGATGCACGGTTTTGCCATTCAACATCATCGGCCTGATGCGGCGACTAACGAGCGCGCGAGCCTCAATTGCGCCGCGAAATGTTACCAGGCAAATGTAATGGCCATTGCTGATGTTTAGTTCGCACGCGAGCTCCGGTGAAAGTTCAGCAAACATCTCCGGTTGCAATTCGGAAAGATGGCTGAGAAAGCGAGACATGCCGCCGCCGGTATGGTGTTCGGTCAGCCGATAGGTGGTGAGAACGAATGGAAAACGCGGATCGCCCGGAGGCGCGAAACGGTTCTCGGCGCGGGTGAACCAATTCACTACCGGATTGGTGTCGCGCGAATATAGCGCGTTGTGCACAGGCGACTCGAGCGGCTCGTAATGAGTCGGCATCGGTCCGTCCTGCAAACCTTTCGGCACGTAAAGCCATCCCAATCCGTCTTCGTGCAAAATGAACGGCGCATCGCCGCGCTGACCGTCGAGCCCACCTTGTTGGCGTTGCGGTTCGTAATCGGGCGGCTTGTCTTTTTTGAAATCGGGAACATCGGTGCCGATCCACTTTCCCGACTCCCACCACACTAGTTTCTTATGCTCGCTCCATGGTTCACCAGTCGGTTTCGCGCTGGCGCGATTGTAAATGATGCGACGGTCGCTCGGCCAACTGAAGCCCCATCCGTGGCCAAGATAATCTTTCGATTTTCGCGCGTTCGCCTTGTTCACGCCGTCGCAAGCGAAAACACCGGAATAAATCCAGCAGCCGCACGCGGTCGATCCATCGTTTTTTAGTTCTTCGTAGCTGTCGATCTGCGGGCCGTGATGAGGATTACCTTCGCGATCGACGCCGTTGAACAAAACACCCTTCGTCCCGCCGCCGTCGGCGCCGGTGGCTACAGGATTTGTGTGCCAGCCATTGATCTCTGCGAGCACGGTTTCCATTTTCGGCTCGCCCTGCGTGTCCTCCGGATACCACCAATCGAGCGCGCGCAACGGTTCATCCATTGGATCTCCCGAGGCTTTTGCCTTCGCGATCAAACGCAAAGCCAGCTGATGAATAAACCACGCGTCGGATCGGCAATCGCCCGGAGGATCAACCGCTTTTTCGCGCCACTGCAACAGACGCTGCGTGTTGGTGAACGCGCCTTCTTTTTCAGCGTGACCGGCCGCGGGAAAGAAAAAGACTTCCGTATCAATCTCTTCCGTTTTTAATTCGCCGCGTTCGATTTCGGCCGAGTCTCGCCAAAATCTGGCCGGCTCCGTTTCCACCATGTCGCGAATAACAAACCATTTTAATTTCGCCATCGACTTCCGTTGCAGCCGCGAGTTCGGCGCACCGACAGCCGAGTTCTGTCCGATTAAGAACATTCCCTCCATTTTTCCATCAGCCATGTCGTAGAGGTATTCGAAAAAGGAATGATCCGCGGTGATTTTGGGCAGCCAGTCGTAACCAAAATGATTTTCTGCAGTGGCATTTTTGCCGTAGTACATTTTTAACAAGCTGATGAAGTACGCAGGGGTGTTCGACCAAAGCCCGGTCCTCGTCGTATGTGCATCCAAATAGTTCTGTAGCGTCTGTTCCTTCCCGCCGCGCGGCATCGCCAGGTAACCCGGCAAAATATCGTAGAGCGTCGGAATATCGGTCGAGCCCTGAATGGAAGCGTGACCGCGCAAGGCTAGAATGCCACCGCCGGGCCGGCCGATGTTGCCTAATAACAATTGCAAGATCGACGCCGTGCGAATGATCTGGACGCCTTTAGAGTGTTGCGTCCAGCCGACGGCGTAACAAATTGCCGCCGTTTTCTCCGGGCCGGATGCCTTAACGAACCTGTCGGCGACCTTGTAGAACAGCGCAGGCGGGATGCCACAGACTTTTTCCACCATCTCCGGTGTGTAACGCGTGAAATGACGTTTCAATTTTTGGAAAACACATTGTGGATCTTGCAATGTGAGATCGCGCTCGGGAAAACTGAGGCCTTCGCCTTTGTATTGCCAGCTCTGCATCGAGTAATTGCGCGCGTCTTCGTTCCAGCCAGAGAAGAACCCATCGGCGTTATCTTCCGGATCACGGTACTCGTCGCGCAAAATGCAGGAGGCATTCGTGTAATGAACGACGTACTCGCGAAAGAAGAGGTCGTTCTCGATGATGTGCCTGACGAGTCCCCCAAGAAACGCGATATCACTGCCTGCCCGAATCGGCACCCAAATGTCTGCCAACGCGCTGGTGCGCGAAAATCTTGGATCTACATGGATAACTGTCGCGCCGCGCTCTTTCGCTTTCATGACCCAGCGAAAACCCACCGGGTGCGCTTCGGCCATGGAGGAGCCTTCGATTAAAATGCAATCCGCGTTGGCGAGATCTTGTTGCGCGGTCGTAGCTCCGCCCCGACCGAAGGAGGTGCCCAGACCGGGCACCGTGCTGCTATGTCATATCCGGGCTTGGTTGGACACACAGACCATGCCCAGGCCTCCAGTGAAAAGTTTTTTGATCAGGTAATTTTCTTCATTGTCGAGAGTGGCGCCGCCGAGATGACAGATCGCCGTCGTGTGATTGATGGTCGATCCATTTTCCTGTGCGATGAATGTGCGTTTCCGCGATTCCCAAACGCGCTCGGCCACCATGTCCATCGCGCGCTCGAGCGACATCTCGGTCCATTCCTTGGCGCGCGGCGGGCGGTATTTCACTTTCAATTCGCGTCGCGAATGCGTGAGCAGCTGGTACGATGCGGCACCTTTCGGACAAAGATTGCCCTGGCTGATCGGCGACTCCGGATCGCCCTCGATCGAAATCAGCTTTCCGTCCCTGTGGTAAATGAGCTGCCCACAGCCGACTCCGCAGTAAGGACAAATCGACCGCGCCACCTGCGCGTCATCGGTCCTGGCGTGCAGCGCACGCGTTTTGTCTGACATCGACTCAAGACCGGTGCCGTCCTTGCGTTCGCGAATTTGCCGCACAAGCGGCCATTTCGAAAGGAGAGAAAACATTCAAGAAGTCATCGCAAAAATAAATCGCGCATGCAAGCAGACAGGGACGCCTACAATGACTTATCGAACGACTCCCAGCACATCGCGCGGGTCACGTGCGAATTTGAAGCCTGCCAATGGCGGCGCCCCGTGATCGACGTTTTTTTCGAGCACGAGGACTTGAAACGCACGACCGAGCATTTCCGGGTGCAGCAGGGTTTGCAATTCGCGCGTCGTCTTCGGCGAATCAGACAGGAGCGATTGACTCGAAGGGTCCCTACCAGTTTGAGAGATGATTCCGGTCAGGAAGTGATGTTGGTCGGTGAATCCGGTGACGCGCAACCCATCTGCCCGTGCGCGTTCGACAATGCTCGACCAATGCACCTGCATCGTAATGTCCGCATGCCCGATTTGCTCGAATGGCGAACGAATATTTCGATGTTGCGCGCGCACCTGAACGTTCGCCTGAAATTCGTCGCCCAAACGCCCGTAATCGATCGCGATAACGTAGCCGCGCTGCAAGTTCGTGGCGACGTCGTCGATCCAGTCGAGCGCTGGTTGATTGAAAGCCCCTATATCCGTCGGCAGCTTGGAAGCAGCCCCTCCTTGGGAAAGCGGACGCTCGATCAAGACAAATTTGTCCTCGTCCAGACCGACAAGTTTTTCTATGCCGTCGCTAATCAGGCGCACAGGCATCGCGTCCAGCAGTTCGTTGGAAAAATGAACGCCGACGAATGGCTGCAGCGACTCGCTCCAGTCGATCTTCTTGCGAAAAAGCTCCAGCGTCTGCGATTGTCGCTGTTGCAAAACACGAAATGGCTCGACTATTCGGTACCGTAAAGCTTCGAAAAATTGCGGCGCGCGGTCTTGCGCGTATTCGAAAACGTCGCGCGCGAACTGCCCATCGTGCGCGCCCTGTTCGACAATCACGAAATTGTTGATTTTGCCGAGGCTGTCCCAGATTTCGACAAACTGCGCGCCTAACAGCTGCCCAAACAGCGGGCCGACACTGACGTTGGTGAAATAGTCGCCTTTGCGTCCAATCGCGCAGCGTCCAGACGAATAATATCCGTAATCCATATGGTAGAGCGCCAAGTGCATGAACCGCGCAAATGAAATGGGCCCTTGCTTCTCGATTTCAGCGCGAATACATCGAATGAGGTTGGGATCGCCGGAATTCATTCCTAAGGCTCCCGGATACGTTAAAACTGCGGCGCGACGGGTAAATCGTTAAATCGTTGAATCGTCAACTGAACGACCTAAGTTGCGCGATCGAGTCGTTCCATTCGTTTGAGACCGTCTACTACATATTTAAGGCCTCCGCCCGGCTTCCGCTTTCGGCCGCCGTGGTATTTAAGGCCATGGTTCTATGTTCCGATCGGCGCAATTGCGGTTTTGGCGATCTTCGTAACTGTTTACGTTTCCAGTTTAGTCGCCGACGTCAAAGCGCAGGCCAGAACGTTCGATCTAAACAAGCTCGAACAGATGGAATCGGCGAGCGTCATTCTGGATCGGAACGGCAAGATCTTTGGGCAAATTTACGTGGAGAACCGTGAGACGGTTCCTTACGAGCAGTTGTCTCCTGATCTAATCAACGCAGTCGTCGCAGTCGAAGACGCAAAATTTTATCAGCATCACGGGTATGATTTGCTCGGGATAATTCGCGCGGCGTTGAAAAATGTGACAGCAGGCCACGTGCGCCAGGGCGCAAGCACGATTACGCAACAATTGGCGCGTAATAGTTTTTCGCTCAAAGAAAGAACGTTTCGTCGCAAGCTGCTGGAGATTTTTCTCGCGCAACGAATCGAAGAGCAGTTCGGCAAACAAAAAATCATGGAGCTGTATTTGAACCGGATCTATTTCGGTGGGGGCTTATACGGAGCGGAAGCGGCCGCGCGAGGATACTTTGGCAAGTCCGCACATGACATGTCACTGGCGGAATGCGCCACGCTCGCGGGTCTAATCAAGAGCCCAAATAGATTATCGCCATGGAGCGACCGCGCCAATTCGCGCGAGGTGCGCGACTACGCGCTCGATCGGATGCGCGACCTGGGCTTTATTAGCCGCGAACGATGTGCCGCTGCGCGAGCGGAACAGATCGTGATCGGGAGCCGGCAAAACGCGCAAGGGCAAACCTACGCAGTCGATTATATCCGCCAACAGGTGATCGCCGCCGTAGGATGGGATCGCGCGATGAACGAAGGCTTTCGCATTCATACCACCATCGATGTGGACCTCCAGAAGGTAGCGGAGGATTCTCTCCGAGCTCACCTCGAAGGGGTCGAGCAGCATCCCGATTATAATCATCAGACTTACTCCGCTTACGCGGCCTCGTTTCGGAAGGCCAAGGCGAACGGAACAATGTCTGATCAGCCTGCACCTGAGTATCTGCAGGGCGCAGTCATTGGCCTCGACAACGCGACCGGAGATATTTTGGTGCTGGTAGGCGGCCGCGATTTTGAGCACAACCAATACAACCGTGCGCTACAAGCTCGGCGGCCCGCTGGGACTGCAATGTTGCCGTTTGTTTATGCGGCAGCTTTCGAGAAGGGTATGTATGCCGGGTCCTTAGTGGAAGATTCGCCACTGGATAATCGCGCAGTCATGATCGGGGGCACAACGGGAATTCTTGGCGAATGGGGCCCGGAAAGCACCGAGAACCGTTACGAAGGCGCAATGACGGCGAGACAGGCATTGGCCAAATCAAAAAATGGGGCAACTATCCGCGTCGGAATGAACGCGGGAGTCGATACGGTGTTGCAGCTTTGCTCCGCGGCGGGCATTCATTCGCCGCTTCGTCCTTATCCAGCCACATTTCTGGGAAGCAGCGAGGTGACCCTAGCTGAGCTCGGACTCGCATACACGATATTTCCAAATGGCGGCTGGCGGCCAAATACGCCGCACATTTTGGAGCGGATTGAAGAGAAGGATGGAACCCTGGTTTGGGATGGGAAGCAGGAGAGCATTCGGAAACTGGTCATCAAGCCTGAGACTGCGTACGAAGTGCATTCCTGCCTCGCGGACGCGCTTCAATCGGGAACGGGCAAAGCTGCTTTTACACAATTTGGTCTCAAAAAAATGCCCGCAGCGGGTAAAACCGGCACCGCTTACGATTTTACTGACGCGTTGTTTGCGGGATACGATTCCAATTTCACGTGCGCCGTCTGGGCAGGCTTTGACAAGCCGCAAAGAGTTTATCGCGGAGCCTTTGGGCGCGAGCTCGCGCTGCCGATTTGGGTCGATGTTATGAATGCCGCCGGCAAGAGTTATCCGCCGCGAGAAATTAAAGAGCCAGCCGGACTAAAGCAGATCGAGATCTGCTCGAGGTCTGGTTTGCTGGCGACCGACAACTGTTATGACACTGTCAAAATGGCGAACGGCGACACGGTTCAGCGGCGCACGACTTACACGGAGATTGCGACACCGTCACAAGCGCCCACTGAGTCGTGCAATGTGCATGGTGAGCCGCGCGCACGTCTTGCCCGCGAGTTTTCTTCCAGTGATTTGCCGCGTGCTGCCCTGGCTGTAAATCTGAGCGAAGTCGCTCCAATCGAAATCAGGAGTCCGACTCTTGTAGCCGACAAAGACCCGTACAATTCTCTCAAGCCAAAGCTCAAACCCGAGCCAGCGCCGCAAGAACCAACACAGACGGCGGACAATCAAAAGACCGAGGAAGTAACAGTCGCGAGTCAAGTAAAGACGGCAAGCAACGCTGAGGAGCGAAACGGGTCCAGCACTCAGACGGCACAGTCCACGTCAGAAATCAGGAAAGCGATTCCGGTTGAACCGATAAGGAAGGCCATCCCGGTCGCACCGCAGGAAAAGCGACCAGTCGAGATCCGACGCGCGACACCGGTCCAACCTCGCGACCAGGAAGATGAAGAACAGACGCCCCTGAGATCTGCGGTACCGCCGCCGGGCAATGTTGACGAGTAAGCGGTGAAGCTGGCAACCCGCTAATCGATGCCGTCCCAAAACGCGGAGCATTTTCGGTTGACTGTTCTGAATCCCGCGGGACGCGACCCGGAACAACACTTTGATGCATCGCCTGCTCGAGGCGAAGGCGCGCATCCGCCTACCAACTTCCATGCCTTTGCCGCGTGCACGTTCGGAGCTTTCCATTTCAATCCGCGCCGCGCTATCGCGGAGGATACGCCAGTCCTTCTTCTTTTGCGCAGCGATTTTCGCACGTCAGAGCGTGCCCTAGCTGATCTAAAAAAACATCATCGCACGGTCGCCGTTTCGTTGAAGGAGACTGGGCTACACCAGATTGCGCAACAGCTGTGCGACCGCGCGAAGTTAGCGCGCTTTATAAAAATTGTGGCGGAAGCAGATGGATGCATTGCCACAACCCCGGAAGCCGCAGAAATCTATCAACGCGTCCGCTCGACACGAAACCCCGCGACGGTTGCCTTTATCCCGACACCCTATCCCGTCGATGACCCACAATGGAGTTTGTCTGTGCCACCAACTGAACAATCTGGAATCTTCGTCGGCACCCGCGAATGGGACGTGCCATCGCGCAATCATTTTGCCGCGCTTTTGGTTGCGCGCCAGCTTTGCGACGCGACAGATGAACCTGTGACGGTCGTTAATCTCGATGGCCGCAAGGGGCGCCGATTGCTCGACGAGCTAAAGTTTCCAGACGGCAAACTTCGGTTGATAGAGAAATGGAAGCCGTACCGGGATTATCTCAGCGACCTGGCGAGACATAAGATCGTTTTGCAGCTCGACCGCAGCCATGTGCCGGGCCAGGTCGCAGGCGACGCTCTGCTGTGTCGACTTCCCTGCGTCGGCGGCGATGGTGCAATCGAACGAATTGCGTTCTCGAAAACCTGTGGTGAGCACCGGACAATTAGCGAGATCACTTCGATAGCACTCGATTTGTTAAAAAATGCAGATTTTCGCGCAGCGACTGTGAGAGAATCGCAGGAGCGCGCAGTGAAGCGGCTTTCGTTTCAAGGAGTACGCTCGCAACTGGCAAAATTCTTTTGTCAGCTTCCGCAAGACTAAACTTCGAAACCGGCTACGCGAGCGCTGCGGTATGACAGGTCACGCGCCGCGACGACGCGGCCGCGAATCCGACGGAAAATGCTGTCTTCCAATATCAAAAAATGATTTCGAAAAGTTTAATCCCCTTCCATTTTCCCGGGATGTTCGGGTCGAATGATGTGCTGTCCACCCAGGTTCCATAACGGGCTGGCGCCCACGGATTGAGCATCTGGAGTGGATTACGACCAGGAGCAAATGCTCTGGGCATAACTCCCTCAACCGCGGGCCGCTCCAGTAGTGGCGGCGGGGTGGCCATCGCGCGCACAGGTTTCTGCGGCCCAATCGGGGCTCTGAATTCTTGTGCCGAAGCGGTTGTCACCACCGCGGCTATGCTTGCGATTATTAATGTTTTCATGTTTTTTCCTTTCGCTCGGAGGCGTGCAAATCCTTGCCCGCACCACGCCTTCCTCACATTATATAGTTCGATGGACTATCTTGAAAAGGCCGGACGCGTTCTGGATATAGAAATTTTTGAGCTCACCCGGCTCCGGTCGCGCCTGGACGAAAACTTCTCCCGCGCGGTCGAGCTGATTAGGGAAGCGGCGGACTCGCGCGGCAAGGTCGTTGTCGTCGGAGTTGGAAAATCCGGGCACATCGGCGCAAAGATCGCCGCGACTCTCACCAGCACTGGTTCGCCTGCGGTGATGCTGGATTCCTCAAATGCGCTGCACGGCGATCTCGGCGTGATTGCCGACGGGGATGTGCTGCTCGCCTTAAGCGCTAGCGGCGAGACGGAAGAAATCGTCCAGATTCTGCCGGCTATTGCCCGGTTCCAAGTGAAGATCATCGCCATGTGCGGCGATCCGAAATCAATCCTCGCGCAAAATGCTCACGTCTGTCTCGATGTAAACATCGAACAGGAAGCTTGCCCGCTGAACCTGGCGCCGACTTCCAGCACAACAGTGATGCTGGCGCTGGGCGATGCGCTGGCAATGGTGTTGCTGGAGGCACGCGGCTTTAACAAGGAAGATTTCGCCAAGTTTCATCCTGGCGGAATGATCGGCCGCAGCATGCTGATGCGCGTGCATCAAATCATGCGGCCGCGCGAGGCGATGGCAATTGTTTCCACGGATGCTCCGATCCGCGACGTGCTAAAGGCAATGACTAGCGTGCGCGCTGGCGCTGCGGTCGTTACTGATCAAGATAAGCAGTTGCTGGGTATCTTCACGCACGGCGATTTCGTGCGGCATTTCCAATCTGATTCAAGGATCGGCGAACGACTGATCGCAGACCTGATGACGTTGAATCCAGTTACGGTGCACAAAGACAAACTCGCCGTCGAAGTTCTTAACCTGCTGGAACGCCATCGCATCGACGATCTCGTCGTGATCGATGACGACAACATACCAGTAGGCATTGTCGATTCACAGGACCTAACGCGCTTGAAACTATTATAGGGCAAGCGCGTCGGACACAATTCCGCCCGACAATAGCAATTCCGAAAGTCATGCCTGCGTTAGTGAGGCAGCTATGAAAGAAAATGAAAACATCAAAGTCGTGCTCGCGGCCTTCGACGCGGTCGAGCGACAGGATGACGAGCAGTTTAATTCGCTTCTCGATCCCGAGTTTGAGATTCACTGGGCGGCCTCACTACCTTATGGCGGAGAAACGCCCGGACCTGGCCCAATGCAGCCGAGCTGGAGCGAAGTGTGGGAGCCGCTGCAGCCGACTGAAGCGGAGCGGAAGATGGATCCACGTGTCGTTGCAGCTAACGAGGATGATGTCGTTGTCCAATGGCGTCAACGCGGAATAAGTTCCTCTGGAGCCAGATTTGATGGCGAAGTGCTTGGTTTATATCGAGTCCGCAACGGAAAGTTAGCACGAGCGAAGATGTTCTATTTCGACACGGCTGCAGTGGCGGCATTCCTTGAAAAAGCGAATCCGAGCAGGAAACGAAAATCCCTGGCCGCGAAGCCATGACAAGCGAGCATGTCGTGTCGTCGCCAATTCTGTTGAAAATATTCGTCGTAGCGTGCTCGCTCGTAGCTTTGTCGTGCTCTCCTGCGCGACATTCTTCGTCGCAGCGCACACGGGAAAGCGATCGAAAGGCGCTGATTGCACTGGAGCATGAATGGCTAGTCGCAACGGACGCTGCAACGCTTGAGCGTATCCTAGCTTCAGATTTTGTGCACCCTGTGCCGAGCGGCGATTTTTTGAATAAGACGCAACACATCGATTGGATGACGAAGCACCCGCCTCCGGCGAATCTCCGATTCGCTTTCGACCGGCTCGACGTTCGCGTTTACGGAGACACAGGAATTGCCAATGGCTCAGTCGTTAGGAAAGATAGCGACGGAAAAGAGATGGCTCGGAACGTCTTTACGGATGTGTTCGTGTATCGTGACGGCTGTTGGCAGGCGGTTAATGGACAAGAAACAGACGTGCGTAATGTTAGATAAAGGTTGTGTACGCAGGTGATATTTTCGAAATGTGTGCCGAGTCACATTGCCGCCTCAAAGACCGTGATTGCCTCGTGCGCGTCCGCTTGCATCAGCCCGCGCGACTCGCGGGTTGCGCTCGCACAAGGCGCGTGTAAACTCCGCGTCCCCCGCTTCAAGGCTTCAACTTTTTAACCATTGAACGATTCACACTCCCATGCCTGCAGCTAATGATCTCCGCAGAGGAATGGCCATTAAATACAATGGCAACCCCGCCATTGTGCTCGAAGTGCATCATCGCACGCCGGGGAATCTGCGCGCGTTCGTTCAGGCGATCATCCGCTACATAAATACGGGCAAGAGCGCCGATGTGCGCTTTGGGTCAACTGACAAAGTGGAGTTGGTCGAGATTAACCGAAGACAACTGGAGTTTAGTTACAAGGATCGAAACGGGTACCATTTCATGGATCCCGAAACGTACGACACCATCACGTTACAGGAAAACCTGATCGGGGATGCGAAAGACTATCTGGTGGAAAATCTCTCGGTGCAGGTCCTCTACGCGGAAGGCAAACCGGTGGAGGTCGAGTTACCCGCCTCTGTAAGCCTGAAGGTCGTCGAATCACCGGAAGGCCTGCGTGGCGATACCGCCAGCAACGTCACTAAGCCTGCAAAGCTGGAAACCGGTAAGACAATTAACGTCCCGCTTTTTATCAAGGAAGGCGAAACAATCAAGATCGACACGCGTACCGGCGCCTACATGGGCCGCGCCTGATCGCGCTGTTCCGGGAACCACAGGCTCTAGCCTGTTCATCTCCACAGCTTGCCGAGATGCGGCATGCTATACGACAATAGGCCTCGCATGTTTCCGGCAAGCTGCCGGAAATTACAGATCAGCGGCCTGTGTTCTCCAGAGACTGCAAATTTCGTTTTTTCAAATTCGTTGCAATCCGCGTAATCTGCGGACGAATTTGAGAGCAACGAAACGCAGATCGAACGCTAATCGCCGCAAGCGCAAGGCGAGCCGCGCTCAAAAGATCGTCAGAAATGTCGCGCGAACGAGGCGAGTCGTGCCGGCGTTTGAACCGCTTACCGTACCGACACGTTGGGTGAAATTTATCTTTGCGATTTTTCTGGTGCCGATTTGTGCAATTCTCAGTCAGACATTTTTTACCGCGTTCGCGCGGGCAACCGTGACGCAACGGCTCTGGGCCGGCGAAGAGTTTTGGTTTTTCTCGTTAGGTGCAATTCTTTGGCTCATTATGTTCTTCGGTCTTCCGCGCCCGATCGTAATCTACGTGTTCGGACACGAACTAACACACGCGCTCTGGGTTTGGTTGATGGGCGGACGCGTCAGCCGATTCCGTGTGAGCCGTGATGGCGGACACGTCGTTACCAGCAAGGCCAATTTCTGGATTGCGCTGACGCCGTATTTTTTTCCGATCTACAGCATTCTGGCCATCGGTATCTACGGCATGCTCAGCCTCTTTCTAAACGTGCAGCCGTATGGTCGATTGCTTTATGCCGTGATCGGCGCCACATGGGCATTCCATTTCACGTTCACGTGCTGGATGATCCCAAAAAATCAGACCGACCTTAGCGATCAAGGCACATTTTTTTCGCTAGTGGTGATCTATCTCATGAACCTGTTATTGCTCAGCGCGATGCTCATTCTCGCATCGCCACAAATTACCTTTGCCGCGTTCGGCACAGATTTGCTGACAAATTTAGGGACCTTCGTGGAGTGGCTGATTGATCTTTTCCAAGGCTCGGCGCGCAAGTTGTAGCCGTCGCCCTGTGGGCGACGTGGGTACGATTACACTTCATCTCAGCGCCGCGCTTCGCACAGCGAAGCGGCTACAGATTCGTAATCACTGCAAACGGAAGGATCGACAGCGCTTCGGCGACTTTCACTTGTCGATCCCCTAAACAAATTGGGCGACACGTGAATAGATCGTGTGCGCGTTTCAGCGAAAACGTTTCAGGAAGTTCGATTGCGGTATCTTTCCATCGCTCGCCAATGGGCGGAAAACCTACGCGCGAAGAGAGTCGCGGCGTGATCACAACGATCCATTTATCCCGGATGCGTCGGGCAAAACTGACGCAACACTCCGCAAAGGTTCCGCTCAGGCGCAGCGGTAGATATTCGCCGCGCTGGAAAAGGTCAGCGTGCTCGCGGCGAAATCGCAGCACGTGCTGGGTCAGAAACAATTTAATCCGGCCATCTGGCCAGCCCTGCATCAGTTGCTCGGTCGTCGCGTTCGCTAATGTTTCGAGGATGTCGCGGCGTCTTTTGTAATCGACCGGGCGCCGGTTATCGGGATCGACCAGAGAAAAATCCCAAATCTCGTTACCCTGGTAAATGTCGGGTACGCCGGGGGAGGTTAGCTTCAGCAATATTTGTGTGAGCGAATTGATGGCGCCGAGACGCGCAATCTCCTTCACAACCGGCAGAAAAATTGGCACGAACTTATTTCGCGTCGCCGGCTCCAAAATCTTCGCGACAAAATCCCGCATCGCTGCATCCCATTCTTCGTTTGGCTGGATCCAGCTCGTGTTGATCTTCGCTTCATGGAGCGCCTTCGCCATGTAAGCCTGAATCCGCTCGACGTACTCCGGCGACGGCATGGGTTTAGGGTCGCCGTTTGCCTCTACGGGCCAGGTGCCTAACAGAGTCTGGTACAGTAAATATTCTTCGCTCGCGTCCGGCGCTTCCAAGTCATTGATCAGTTGTTTCCAACGGCGATTCACCACGTGCCACCGTTGCAGCGAACGTCGCCAAAGCTCCGAGATTTCGGAAATCGCCACGATTCGCGCACGCACATCTTCGCTGCGTTTTGTGTCGTGTGTCGAGGTGGCCAGCAAAGTCGCCGGCCAATTTCGTTGCCGATCCAGATTGCGCTCGTGAAACGCGTCGATGCTGATCCCAAACTGTTGTGGCTCGCCGCCTACTTCGTTTAGCGCTGTCAGCCGGTTGTAAATGTAAAAGACCGTGTCCTCCAGTCCCTTGGCCATGACCGGTGCCGTTGTTTGTTGAAACTTCAAAACGAAATGCGTGTGCGCCGCGCGCCCGGCGGCATCGAGATTTAGTGGAAAACGAAAAAGCAGCACCTCACGTAGATAATTGAAGATCGATTCGTCCATCGCCGGGTTTCGGCGCTTGGCTGCGCTGATCACGCGCTCGATGATTTGGCGATCTTCTTCGCTCACCGGCTGATCCGGCACGAGATAAGTTCGATAAACAGGGAAGCAGGCGATGGTCTCGCGCACCGCACGCGAAAGTGCTTCCAGCGTGAAATCGCGATACCAGCGGTCTCGCTCGGAAAGCCGATCAAGCATGTTGCCCAGAACATCGACGTCGTTCGCCAGCGCGAGTTTCATCACCTGCAGTTTTTTGGCATACAGCAGATGGCCAAAAGGGACTGAGTGATCCATGAAACGATGGAACGTCTTTGTGATTGCCGCCTCCGCCGACGAATCGACCAGCAGCTGCATTAGTTGGTTCGCAAAGTCGTAACCAGTGGTTCCGTGCACGCGCCACTCTTTGCGCAGTGTCTCCGAGCCGGTGAGGATTTTTTCTGCGATTATGTAAATGGCGCGTCCGTCTTTGGGTAATGCGATCCCAAGCGCTTTCGCGCAACGCTGCTGGAGCTTTTCGAAATAATCACCGGGCAAGTAAAGACCGTCGGGATGATCGATGCGAAGGCCTGTCACTGCGCCGGTGCCCACCAAATCCAGAAGAAGCCGGTGAATGGCGTCGAACACTTTTGGCAATTCGACCCGAATCGCCGCCAACTCATTTACGTCGAAAAACCGGCGGTAATTAATTTCTTCCGCGGCAACACGCCAAAAGGCAAGACGATAGGATTGCGCGTTAAGCAATTCATCGAGCGTGTCGAAGCTGCGTGCATCGCCCGGTTTTCCGTTGATTTGCGCCAACGCCTTTTCGATCGCCTGTTGGACTTGCGGCGCTTCGACGCAACGGCGGTCCAGTCGTCGTTTGATGATCTCCTTCTCTCGAGTGCGCTCCGCGATCCGCTTCGGATCAGTTTCGGTGCGTTTCGGCAGGTATTCGAGCGCGGTCAGAATGCTTTGCAGTTCCGCGTAAAAGCCTTCGTCGTTGTAGTCGACGAGATTTTGCAAGGCAATTTCGAGAACGTGACGATACGTTCCCGGCGCGACCGGGAGTCTGCGCTCGGCATACAGCAGATAGAACGTTCCTTGTTCGAAGCGCACCTGCAATTCACCGCGCTCAAGGACGCGCCCGTATTGATCGCTCAAGATTGGGAGAAGAACTTTGTCCCGCAGATCGAATTTCCGGGGTTGCCAGTCGATGTCGAAATAGGGCGCATATCTGGAGCTGGGGCCGTTTTCCAGTACGTCCATCCACCACTGGTTCTGCGAGTCGGCAATGCCGACGTGATTCGGCACAAAATCGAGAATCTGTCCCATGGAGTGGGCGTGCAGTTCCACGATCCATGCCTCGTAATCCGCGCGTGAGCCGATAGCCGCGTTTAGCTTGTTGTGGTCGGTGATGTCGTAGCCATGGAGGCTATCCGGGCTCGCCTGAAAATATGGCGACGCATACGCGTCACTGATGCCCAGTGCGTGCAAGTACGGGACGATTTCGCGTGCCTGCGAAAAAGTGAACCAGCGATTGAATTGCAGCCGATAGGTGCAGGTTGGAATGCGCGGGAGCTCCTTTTTCACAGCAGGAAGCAAACGTCCAACGCCCAACGCTCAACGTCCAACGTCGAATTCAGCGTCCGAGTTTAACGTTTGACGTTGGGCGTTCGGCGTTCTCTTACATTTTCTCCGGCACTTGAATCCCGAGAAGACCCAGGCCGTACTTCAACACTCGCGCGGTCAGTTCACACAAGGCGAGTCGCGAGCTGCGCGCCGGTTCCTCTGACTTCAGCACCGGACAGGCCTCGTAAAATGCGTGGAGGCTGTTCGCCACCTCGAACAGATAATTTGTCAAAATATTTGGCCGGAAATCGTTGAGCACTTGCGGAACAGTCTCGCCAAACTGACACAGCCGTTTGGCCAGATTAATTTCGGCGGAATCGGCGAAGACCAGCATATCAATCTTTGGAGCGGATTCGCCTGCTTTGCGAAAAATTGAACGAATCCGCACATAGGCATTCTGCAGGTACGGCGCGGTATTTCCCTGTAGGGACAGCATCTTGTCCCATGAGAAAACGTAATCGGTCATCCGATACTGTGAGAGATCGGCATATTTCACTGCGCCAATCCCAATCTTCTGAGCAATATCGATCTTTTCCTCATCGCTCAGGTGCGGATTCTTTTCCTCAATGATTTTCCGCGCGCGCTTGCAGGCTTCTTCGAGAAGATCACGCAATGGCACGTTGTCGCCGGACCGCGTCTTCATAAGTTTCCGGTCCTCGCCGAGAATGCTGCCAAACGTGATATGGCACAGATCAGCCGTGTAACCTTCGCGCCGCGCAATATTGAAAATTTGTTTGAAATGCAAAATCTGTGGCGCGCCCACTACGTACCAAATCGCGTCCGCTTTCAAATCGCTGATCCGATAATCGATTGTGGCGAGGTCCGTCGTGGCATAATTGAAGCCGCCGTCCCGCTTGCGGATGATCAATGGTTTATCGGCGAGCTCGGGATTTTCGCGAAAGAAAACAACCACGGCGCCCTCGCTAATCTCTGCAATGCCAGATTTGAGCAGGCGTTCTACCACACCAGGCAGCCGATTGTGGTAAAAGCTTTCGCCGCACTGGATGTCGTAATGAATATCCAGCAACTTGTAAACGCGCTCGAAATCCTGCATTGAGAAGGCGACGCATTCGTTCCAGATGTCGAGGTTTTCCTTGTCGCCGGCCTGGAGCTTTATCAATTCCTGGCGGCAGGCTTGGCGAACTTCCGGATCCTCAGTCGCTCGCTCGTTTGTCTCCTTGTAAATGCGCACAATCTCGGCCAGCGGATTGCGCTGCAGCGCTTGTCGATCCAGTAAATTCTTCCAACCGTAAATCACCATACCGAACTGCGTGCCCCAGTCGCCAATGTGATTGTCTCGGATCACTTCGTGTCCGAGAAACTGCGCGACGCGCGCAAGAGCATCGCCGAGCACCGTGCTACGGATGTGACCGACGTGCATCGGTTTGGCGACATTGGGCGACCCAAAATCGATCACGATACGCTGTGTCGATTTTGCCTCAGCAACACCAAGCCGGTCGTCCCGCAGCACTTCCATTGTCTTTTCAGCGACCGCGCCGGGCCGCAGTGTGAAGTTGATGAAGCCGGCGCCCGCCACGACCGGCCGTTCGCAAACATCGCCAGTAACAAGATGCGCGACGATTTTCTCCGCGAGAACTCGCGGATTTTCGCCGCGCTGCTTTCCTAAGACGAGAGCAGCGTTGGTCTGGTAATCGCCGAAACGCGGGTCGCTTGCCGGCGTCAATTCACCTGCGTCCGATAAACCGGCTTCTTTCAAAGCACTCGCGAGCTTTCTTGCAAGCAGTGACTGGAAGGTTTCCATGGGTCAGAATCGCTGAAATTGTAGCGGCGCTCTGTGAGCGCCGCATCGATATTTGCTCGGCGGTCACAGACCGCCGCTACAGCTAGGAACGATCCCGAAAGATCGACAAAATTTCGTCGGCTGACGTGGCGCCGGCCAGGCTCTCACGCACGGAGCGATCGTTCAGAAATTTTGCAATGGAAGCCAACGTGCGCAGGTGCGTCTGAAATTGATTTTTCGGCACAATGAAAAGGACGATGAATTTCACCGGGGCGTTGTCGAGCGCATCAAACTCAATGCCTGTGGTGGATCTTCCGAATGCGGCGACGACTTCGTCGAGCCGGTCTGAAGAACAATGTGGAATGGCGATCCCGAAACCGATGCCTGTGCTCATGGTCTCCTCCCGCTGTCTAAGCGCGGTAAGAATCGGGTCGCGATCTGCGGCTTTGATTTTGCCAAGACCAACGAGCAAATCGATCAGCTCAACGATCGCCGCCCAGCGTTCCGTTGCTTTCATCTCTGGGATGATTTGCTCGGCAGAAAGTAAATTGGCCAAGGACATGCGGATTCCCGGTGCGGGAGGCCAAGCTTAGCGGGAGCGCTTGGGTTGACAAGCGTGTTTTGACATCGAGTAGCACGTGCTACTCGCGAATCTTGTAGTTCAATCGCCGCGAAAGCAGCCAGCGCACACCGAACATGTCGGCTGTCGCGCGCAACGCGCGATTGCTCAAGCCGTACTTACTGTGGCCGAACCGGCGCGGCCGATGATTCACTGGGATTTCCACAAGTCGGTACCCTGCGCCTTTGACCAGCGCAGGAATGAAACGGTGCATTCCCTTGAATGGAACGAGCGCGCCAACACATTCACGCCGCATTGCTTTGAGCGTGCAACCGGTATCGCGCACCCCGTCTTTTGTGTAGCGGCTGCGAACCGCGTTGGCAATCCGGCTCGTCATTCGCTTCAACGGTGTGTCCTGGCGCTTGGCGCGATAGCCACACACGAGATCGGCGCCGCGCGCAATTTCAGAAAGAAGCCTTGGAACATCAGCGGGATCGTTTTGCAAATCGCCGTCGATAAGTACCACGGTTGCGCCACACGCTGTCTTGAGACCAGCATAGATCGCCGCGCTTTGGCCGGCATTTTTTTCAAACCGGATCACTCGAACATTCGGTGCAGCTTCGATTCGATCTACAGTGCGATCGGTCGATCCGTCATCGACAAAAATGATTTCGTAATCGAGATCTTTTAGCGCCGCGTGCAGCTCCGATTGCAAGATCGGTATGTTCTCTTCTTCGTTGAAGATCGGTACGATGACCGAAACTGCGAGTTGCTGCATTTCCAGTAGGCGGTGGCCGCAGGGTAGCACGCAGGAGGTTAGGCTGCTAGCCTGACTCGGCTGGCACGCTGCCAACCTGCCGAATCAGTCAGACTGGCTGACATCCGCTATTGCCCCAGCCACGGTTCGCCCGACCCTTTCCTACAACGGGAGTGTTCGGTAGTTTCGACAGAGAAACACTTGCCAGGTGCGTATTAGTTTTCCGTAGCGCGACACTTCAATCGTTCCTACCGGCTCTGTTGATTGAAATGCAGCTCGAATACTATGCGGCACGTGTGCCTTCTCACCGCTCCGAATAAAGAGAGCATCACGGCCGACGAACGGGTTGATGCCGTTCTCTTCTGTGTACGTTTCACCCTCTGGCCGCGGCGTGCCCGGTTTTAGTTCAATGAATTCATCATAGCGTGGCCAAAACGAGAACTGGTTTACCATGTCCTGCGATTCTGGGATATAAACCGGCGGATGACGTGGCCCTTCGACTCGTTTGTCGCGTAGATAAAAGGAAATTTCTGAGGCACGGTCGCGAGCGTCGGCAATCAGAAAAAGCTTCTCGCCCAATTGCGTTTCCAAATCGTGGCGTATTTTTTCAAGCCCGATCGTAGCGCTTTTCCATCCGCGCATCCGATCGCTTGGATCAGTTCGCTTAAACTGGTACCCAGCCGCGCGCAGCAAATCTGTGTCCAACGCGAGGATACTCATCGTGAGTCCAAGCAGTAAGGCCACGACAGCGACCAGCCGTAACGCGATGCTGCGTTCGAGTTTTTCCCACCAGAAATGAATCGCCAAAAGGCCAAAACCCAGAAAAGCGAGTCCGTCCCAGTTTGGCGCGGCAGCTTTGTTTACTGACAGAAGCAAATAAAAAACAAACACCGGTAACCCAAACCACATCAAGAACAGCACCTTGAATTGCTGATTGACGCGTCGCCAACTTGCGATGACACCCCACGCCAAGCCCAGAAAGAGAAATGGCGAGTACGCCAGGAAATGCTGACCGAGAAACGAAAGTACCTCGACTGGATGAAAACCAAAACCGTGCTCGAGGCTTCCCCGCGAACGCAAATGCACGAGCGTGATCCAGGCATGTTGCTGGTTCCACATTATCGGCGGCACCGTGCAAATGGCGAACATGCCGAGCAATGAGTATAGACCCGAGTGCGCAAACTCTCTTCTGAGCCGGGGAGCCAGGGCAAGCACCAACACGATCGAGACAAGCTCTAGTGCGTTCGTGTATTTGGAAAGAAAACCAAGCCCAATCAGCAATCCGGTAAGGGGCCAGTACCAGGAGAAATGTGGGCTTTTTTCCACCGCCAACCAAAATGTGAACATCGCGGCGAGCCAGAAGAAAATCGACAACGCATCAATCGTCATCAGGAAGGCACCTACATTGAAGATCGGGGTGACATTAACCGCCATGACAGCCCACAACCCGGCAGTCGCGCCGAACAGACGTCGCGCGAAGTAGAACATGAGCACACTTGTTCCTCCTGCGAGCAGCGGACTGCAGAAGCGGACGCCGAACTCATTCGCGCCGAAAATCGAAGTGCTGGCGCGAATGAAAAAAGCAATGGCCGGTCCTTTACTGAAATATGCCGGCGCGAGGCGCTCCGACCACATCCAGTAATGGGCTTCGTCGAATTCCAGATCAGTAGTCGCTAGCATTGATAATCGAATCGCCGTCAGCGCGATGATGAAAAACCAGACCGCGCGCGTGGTGCTCATGTGGACGATTGCGGCGCGCGCGGCGGTCGCGCCTTACCACTCAGATCGCCAATCAACCTTGGATGGCGCGCAAAGAACTGCGGCGTCCATTTACGTCCCGCGATCCTCCATATTAACTCGAGCGCGGCGATAAAGAACAGTGATTCACCAACGCCCAGAAAAACAGTAGCAATCACATCGCTCGGCCAATGCGAGCCAAGATAGATTCGCGAGTAACCCACTGCTGCGGTGACGAACCAGTAGAGCCAGCCACCCCGGCGATAAAACAGGGTGCAAAAAACGGCAATTATTGTGTTGGTCGCCACGTGCCCTGACGGAAAGGACGGTCCCGACCGGCTGCGATCGGCGGGACCGGAAAAGCGAATGGTCGGTTTCTCAAAAAGAGTTAGAAATTTCGGACGCGCCTTTTGCAAGTGCACCATCCGCACCGTCTCGACCTGTTTGGGCCGACGGCGATCCACAGCTGATTTTAACGCGCTCGTGACTACGCTTCCGATTAGCAAAGACAAGACTAAACAAATGACGAACGCGCGGGCTTTGAAGCCGCCAAGAAAAAGTGCGCTAATTCCAATTGCGATAAACAACGGCGTCCAAATCTCGCTGTCGCTCACCGCCGACATGAACAAGTCCAGAGCCGGGCTCGTCCATTGCCGATTAATCAAACGAAAGAGAGACTGGTCCATGCGAGGGAATTGAAGCCGCGCTTAAGCCTTTTAATCGTTAGCTGCAAATAAACAAATTCGGTACAATGACAAAGCACGAATGACGAATGACGAATTGAATGCTAATGACGAAACCAGAGCGGCCAGCGCACGCTCTCGTTCGTTGTCCATCATTCGGCCTTTGTCATGCCGCCTTTATCATTCCTTCCTCGTTCGTCATTCGGCATTCGTCATTTGTGCGGCATTCGCGACACATTTTATTTCCGCCGAGTCGCCGCCGTCGGCTAACGACATTCTCGCCACCGTGCGGATGATTGAGTCACAACAGCACATCGATCTGCAGGGGCAGCTTCGGCAAGATGATGTGGTGGTCCCATTTCGGCTGGTGCAAAACGGCCCGCTGATTCGTTATTCATTCACAAATCCCGATGAGGTTTTGCAGTTGCGTCTCGGCGAGAATAGTTCGCGCCTTGATGTTGTGAGCGACACCGGAACCGAAAAATTCTCGGGCTCGAAGCTCAATCAAAGAATTCGAGGCACCAGCGTGACGTACGAAGACCTGGCGTTCAAATTTCTCTATTGGCCAACTGCGCGCGTGTTGGGCGAAGAAAATGTCCGCACGCGCAAGTGCTGGAAACTACAACTGCGCGCGCCCTCGCACGAATCGCAATATTCAAATATTTTGCTTTGGATCGACAAGGCGAGCGGCGCGCTGATGCGGATGGAGGGGTTTGACTCGAACGCGCAGCTGGCGAAGCGATTCGAAGTCGTCTCCGCGCAGAAGATCGAAAAGCGCTGGTTCCTCAAACAAATGCGAGTTGAAGAACTCCAGCCGGGCACCAGTCACGTGCAAACGCGGACGTATTTGGAGATAAAGAAGTAGAGTCCTCGGATGGATATGCGGTAGGCCCAGGCCGCGACTGTGGGATTGCGCTCAGCCTGCCTGCGCGATCCGGTGCAAATCAACAATGTCGCGGGCCAGCCGGCTGACAGCGAGAATCTGGATGGGAGACCTCGAAAAGTGGGCTAACGCACCTCGTGCTGGTCGGATTTTGCTCCGCTCACCACCAGCCTGCGCCCAAGGAATTCCTTGTCGTGCAATTCCTCCACGGCGCGTTTTGCTTCCTCGATAGTTTGCATCTGCACAAAGGCAAAACCTTTCGAGCGCTGGTTGTGCCGGTAACTTACGACCTCGGCATTTTGCACGTGCCCCACTCCGTTGAACAACTCGAAAAGGTCGCTCTCGGTAGCGTCGAAGGACAAGTTACCTACGTACAGACGGGGCGAAGTGACTTCAATCCGCTCGGGTTTGCGCGCCAGTCGCGATGGCTGCGCACCATTGCGCGGTTGCCCTGCGGTTTTCCTTTTCTCGCCGCCGTTTCCGAAAAATTCAGCAACCCGTTGCCAGAATGTCTTTTTCTGTGTCTTCGCTGCTCCCTGCCGGTCTCGAAAGCGTTCCTGATTTCCTCTGCGTCGGCCCCCACCGCGCGAGCGGCGTTGGCGTCTTTCGGGTGAATAAGAGTTCATGTTGATCCTTAAGTTTTGTCCAATTGTCATAATGGCGGAGCGCCCCGAAAAAGCTCGGGACACCGTCCGCGGCGCGCGAATCATCAAGAGTCCAGTCAAACTTTCTGCAAGCACTCTGCGACGCCAATGGAAACTCCGCCTCGTCGTGTCGGAAATGGACTCGTCTCAAAGCGCGAGCCGGCGCACTCAAGCAACGAAGCAGTGATGCCGCAAACGTTTGCAGCATCGGTTCAAGAAATCTGAATCGTCGAAGGAACCGGACGCTCGGAAGATCGAAGAAGATTCCCGACATCTCGCGCTGATTATGGCCTGCTTGCAGCGCGATTGCAAGTGCAACAAAAGCGAGGCTAACGGCTTATGCCGCGATGCGCATTTCGATTCAGCGCCTAATCCAATCATCGCGCAACGAATAAGCGCGCGATTTGATGTATTCTCGCGGACGCTCGCCGCGAATCGGCTGCACAAAATACCGTAATTCACGCCGGGTCAGCCTCGGCTCGTAGCCGAACTCCGGCATAAGATCGCGGCAATGCCATTCTACCCACCCGATTTCGTCTTCTGAGAGTTCACGCTGCCACCGTGTCGCCGGTTCGGAGCTGATTTGCGAAAAGTTAATCCGCGCCGCGGAATTACCGCTCCAGAACTGCCCTACTCTCGTGGGCGTCAATACGGTGTCCGGATCGAAATCAATCTCCAGATACGCGCAAACTTCTTCCATTGTCGTGGCGGGTTGGCAGACCAACTTTTCATACGGCACCACGAGACCGGGAACCTGGCCGCCGCACACGCGCCTAGCCAGGCGGGCGGCTACCCGCCAATGCGCAATCACGTAATAAGTTGAAAACCTTCCTGTTTGTCTCGTTTTCTCCAGCGCGATTTGCGCAGCGAGAATAGCACGCGGGTCGCGCATGGTGACCAGAATTTTTGCGTGTGGAAAGCGCCTGAAGATCTCCGGAATGTGATTGCGATTGGCCGGAGTTTTCTCCACCCAGCGCGCTACGGTATCCAAAGGCCGTTTCAGCATCGCCGCGTACGCTTTCACCATTAGCACTAGCAGATCCTCCTCCGCACTCGCAGGATCAAATGCCGCACGCTCGAACGCCTTCAGAAATTCCTCCCGCGGAAACGTCGAATAATTCCGTTTACCCCATTTACACGGGCCGCCGAACAGCACGTTGGCGAGCGACTGCTTGGTCAGGTACTCAAACTGCGCCCGACGGCCCCGTGGCGCGTATTTGGTTAGGACCGTAGGAAAATAAGCGGTCTCTTCCGGTAACACGAGTAACTCGGGATGATTATCGAGTAACGCCACCAAAAGCGTTGTGCCGGATTTCGCCTGACCGGCGATGAAACAGGCGCGTTGATCGAATGGCAACTCCTGGATCGAACTCTTCATTTGCCGCTGCGCAAAAACCAATCAACAAAACGCGGCAGTCCGTCGTTCAATCG
>DATLPS010000018.1:0-7976 GCA_035535575.1 Candidatus Limnocylindria bacterium
CCGCCTTCGCGCAAGGCTAGGGCGCGACAGGGCCCGCCCGCGCGTCTCGCCGTTGCGATAGGGAATGATCTCGCAATCATCGTTACTTCAGCCCCGTGTAAAGAGCGTTTCATGTTTTTGAGGGTCCTTATATAAGGGGAAAATGCGAAATTTGCATAAGGGAGACCCCCTGATTTTAAAGAGCATATTCCCTTAGAGAATGTCCGTGCCCCTAGGGGTCTAAGGGAAACGATGCCGACGACGATGAGAAGCTCCAGGAGCGTAAAGCCGCCGCGGCGGCGACGCTCCGCAGAGGTCACAGGTCGGAGGTCAGAGGTCCGGGTCATGGGGGAAAAGTCACCATCAATCACTACGGAAAAATGTCTCCGCAGTTCCTGTAAATCTGGGGTTTGGTTGAGCTCGCGATGAGTGATCAGTGATCGGCCTGCCACGCCGTAGCCCCGCGACTGAGCCGAAGGCGTGATCGGTGGAGCGCGCGTGCGCACCCACCGCGTTTACATCCACCGGGTCAGTGGTGCTGGGGGAAAACATTGAGGAGAGCGCATTATAGCGGGAACCAGACGGGTGGCAAGTGCTGAGGTGCGAGGAACTTCAAAGGTCGAGCAGCAGTTTGAACCGGCGGCTTTTCCGAAACCGGAACGATGAAAAACCACGCCGGTCCAACGTTAGAATTCTGTCGGTCCCTGAGAACTCCGCGATCCAGACGAGGGTGGCGTCCGGAAAATCCATCGGGATGTCGGCGTATTTGTTCATCAGTCGAACGGCGGCAGCGAGTGCCTCAGCGCTAAAGGCGTCGCGCACTTCGGTGGCGCTGGCGTCCAGGAACGAAGCCAGACTAGCCGGTCCATCGCGCACATCGGAAAGGAAGTAAAAAGCTTCGGTGATCACCGCGCCGGTGGTGACAAGCCGCGAGCCGCGCAAACGAGCCATGAAGCTTTGCACCCGATCGTGATCTGGTTCTGATCGATCGAGTAGCGCAACAAGCGGCCCGGTATCGAGGAGACAGATGTTCATCAACGCCAGTTGCGCTGGCGAATACGTTGCCGCCAGGAGTTCTTCTCCCAATGCTTCGGCTGGCTGGCAATGCTCCCAACCAAATGACGGACACTATCAAAATCGAATCCGCGCTGTATCTCGCGATCAATCAAGTCGCGCACAAGAGCCGATTCGCTTCGTTTTTCGGCGGCGGCGCGCCGCCTTAGTGCCTCTCGCTGTTTTGTCGGAAGACGGATGGTGAGAGTAGTTTCCACAAATAAACATTACGGTATGTAAGACAGAACGCAAGACACCATTGACGAGAAATTCAGAGATCAGAGATCGGTGATCTGTGAAATCCGCGCAATCCGCGGTCTCCGGGGGGCCAAAAAAAAGCTAAAGAAAAGACTTCACAAACCGAAAACAGCACACTATAACTCCGCCCATGAATATGGAACGCCGCTGTATTTTGCTCTTCGCGCCGGTTGCATTTGTCCTGGCGAGTTGGCTGCAAACCCAAGTGAATGCTGCTGAGCTCCAGGAGGCGAAGGTCACTCAGGTAGTGCAGGATGTTAAGGTTGTACCATCAGGTGCAGCGCCGCGTCCGGCGACCGTTAACGAGACTGTTCGTCAAGGTCACGCCGTGCAAACCGGCGTCCAATCCCGAAGCGAGCTGACGTTTAAAGATCAAACGATCACGCGCCTCGGTGAGAAAACCAGTTTTACCGTCGGCAAAGAGGGACGAACAATCGACATGGGCAACGGCCAATTTTTGCTTTATGTGCCAAAGAACAAGGGCGGAGCAAAGATCAAGATGGGCGCCGTCACGGCAGCAATTACAGGCACAACCGTGCTGGGGAACGTCACCCCCAGCGGAGTCATCGAATTTACCGTGCTTGAAGGCAGCGCGTGCATCCACCTGGATCGCGTGGGTCAAGCTTTGCTGGTGACGGCAGGTCACATGGTAGTTTACGACCCAATCGCCATGAGATTAGAGGACCCGGTGGACGTCGATCTTCAACAGCAGCTCACTTCTCCTATGATCACTGGTTTTCGACAATTACCCAGCGCGCCGTTGATTCAAGAGGCAATTCAAAATCAACATCGAGCAGGAGTATACAGTGGCGAGTTGGATCGCGCGGTCAGGGCAGCAGGGGCAAGCAGCATCAGGTCGGCAACGCCCGACCAATTTGGGGCCGCGTTCAACTCGTTACTTGTTCGTACGCCACAAGGCGACGTACCCGCGCTTGTGTCGGCTGCCGTGAGCGCTCGCCCCGATCTGGCCGACAGTATCGTCGTCGCGGCGAAGACCGGGATGCGGCCGGTGCGTGGTTATTCTAAAGATTATAAACAGCCGCTCGGCAAGGAAATCGTCGGCAAGGAAGTCGCCATTCCAGAGCCGTGTCCGCCGCAGAACGCCTTCATTCAGCCGTACATAATCGCTCCGATCAATCCGCAGAACTTTAGGCCGGTTTCACCCGAACAACCGCCGACGACAAGTAACCGCGATTAGAAGCGGGCGATAAGCAAGAAGAACGCGCGTTCTGCACGCTGGAGTGTGTTGTCCCGGCGCGCAGTTGCTACAGCGTTACGAATCCAGTTGCGGCCTGCTCGCCGCAAGCCGACGCGGAATTTGACAACCAGAATGGAACCGTTACGGTTTCACCTATGCCGAGCATTACATTGAAGAACATTCCAGCAGGCTTGCACCGCGAACTGAAAAAACGTGCCGAGGAACACCATCGCAGCCTGAACAAAGAGGTAATCGCGACTCTGAAGAACGCGACCGGCAAAACCCATCGTGTCGATATAGACGCTCTAATCCGCGAAGCGCGGACCGCTCGTTCGAAATTCACGCGCGAGATCAGCACCGCTGAGATCGATGCTTGGAAGCGCGCCGGCCGGCCGTGATTGTTGTCGATACAAACGTTGTTTGTTACCGCTGGATTTCGTCTCCGAACAGCGCTGCGGCCGAAACCGCTCTGATCAAAGATCCTCACTGGATTGCTCCCGTGTTGTGGCGGTCGGAATTCCGTAACGTACTGGCGCTAGCGATCAGAAAGAAGGCGCTGACAGTCGATGCCGCCCGAGAAATCGCCCGCAAAGCCGAGGCAGATTTTGAACGTCAGGAATTTGTCGTTTCCTCCGAAGCTGTGTTGCAGTTAGTAGCATCGTCTAACTGCACAGCCTGCGATTGTGAGTTCGTCGCCTTGGCAGAGAGTCAACAGGTGCCGCTGGTTACTGTAGATCGACAAGTGCTACACGAGTTCCCGAAGATCGCGGTTTCGCTGGAGAGCTTCATTGGGGTTGACTAGCAACTTGAGATCCAACGCCGGACTTCTAGCTCCCTAACTTGGCTGTCGGCAGGATTGCGTTGCGGCTTATCTCAGCCGCCTCTACAGTTTGCGCCTTATGCCGTACAAAGATGTCGCTCCGCCCGCGGGTGAAAAGATCACCAGAACCGACAGACTGAATGTGCCGGATCAACCAGTGATCCCATTCATTCGCGGAGATGGCACCGGGCCAGATATCTGGGCGGCAAGTGTGCGAGTATTCGATGCCGCAGTCGAAAAAGCATACGGCGGCAAGAAGAAGATTGCGTGGTTCGAGGTCTTCGCCGGTCAAACAGCAAAGGACAAATTCGATGAATGGTTGCCGGAGGACACCGTCGAAGCATTCCGGGAATATCTGGTAGGAATCAAAGGACCACTGACGACGCCGGTCGGCGGCGGCATTCGCTCACTCAACGTGGCGCTGCGGCAGCTTCTCGATCTTTTCGTGTGCCTGCGACCGATACAGTACTTCAAAGGGGTCCCCTCGCCCGTCAAGCATCCCGAGAAAGTGAACATGGTGATCTTCCGCGAAAACACGGAGGACATCTACGCTGGCATCGAGTACGCCGCCGGCACGCCTGAAGCACAAAAGATTCTGAATTTTCTGCAAAAGGAGTTTCCAAAGCAATTCGACAAAATCCGATTCGGCACAAAAGAGAAGGCCGCGGATTTCTGGAAAAAAGTCGGCGCGCCAGAAAACGACGAAGTTTGCGTGGGAATTGGCATCAAGCCGGTCAGCCGCTCGGGCAGTGTTCGCTTGATTCACAGCGCGATTACCTACGCGATCACGAATCAACGGAAGAGCGTGACTCTGGTGCACAAGGGCAACATCATGAAATTTACCGAGGGCGCGTTTCGCGATTGGGGCTTTGAAATTGCAAAGAAATATTTTGGCGCCGAGGAAATTGATGGCGGTCCGTGGTGCAAAATTCCCATGGGAAAACCGGGTGCGGGAATCGTGATCAAAGACGCGATTGCAGACATCACACTTCAGCAAGTGCTCTTGCGACCGGAAGATTTCGACGTAATCGCGACGCTCAATCTAAATGGCGATTACCTCAGCGACGCGCTGGCCGCGCAGGTGGGCGGGATCGGGATCGCCCCGGGAGGAAATATTAATTACATCACCGGCCATGCAGTTTTTGAAGCGACCCATGGCACCGCACCGAAATATGCCCATCAGGACAAGGTCAATCCTGGGTCAGTGATTCTTTCCGGTGAAATGATGTTCCGTTACATCGGCTGGACGGAAGCTGCTGACCTGATTCTCAAAGGATTAAGTAGCGCCATTGCAAGCAAACGCGTCACTTACGATTTTGCGCGCTTAATGGAAGGAGCTACCGAAATCAAGTGTTCGCAGTTCGGAGACAATGTGATCGAGCATATGAGGTGAATGACAAAGCTCGAATGTCGAAGCTCGAAACCACAGGCAATCACACGATGAAAAAACGACACCGATCTGATGCACGGAAGTTCGTGCTTCGCCCGCCGCGCCGCAAGCGCGCGAAGGCGCTTCGTTCATTCGTCATTCGTCATTCATGCTTCATCATTTTCTTCGCCCTCGGCGTCGCTCCACTTTTCGCACAGAAACGCAACATCACTGAAAAAGATCTGTTCGATTTCGTTTGGATGGGCGATCCGCAAATTTCGCCGGACGGCTCGCGAATTGTGTTTGTGCGGGTGACGGTCAACGAGAAAAAGGAAGGTTATAACACTTCGATTTGGTCTGTGCCCGTCGCGGGCGATGAAGCGCCTCATCAACTGACAAAAGGCGATCATGATTCCGCGCCTCGCTGGTCGCAGGACGGAAAATTTTTGCTTTTCGTGCGTGCGACTGAAAAGGAGGGCAAGCCTGAGCCGCCACAACTGGCGATCCTGCCAACGACCGGCGGCGATTCCTTTGTTTTTACCGACTTGCCGAAAGGCGCTGGCAATCCTGTCTGGGCGCCAGATGGAAAATCGATTGCGTTCACGAGCGACACGAACGCGGAGGACCTTGAGAAGCAGGAGAAGAAAAAGCACAAAGAAGAGGAACTCAAAAAAGCAGCGAGTGAAACTTCGCCATCACCGCACGGAGCTGCGGAAGGTTCACCCAAACCTGCGGCATCACCGAAGGGCAAAAGCGACGCGGCGAAAAAAGCGGTGCCCGAAACAGAACATGAGAGTGACATCCACGTGATCACGCGCGCGGTCTATCGACAAGATAATGAAGGTTATCTTGATCCGAAGCGTCCGCAGCACATCTGGATCGTGACAGCGCCGCACAGCGCGGATGAGAAGGTGCAGCCTCGGCAATTGACCTCGGGCCGATTTGACGAGGGCAACATCGTTTGGTCGAAGGACGGCGCGCAGATCTATTTCACGTCGCTGCGCGTAGATGAGCCTTACTACGAGCTGCCGAAGACCGAGCTCTATTCAATCCGTCCAAGCAGCGGGAACGCGACCAAGCTGAACTCGATCGACATGGAAATGGATAATTTGTCGCTTAGTCCTGACGGCAAGCAGATCGCATTTATCGCGTCGACAACGCAGCCGGTGAATTCCTACACGCAACCGGATTTGTGGATTGTCGATCTTTCCCCGAATGCGAAGCCGCGAAATCTGACTGCGACTTTTGATTTCGATGTGGGCTACGGCGTTTTCGGTGACAACGCAGCTCCGCGCGCCGGAGGCGTGAATATGCCGGTGTGGACACCAGACGGGCGTAGCTTGATCGAGGTCTACGGCAAAGAAGGCAAAACAAATCTCGCATCGTTCGATATACCTGTAGCCGGGGGCGCTGACCCTGGTAACACCGGCACGGTACACGACATTACTTCTGGAAATCAGGCAGTCCTCAGTTTCCGCATGTCCGCGGACGGCTCGAAGATTATCTATACGGTCTCGACGCCGACGCGGATAAACGATCTTTTCGCGATGGAGCGAACCGGGGACGAACCGCGTCAATTAACTCACATCAACGACGAGCTTTTCTCCAAACTCAATCTTACTGAGCCGGAAGAGATTTCGTATCAGAGTGTCGATGGCAAGCGCATCCAGGCATGGGTGCAGAAACCACCGAACTTCAATCCGGCGAAAAAGTATCCGCTTATTCTGAACATCCATGGCGGACCCCATGCAGCCTACGGCTACATTTTTGAGCACGAATTCCAGTGGATGGCTGCGAAAGGTTACGTGGTACTTTTTCCAAATCCGCGCGGCAGCACCACCTACGGACAGGATTTTGGTAACATCATTCAGTTTCATTATCCTGGCGACGATTATAAGGATTTGATGGCCGGCGTGGATGACGTGATCCGCCGCGGCTACATAGACGATAAAAAACTAGGCGTGACCGGCGGGAGCGGTGGCGGATTGCTCACGAATTGGGTGGTGGGACAAACGAACCGGTTTGCTGCGGCAGTTTCACAGCGTGACATCGCAAGCTGGGGAGATTGGTGGTACTCGGCCGACTTTACTCTTTTTCAGCCGACTTGGTTCAAGGCGCCGCCATTTAATGATGAACAGGAGTTCAAAGCACGCTCCCCGCTTACTTACATCGAGAATGTAAAAACGCCGATGATGTTCATTCTCGGCGAAACAGATTATCGGACGCCGCCTGGCGCCGGAGGCGAGCAAATGTTTCGCGCGCTGAAATTCCGCAAGATTCCTGCAGTAATGGTGCGCTTTCCGAATGAATCGCATGAGCTTTCCCGCTCTGGTCAGCCGTGGCATCGCGTCGAGCGCTTGCAACACATCGTCGGCTGGTTTGATCATTGGCTGATGGGCGTGCGCAAGCCGGAATATGAGGTAGCTCCGCAAGAAGAAGTGCCGATCAAGCGAGCTACCATAGATGGAAATTAGTCTGAGCGATTTGTCGCCTGTACGTTACTCGACGTAAGCACAACTAACTTTCGATTCGTCTAAACGAACATCTTTTTACCGGCAGACAATTACTCTCTGCGCGGTGGTCAGATCTATTCCCTTTTCAGCAACCCGGAGTCGTATGAGATGTGAATGACCATCCTTGATCTCCGGCGGCGTTATGAAATGAAACGCATGCCGACCGTTTCCATAACCTGCGTTAGCGAGGTCCTTTCGGAATTGGTTCGCGGAGATGGTCATCAAATACTCTTCGCCATCCCAAACTTCGACTGAAAGCGGCGCCTTCGGCTTGTACTTGTCCCAAACCCAGCCAGAAATCTCGTGGCAATCGGCCTGCTCGATTTCAGCTAAATAATGCTGAAGCGGCGAAGCACCTATGCGCCCGGAAAAAATAAGTAAACCGAAGCAAACGAAATGAAACGTGATGAAAACGGCTAATGCGTTTGAAAGCAGCCCGTCGCGCCAATAACGCTGCGCTTTATTCCAGCTCGAAAAAACATGGAAAGCTGAGAGCAGCGTCGCCTGATAAAGACCATAAATGATGTAGTGCGGCTCGATCCCGTGCCACAAACCCATTAATCCGAACGCGAGAAAATATCCCAGAATCGCGGCTGTGTGCATACTGCTGAACCATTTGCCGCGCGCAGCGGCAAGCAGGAACCGCATGTAGACGTGATCGCGAAACCAAAACGAAAGCGTGATATGCCAGCGGTTCCAAAAATCACGGATGTTTCGGGCGAGGAACGGTTGGCGGAAGTTTTCCGGAGTGTGGATTCCAAAGAGATAACTAAGACTGATGGCAAA
>DATLPS010000019.1:0-3754 GCA_035535575.1 Candidatus Limnocylindria bacterium
CCTCGCCGTCGCGACGATTTTAGTCGCTGTTTGTTTTGCCGTCGCAGCACAGCAAGCCAATCGGACGGCGGCCTTCGAACAATCGCAGGCTGCCAGCGCGCTGGAGCCAGCTTTTGCTCTGAGCCTTTATCAGCCGAAAAACTTCAGCGCGAAGAATAGTTCCCTTCTGTTTCATAAAGGTCGGGTGTTGGCGTGGTCGGACGGCGGTCAGCTGGCGAGCGAGAACGCATTGGCCAGTGTTGGCATGGCGTCGCTGAACCTGTTTTCGGACGCGTATTTCGCTCCGGATACTTTCGGGCCAGCGCAAGCAAGCAAAGGAAGCGCTTCTTCCAACTCTCGATCCGAAAATCTTGCAAGCGATGCCAAGGATTTGCCTGGCGAGCTCATGGTATCACCGTCGGATCTGATCTATTACGGTGGGGAAATAGGGTTCCTATACGGCCATTCGATCGGCAAAGGCAGCGGCGACATGCTGGAGACTTATATTCAGGGCACCGTGGGCAATGAGCATTTCCAGATCACAGCTGGCGCCGCATATGAGGAATCGAGTGGACACGGGTTGCGGTTTCGTTCGTTTGGCGCTCCCAGGTGATTACAGTTCGGAACCCAATCACAAAGGTAGAACGTGTTGTTCTTAAACACGTTTTACATTGAACGCGGCCTGGCCGCGATGTGGTTAGTGAATGAAACCCACGTAAAGCCACAAGGCGGCCATGGCAAGCATCGCTGCGCAATTGGACCAGCCGCCCCACTGAGCTAGCAACGCGGGTATAGCCGGCCTGACTGAAGGCCGTGCGCTAGGATGCGATTGAGTCAGGAGCTGCTCGATCTGCTCCTGGTCCTGTGCCACATGTACTGTATAGAGTGCGATTCCGCCACTTGTCATCGCGGTTAGGATTGTCTGGATCAAAAACACAATGGCAATGACCTGCTTCGCGCGGGGAACCATTGCAATGTCACCAGGGCGTGTCAGCATCCAGCCAAGGCCGATGACGCTGAAAGTCAGGAACACAGTATAGAACTTTATGTACAGATCCCAACACATCCGTACCGTCACACCAAGATCCTCATGTCGACGCTTCAGGATCCATTCCTGAGGAGACTCATTCATTAGCGTGCTGCGTGATTATCGCTCAATACATCACATCGCCGCTCCAATAAAGAACATTTGCGTAGGTCGCCCCGGTTGTGGGAAGCCGCGTCGGGTTTGCGCCAAAGCAGGCTGCTCCGATCTTTCCGATTGAAATTGCCGTTCGATCCTACCTACTATGCCCCGCTGGCCGAAGTCGCTTCAACGCATTCATATCAATGTCGGCTCGAAATCTCGTTGCGGATAAATTGCTGTGGGAAAGGCTGGGACGCTGGAAACGTTCAAGCACTGAGTTGGATCGCGTTCAATTTCTGAAGACGGTGCCCTTCTTTGATCAACTCTCGAATCGGCAGCTCAAGAATGTCTCTGATATCATGTTTGAGCGCACGTATGACATCGACGAAACAATTTTTGAGGAGGGACAACCCGGTGCGGCTCTCTTTTTGATTTTGGATGGCAAAATTGCGATAGAAATTTGCCGCGAGACCGACACGACGCGTCTGGCGGTCTTGGACACAGGTGCCTTTTTTGGTGAGATGGCGTTGCTCGATGAAACGCCGCGTTCAGCTACGGCGCGGGCCTTGGAAAGGACCCGGACGCTGGCTCTGTACCGGAACGATCTTAACGGATTGGTTCATCGGGATGCAAAGACGGCCTGTCAAATTTACCGATCCCTTGCGGGGATGATCGGCGATCGGCTTCGTTTGACCAATGAACTGGTGCAGGTGCAAACGCCTCCGACAACGCCGGATTAGCATGAACAACGGTCAGGAGTTCGAAAAAATAGAGCGAGAGCGCAAAGTTCGGCGGAAAGTATTTTATCTCACGTTTGCGGCGCTCGCCTTGATTTTTGGAGGATTCCTGACCTGGAAGTTAAGAAGCCTGATTCTACCGATCATAGTGGGCGCCTTGTTGGCCTTTTTGTTCCGTCCGGTAAAAGAGCGCTTTAGGATCCGATGGTTGCCTCACGAGCTTCAGGTCCTGTGTTCGTTCGCAGTCATCGGCATTGCCCTGTTCTTCGCCTTTAATACTCTTCGCAAACATATTCCCGACGAAGAGCAGAAGCTCGAGTTTAAGGTCCGCCTGAAATACAAACTGAATGAAAAATACCGGCAGTTAGTGGCGAAGTCGCCGGAAGGAAAATCAAACGCAGTGGTGCCGTTAATTGAAAAAGAGCTTGGCCCGGTCATGGATAGGATCAACCAGGCACTCGAACTTAGCCCGGAGGAGCGCAATCTGTTCCTGAAATATGCCGCGGGATACAACGGCAAACCTCCCATTCAAAGCAAATTTGTTGGCTACTTTTGGGCGAGCCAAAATACCGGGGAATATGTGATTCCGGAAAAGCCTCCCGCTGGTGCCGTGCCGCCCACGGCCTCGGTTGCACTTGCTTCGGCTCAACCTCCAGTTGTTACCGAGGGCGCGAGCCTGGAGAATAAATTGTCCGCATGGATTTTGGCGCCGTTGATTTTTGTCTTTCTCGGTTTCGATAATGGGCAGATTCGCCGTTTTTTCATTAGCCTCGTCCCCAATCGCTACTTTGAGTTGTCGCTTACGGTCCTTGATAGACTCGATGACGCCATCGGCAATTATTTACGCGGCACGTTAACGGAGTGTTTTTTAGTCGGTCTGACTCTCATACTTGGTTTGATCCTCCTCGGCATCCCGATGGGAATCGCCGTGGCAATCGGGGTGGTTTCCGGACTTTCAAACGCCATCCCGTTTCTCGGCACGGTCATCGCTCTGGTGATTGGTGTTGGCTATGCGTTGATCGCAGAAAACATAAGGCCGCTGATTCCCGGTCTGAATCCGAATGATCTGGCGCTGTATGTGGTAATTCTTATCATAATCACGCACGTGCTGGACGATCTTGTATTTCAACCTTTTGT
Source organism: Candidatus Limnocylindria bacterium (assembly GCA_035535575.1). Classification (GTDB taxonomy): domain Bacteria; phylum Verrucomicrobiota; class Verrucomicrobiia; order Chthoniobacterales; family UBA10450; genus Udaeobacter. Next base: position 2,980 of record DATLPS010000019.1, read on the forward strand.
CCTTGGCAGCGCGGTGAAGGTTCATCCACTCATGGTTATCATCGCGATCATCGGCGGCTCTCTCATCATGGGGCTGTGGGGCATGTTGTTCGCTATTCCCACGGTAGTAGTAGTTAAGACTGCGGTTGCGACCTTCTTTAAGGAACTGAAGGATTACCGCATCATTTGATGGGCCTTCCCGACGGCGACGGCTCAGCTCATCTCACCTGCGACGCAGGCCAGGTGTCGATGAGATTTCGTCTGGTTTTGTATGTTTGAGATTTGTGTGTTGAAATTTGGTTCGGGATTTGGGAATTGGGATTTGGAGTTTTAGCCTATGGCTGCACCGGCACGTCTCATCAGTCTCAATATTGGGTCCCAAACCATCGGTCTGGCGGAATTTCGGGCGCAACCTCACGGCGCCCTGGTGTTGCTGAATTATCGTTTCCGCGAAACGCCGCTTGATCCTGCAACTGGGGAACGCCATGACGCCCACGTTGCGCTGCACCAAACGGCTGTCGTGTTGAGCGAAATGATGCACGAAATGCATATTAATCGTGGCCCGCTAAACTACGCCGTGCCTGCGCAATCGGTTTTTGCGCGCTTTGTCAAACTGCCCGGGCTCGATGCGGAAAAGATCGACAAGATCATCTCGTTCGAGGCGCAACAGAATGTTCCATTCCCCATCGACCAGGTGATCTGGGATTACCAGCTTGTTGGAGGCGGAATGGGTGAGCAAATTCAGGTCGTCATTGTCGCGATCAAGCGCGATCTGCTCGACGAAATCAATAATGCC
>DATLPS010000020.1:0-14546 GCA_035535575.1 Candidatus Limnocylindria bacterium
GCATCAGAAGTCAGTGGTCAGTGGCCGTTGTGGCTGCGGTCTTTTTCGGCGAGTGCTGGGATTTTCTTTCGGCGCCGCAGTCGCAGCCAGTTATTCCAGGTTTTGCGGAGGCTATCGCGTGGGGTCTGGTATTTCTGAGTCAGTTCATTGCTCTTTACAATCTGCGTGAGAATTCCTTTGACCGAAAAATCGTCGGTATTCACGATTGTGTAGGCTGTTCCGATGGCGGCGGCGTGATGCGCATCGCTGGCTGCAGTCATAGGCAAACCGCGAATCTGCGCATACTTAAAAGCGTATCGGTTGTAGCGGCGCAGCGTGGTCGCCGCGTTGAAAACCTCGATCGCGTCCACGGGGAGCGTTTCCAGAGTCGAGAAACGGATTCCCGCGCGGAACAAATCGTAGGGATGTGGAGGAATGGCGAGACCGCCGCGCTCGTGAATGATCTCGCAGACTTCGCGCGCCGGTTTTCCTTTCAGGTAAGGCAGCTCCGCGCCGATACAGAGCAGATGACCATCCGCAGTGGTCACCTCGACTCCTGGAAGAACTAGGAAATCATTGACCGGCAAGCCATCCAGTCGCATCAAGCCCTTCTGAAGCAAGTAATTCACAGCGTCGCATGTGTTGTGATCGGTGATAGCGATGCCGTTCAAACCTTTGACTCGCGCAGCCGTAATCATGTCTTCCGGGCTGGAAATACCGTCTCCCGAAAAAAAAGAATGCGTATGCAGGTCGATATTAAGCGGCATGGCGAAAGGCTATGGCCATTGCTTTCCGAATCGCTACACGAGCTCTTCAACAAGAATGCCTGCTTCGGCTTCGGGTTCCGTTTGAATGCGATTGAATTGGTGATCGTACAAGCGCCGATAGTAGCCAGATTTTTCGAGCAACTCCGCGTGCGTGCCGATCTCCTTGATGCGGCCGCTATCCATCACAATGATTTGATCGGCGGACAAAATTGTGGAGAGACGGTGGGCGATGGCGATCACCGTCCGTCCAGACGCCAGCTGGGCGAGGGCCTTTTGAATTTGTTGTTCCGATTCCGAATCGAGCGATGACGTGGCTTCGTCGAGTAACAAAATTGGCGCATTTTTAAGGATAGCGCGTGCAATGGCCAGGCGTTGCTGCTGCCCACCGGAGAGCAGACATCCTTTGTCGCCGATTACTGTTTGGTAGCCCTTTGGCTGCGCCATGATGAAATCGTGTGCGTAAGCGGCTTTCGCGGCCTCGTAAATTTCTTCCGGTGTAGCGCCCAGTCGACCGAACTGGATGTTGTTGAATATGGTATCGTGAAACAGAAACGTCTCCTGGGTGACGAGGCCCATCTGTTCGCGCAACGATTTTTGCGTGACCGAGCGCAGATCTCGACCATCGATTTTCACAGCGCCGGAGGTCGGGTCGTACAAGCGCAGGATCAACGAAAGAATCGTGCTTTTGCCCGCGCCACTCGCGCCGACCAGCGCGTGAGTTTTCCCCGGTTCGATATTCAGGCTTAGATTGCTGATCGCGTCCGTGACCCTGTTTGCATAACGGAAAGTTAGATTTTCAAAGTCAAGACGCCCTTGCGACGAACTCAGCACAACGGCGTTCGGTGCGTCCTCCACCGTGGACTTCGAATCCAGAATCGAGAAAATAGCGGTCGTAGCGGCAATGGATCGCTGCATCACGATATGAATCCTGCTAAGCGTCTTGATCGGATCGTAAAGAATGAAAATCCCTGAGATTAGTCCAAAGAAGCGGCCGACGCTCAGGTTCGCAGCGTAAACGTAAAGCAACGCCATTCCCACACCGATCGCAGCGATGATCTCGACCAGCGGACCAACTGCTTCCATCGACCGGATCATCCGCATCATCTGCGAGAACTGCAGTTGATTGCTGCGTTTGAACTCCTTTTCCTGGTATGCTTCGCGCGCGAACGATTTGATCACACGAATGCCGGCGAATGTCTCCTGCATCGTCACCACCATTTGGGCCATGCCTGCCTGCTCATTTTGCACTGCTTTCTTGGCGCGACGGCCGTAAACGCGCAGCGGCAGCAAGCACAATGGAAAGAGGATTAGCGTCACCACAGTGAATTTCCAATCCATCAGAAGGAGCACAGTGATTGCTCCAACGATGGTGATCGGTTGTTTAAAAACATCGCTGCTGACGCTGGTCAAAGCCATCTGCATCACGCGGGTATCGTTGGTTATGCGCGACATCAAAAATCCCGAGCGCATCTTGTTAAAAAAGTCCATGGAATGGCGAACCATCTTGCTGAACAGCTGGACACGGATATCGGAGACCACCCTGTTGCTCACCCACTGCATGCAGTAGGTGCTTCCGTAGGAACAGAGGCTGCGCACGGCCATGATGGCCGGGATGGCCAGACAAATCAGAACAATCGAATTAATCTTTGGGCCGGCATCCAGGTTGGAGCGCAAAGCCATCGGATTGGGAGCGGCCCCGTGGAAAATTGTGCTGGTGACGCGGGCAATCGCCAGGGGAAAAAGAGAATTGACTCCGCCGTAAGCAAGGCCCAATGCCAACCCCAGGATGAAGCGCGTCTTGTAAGGCTTAAGGTAACCGTAGAGGCGCCGGTACGAACCGGAGGCTGTGCGTAACGTTTGCCAGACGGACTGCCTTTTCCTAGCCGCTTTTCTGCCGCTCATGAAATATGCGCCGTCGCATGAGGCGACAGCAGCGAATCCATAGCACCAATCACCGCCTCCGTCGAGATTTGACTCATTGCAAGCCGCGGCCGCACTGGGGCAAATTCAATGACTGGTGCGGCTGAATTTCCGTGTAAAACTACGGCTGGACTTTCCCTGGGGCGCCAATGAAATGGGTTGGTCGGCCCGAACAGGATCACTTGCGGCGTACGCGTCGCGGCCGCCAGATGCACGGGAGCAGAATCGACCGTCACAAGAAGCCGCGCTTGACCAATCAATGCGGCCAGGGTGAGCAAATCTGTCTTTCCAGAGAGATCGATGATGTGTTGCTGCGTCTTATTTTTGATTGCCGCGATATGCGCTTGTTCGTCAGGGGATGATCCACTGGTCAGAACAAGATCGACACCATTATTTCGCCCAAGCCAGTCAATCACCTCCGCCCAACGGCTTGGTTCCCAAAGTTTCTCCTGGCGCGCTGAGCCGGGATGCAAAATGACGTAAGGCCTCGTCACTTTCCAATTGTGCCGAAGAGCGTCGGCTTTTTCGTAGGCCATTTGTGGTACGTCCAGATGCGGGGCAGAGAACGCACGCCGGTCGCCGAGCGGTTCAAGTAGAGCCAGATTGTAGTCGATCGTGTGCAGGTCGCGCAGACGAACGCGAACAAAATCCGTGTAAGCGCGGGCGCGCGTCTTCGACTGTTCACGCACGCGATAAGACACAATGCGTCTGCGCGCGCCGGATAAAAGCGCCAACGATGCTGAGCGATCATTGCGTGTGAAGTCGACGCAATAATCAAATCTCCTGGCTGCGACGGAAAAAAACAAAGCGAGATCTCGTAGACTGCGTCGCGCGACCAAAAAGCGATCGACATTTGAGATGGCTGGCAGCAGGTCGGTACATTCCTTGGACACGACGAGCGTGAGTTGTGCTCCTGGGAAGCTTTCACGCAAAGCGACGAGTGCGGGCGTCGTCAAAATCAGATCGCCGATTCGCTTGAGTTGCAAAAGAAGAATTTTCACACGGTTCTAACTGTAGCGGCGCTCTATGAGCGCCGAACCAAACACTCGGCGGTCACAGACCGTCGCTACACAAGGATCATCGCGCCATTCGCAACGCCTTTTCGTAGGCGTCCAGTAATCGCATTCGAAAATGGTCCCAGGTGAAATTCTCAACGACGCGACGTCTCGCCGCGATGCCCATTTGTTCCACGATTTCAGGATGTCCATACAAATGCTCAAGCGCCGCTGCGATCGCGTTCACATCTCGTGGCTTCACAATGATTCCTTCGATGCCATTGCGCACCACATCGCCTGCCTCGCGCGTGGTGATTTGAGGCAACGCGCACGCCGCCGCTTCATATGTGACCTTGGCGCTCCCCTCCCATTGCGACGGAAAAACGTGAACCGTGCCCTGGCTGAGATAACTCTCCGGGTCACGAACAAATCCTACGACGCGAATGTTATCGCGCCAGAATTCCTTCAGATAAGGCTTCGCCTCTTCGTGCACGAAACCAATCAGCCACAGCTCGGCATCAGAGAGGTTGAGGCGGTGCCATGCCTCCAGCACATGTTGAATGCCCTTGCGCCTGATCAAAGCACCAGCAAAGACGGCGCGAAATCTTGGTGGCCGTTTTCCCGGCCTGAAGCGTTCGACATCCACGCCTCTAGGCAAATAAAAAAGCTTTTCCTCCGGGAATCCCCGTACACGAAACGTGTTGGCCGCCTTCTGTGATAAAACGAGTAAAAGGTCAGCGAGTCTATATTCTTCAATGAAACGCCTCCGGTGGAGCAACAATCGATTTTTCCATCTCTGAAAGCTCGAGATATTTTCTGGCGGTGCGGCAATTTTGGGCCGCCGGACTTTCTCTTTGCCGCCGTCGCGATGCCAGGTGGGGATCTCAACAATCGAAGGAATGCCATGTCGCTTTGCTACTTTCAGCGAACGCAAACAGTCACCCGACCAACTATGGAACAGATCATAGCGCCCGGTAGCCAGATGCCGGGACGCGATCCAGTCGAGATATTTTTTCTTCGCGCCGTAGTAATACGGCCGATCGAGAAATGAGATGAGACGCACAGGATGCCAGCGTAGAGAACGGATTAGTGGAGCGGGAATTTCCTTCTGCCGGTTATCATAGGCGATTGCTTTCCCGAGAAATCCACCGCGATAGGATGCGCGCAGGGTTTCAAATGCGTCCGTATCAAGGCCCGAACCCCCAATCCGGGCGAAAATTGAATAGAGCAGGTGCCCCGGTAAAGTACGTGCCGCGGGTGGCGCCGAGCGTACTGGCGCAGGGGCGTTTAAAGTTTCACCCAGCATCGGGTTAGAAGTATTCTGGCGAACGTGCAGCAAGTAAAGCGGGTCTTGTTTCCAGCCGCGGCAAACGGACACGGCCTTACCTAATGACGAAGCACGAATGACGAATGTCGAATGACATGACAACGCCCGAATGTCGAAGGGGTTTGCCGCCGTCTCAGCATTGTTTTGGATTTTGTCATTCGGATTTCCTTCGTCATTCGTCATTGGTCATTCGTCATTTGATCTTCGGCTTGGCTCCTTCGCACAGATGGAAGTCACAGAATGGGCTTAAATAGCATGGCAGACAAACTTCGGATCGCTTTTGTGCGGCGCGGCTATTCTCCAACTGGCGGTGCCGAAGCGTACCTAAAACGACTCGCGCGTGGAGTAACCGAAGCGGCACACGCCGTCCAACTTATTGGCACAAGGGAATGGCCGGAAGATGAATGGCCCTTTGGATTGGTCACGCGCCTGCGCGCAGAATCTGTCATCGGATTTGCGGATGAACTGGGCCAAATCCGGCCGCAGCTCGACTGCGATGTCTTGTTCAGCCTTGAGCGCGTCTGGAGCTGCGACGTTTATCGTGCCGGCGACGGGGTCCATCGCGCCTGGCTGGCGCGGAGAGGAAGATTTGAGCTTCCTCTGAAGCAATTTGTCCGCGCTCTCAACCGGAAGCATCGCGATCTGTTGCAACTCGAGGAGTCGCTGCTTGCCAATCGCAAGGCTGGGCGTGTGATCGTGGCTTCGGAAATGGTCAAGAACGAGATCGTCAATCTTTATGGATATCCCGCGGACAACATCGACATCGTTCGGAACGGCATCCCGCTCGATAAATTCCGGTTCGATCCCGGGCTTCGCGAAAAAGTGCGCGAAGATTTGAAATTGAAGCCAGACCAAATTGCCCTGCTGTTTGCAGGCTCTGGTTGGGAGCGTAAGGGGTTGCTTTTTGCAATCCAGGCGATGGCGCTCTGCAAGAACAGAAAACTGGGTCTGCTCGTTGCGGGCCGCGGAAATGAAAGGCTGTACAAAACGACACGCCTGCGTTTTTGGCACGAGGAGCCGGTGCAGTTTCTCGGCGAAGTTGCAGACGTTATGCGTCTTTACGCGGCTGCGGACATTTTCATTTTGCCAACGATCTACGATCCGTTTTCCAACGCCTGTCTCGAAGCGCTCGCCTGCGGATTGCCGGTAATCACAACGCGTTCCAACGGCTGCAGCGAAATCATTGAAGACAGCGTCCACGGATCAATTGTCGATCACGCAGGCGATCTGGTTGGTTTGCGCGACGCAATTCGCTTCTGGTCGGATCCATCGCGCCGCGCGGCAGCGCGCTCGGCGAACATCGAGCGCGCGTCGCAGTTCGATATTTCAAAGAACGTCGAGCAAACGCTTGGGATCTTAACGCGCGTTACACTGTAGTGTCCGCCGTCTTCAGCGGATTGGCTGGCTGTCAGCGTCCCATTCGCCCGCCGGAGGAGGATCTCCCCAGCGAACTTCCGGGATCAGATCAACTGCTGAGCGCAGCATCCGCGTCTGGAAATATCTGAAACACCTGATCGAGCCGCGAGATTTCGAAAATCGAGCGCACGGTCTCCTGCAATCCAGCCAGCAGGAATTTGCCACCATAGCCTTCTACTTTTTGCATCGCCTCAATCAATGCAGCAAGACCGGCGCTATCGATGTAAGTGACCTCGGAAAGATCCACCACCAGACGTTTCGGCTTTTTTTCGATCATCTGGTTAAGTGACGCCGTGATAGCAGGCGAGACGTGCAGATCAATTTCGCCTTTTAACGGCAGGACGTTGGAACGATCTCGTTGTGGCGTCGGTTCAGATTGGGAAGCGTTTTTCTTCATTGATACCCTGCAATCGTCAATAGATCACCATCCGAGCGTATTAATAATGGTTTCCACATCCGAGAGATCATCAATCAGGAAATCCGGCTGATATTTTGCAAGATCATCACGGCCCCATCTGCCAGTCGCCACCGCAACGGTGCGCGCCCCAAGCGCTTTGCCGCAGGCAATGTCGCGCGGTGTGTCGCCAATGACGTCGATCTCGGATGCGGAGAACTCGCGCCCATGCTTCTCTTTTGCCCTCGCGCGAGCGAACCGACCGAGCTGGTTACGATCGCGATGATCGTCGGCAAAAGCTCCAAATTCAAAAAAGTGCCAGACCCCGTAGTGCTCAAGTTTTAGCCGTGCTCCGCGGGAGACATTTCCAGTGAGAAGCGCGAGCACCAGATGCGGCCGCGACTTAAGTTTTTCGAGCAACGTGAGTACGCCGGGGAGCAGTTTGCCTTTCCGGCGCGGCAATTCCAGCGAAAGACAATGGACATAGCTATCCAGGAACGCGCTTACATTTTCGTGAGTCGCGGGAATATTATGTTTGTTCAGAATGCTGACCACGATTCCGGAATCGGTCATACCCGCGATCTCGATGTCGTGCAGATCATCAGCGATACCGAAGCGCTCTGTGAACGCCGACTTGAGTGCTTCAACACCCGCGCCTCCGGAATGGATCAACGTGCCGTCGATGTCGAAGAGCAGGAGGCGCTGTTTTGTCTTTGTCATGCCAAAGAAAAGACGAAATCCAAAAGACCAACGACGAAGGAATGACAAAGATCAACTCGCGAAAGCTTTCGGAGTCAAATGACGAGGACCCGTTTTAAGGAACAGCCACACGTCTTCGGGTTCCGTCATTCGGCTTGTTTCGACATTCGACATTTGTGCTTCGTCATTAGCGTCTGAGATCCCTCGGCGCGGCAATTTTCGCGCGTCGAAATAGCTCAAAGGCTTGGCGCATGCATCATCAGCACCGCGACCATGCTCCCAAGAAACACGAGCAACACAATTGCCAGGCCGATAAAAATCCCATTGCGAATCGGGTCATTCTGCTGCGTTTGGCGCCGGAACGGCGACGCATTGGCAAAATCGGCGGGCGCAGTACTCGGTTCCACTGACCGGGCCTTGCGGAAGATAAATTTTGGCATCTCAGGTCAAATCTAACCGTGATTTGACCGTTTGGTCTAACGATTTGCGTCAATAGCGAGAACTGACCCTGGTTCCACGGCCTAATCAGGGCACCTTGGCCAGGATTTTCTCCATCTCGGCGGTTGTGAAAGCACGCATGGTTTGCGTGCGGATGTTCCCCAGCATGTCCGCCGCGAGCAACACGCTGGCGGCCGTCTCGTCATCTGGAGCATCGAAGACGCACACTTGGTCATACTGACCGAGCGTCCAATACATCTCCTTAACGCTAACCCCCATCGACCGCACCTTGGCAGCCCAGTCCGCCACCCGCTCGGTCGTCTGCTTGGCGGCCTGGATACCCTTGTCGGTAAATTGTACTAGACTGATATACGTCGGCATGATGTTACTCCTTTAGGTAATCCCGGAGTCGGTTTCGGACCGAACGAGATATGGATGGAACTTTGCCGTAACGATTTTCGTTCTTATCACGCCGCGAGATTAGGCAAAAGCGCGTCCAAATGTCGAGAAATGAAAACCGTGGCCTCGCTTGGCGCAGACGAATAGACTTGAATTCGGTTCGGTTGCCGACTCGGTCGGGGACTGAATGCGCCAGCGGTCTCAGGATGCCCGCATCGGTACTCAAAAGCTGCTGAGTATCAATAGTAAGCTCTGACCCCACTTTCCGCTCACAAACGTCAAATGTTGAGATCTGGGCTTGCCCTGATTTCTCGGACAGTTAGGTAAGGGTAATTTGGTTTAGTTGGCATTCAAAGCTGATGGGGCTGCGGTAGTCAAGACTGGAGTGGAGTCTGGTGCGGTTGTAAAAGGTTTCGATGTAATCGAAGATGGCGGTACGAGCTGCGGCGTAGGTGGCGAAGCGCTGATGATAGACCAGTTCGTATTTGAGAGTGCTCCAGAAGGATTCGATAAAGGCATTATCGTAGCAGTTGCCTTTGCGACTCATGGAAGCGAGCAGATGGTGTTGAGTGAGAAGCTGTCGGTATGCAGCGCTGGCGAACTAACCAGGCTATTTTGTATTGGCCGCTCATCTGTTGGATTCGGGCATACCTCTGGGCGGCGCTTCGGAGAGGATGCCCAGTGATTTTTTTAACACTTCACGCTGCTCCAAAAGCTTGGCGTTCTCCGCACGCAAGCGGCGGATCTCCGCTTCCAGTTCTGCGACGCTGCGTCCAGGCTTGAGCTCGCTCCTGGATGACTTGGACTCGCGCTCCAACTGGGCCCAGCGATAGAGCAGCGGCGGGCGGATCCCCAGTTCGGCCGCCACCTTCGCTGCGCTACGGTCGCTGTTACGCCACAATTCCAGGGCTTCCTTTTTGTATTCCTCGGTGTATCTCGCCTTGCTGCGAGCCGGCTTACTTAACTGTGTCTTCATGTGGGCTTCCTTTCGGGTTTTGACCCTTAGCCCACTGTCCGTCAAATCAATGCAACCCTAGTCTGACCCCTTCTCTCTTAACACACCTTCTCTCTTAACACGCTCAGTCCTGCTTTTTTCCTGGCAGAGCTTTTGGAACGCAGGATCGGCGCGCAACGGGTCCCAGATTGGATCAAGCCTTAAAAGGTCCGGTGTGATGGGCGCTGGGCTATAAAGCCAGCCGCCATACGGCGTTTGTAACAGCCGCGTGAGAATTGAGATGGCGCGGCTATTCTCGCCGATGATCATCTCAACTAGCGCCAGGTTCTCTTCGAACCCAGGGCCGGATAGCCGATCTTTGCTACTCGGCACAAGCGTGATTGCACGCTCCGCTTCCTTCAGGGCTGAGTCCTTCTCGTCGAGCATGGCATAGGCAACGGCCAGCGCTGCCGCAACGAACGAATTGTCTGGTTGCTCCTTTGCGATCGGCTCAAGCGTGTTGCGCGCCTGTTCAGCGGAAGCTCTTGCTTGAGCGGTGTCCCCAGCTACGCGCTGGACCAACGCTAGCCCGTTTTGCTTGATGCCCTTGTCGATCGGAGAAGCAAAGTGGAGTTGAGCATGTCGGGATTGCACAAACCGGGTGGCCTCAGTCTGATTTCGTTCAAGTCTCAATTGGGCCAGCTTGATTCGAACCGCCGCGTCCGAATTCGTTTGTGCGTTTACCTGGACCAGCAACTTAGCGGCTTCCTGCAGGTTGCCTTCGGCCTGGTAGATGCTGGCTTTTGACGCCGTTAAGTACAATTCATTAGGGAGAATATCCAGTGCCCGATCATAGAGCTTTAGCGCTGCCGGAAATTGCCGGAGCGCGGCATAAGTAAATGCCACCTCGGTCAGCAACGCAGTGTTCCGCGGATCGAGGGCGAGGCCCCGTTCCCAATAGGCAACACTTTCAGCCCAATGTCCCTCGCGTCGCGCGATTGCCCCCAGGGCGTATGAGACCTCGCTGTTACCTGGCAACATTTTGCTGACGCGCGCGAAGGTGGCTTTGGCCATCCCGTAATCGTGCAGCGCCCAATATTGATAATAACCCAGGAAGAGCAGGGTTTCGGGCGAGTTCGGCTGCAGTTTCTGCGCATGCTCCAAAGCTTCTTTGGCCGCATCGCGGCGAGCGGGGGTTGTGTCGCCGCGATTAAAATAAAGAAGTGCGTGCGCACCGGAAAGCCGCGCCCAGGCGAGCGCAAAATTCGGGTCAAGCCGCACGGCCAGGTCATAAAAATCGATGGCTTTGAATAGCGCATCGCTCGAGTAGTTGCCACGGGCTTCAAAAGCCAGCCCGCGTAAGTATGCATCGTAAGCTTCCGGATTGTTTGTGGGGCTGGCAGCCAACGCTTGCTCTTCACCACCGGTCAGCGTCGTTTGCAACGACTCCGCTATTCCCTTCGCGATCTCGCTTTCGACGGCAAAGATGTCACTCAACTTTCGATCATACGTCTCGGCCCAGAGCTGCGAGTGGGTTTGCACGTTAACCAGGCGAACGTTGACCCTCACCTGATTGCCTGCTTTCTGGACGGTACCCTCAAGGATATTCGCTACGCCAAGCTGCTTCGCGATCTCAGCAAGATTGCCTGGTTCGCTCTGATACTGCTGCGTCGAAGCGCGCGAAATCACTTTCAAATCCGCGATTTTAGCCAGACGCGTCAGGACTTCCTCCTGGATGCCATCAGCGAAATAAGCGTTGTCCGGATCGCTGCTCAAATTTTGAAAGGGCAGGACCGCGACTGATTTGTCGACTTTATGCCAGACGGCCCGTGGCAAAAGAAAGAATCCAGCGGCAGCGGAGAAGATGACAGCGGTGACGATGAGCAAGATGAGATTTCGCCGCCGGTGAGTTCCTGTTTGCGGGGTGGCCTGAATTCCCTTCGCGGTAATGTCGTAGGCCCAGGCGAGTATGAGCGCGATCGGAAAACCGATCAACAAAAGCGCAATTACGAGTCGCAAACTCCAATTGGGCAATTCCCATGCTGGAAACGCCGCCGAAGCGATTTGAATCAAGAATCCCGCGGCGACGATGTAAGCGGCGGCGACGCGATAAACCTTTCGGCGCTGCAACTCCTCAAAGAACCCGCTCATAATATATGCGGCATGACCATAGCCTGATGCTGCGGGTTCGCAGGCAAATATGTTTCCGGAACCGCTCTGTGCCACAGCGGAGAGAGGTGATAGGCGGCTTCCTCTAATTCGACTCGCAGCCGGCTGAACATCTCCCTCTGTGAGCAAATCAGGGACAAATGTTAAAGGTTGAGATCTGACCCCGTTTCCCCCGATGCACAGCGGTTGGCTGGAGCGACTGATTAGGCGTGTCTATTATTCACGAAGGTGGAACCATACCCCTCGAAGCTATTGATCCACTTTTACGTTCTAGACCGGCTTAGGTCAGCAAGGCGATTCCTCCCACCAAGATTTTCTCGCCTTTACCTCCAATGAGCAGCTTTAATTCAAGTGTGATGGTCCCGCTCACGGAAAATCCGCTTGCCTTGCTCTTGTAACACACCGGCAGCGTGGACGTGAGATTAGTTGGGTCATCATGTTTCACCAAGGCGGTATTGGGCGTGGTCATTTCAGTCAATCGCACTTGGGAAATGTAGGTGGATTTTCCACCAACAACCTGATAGCAAACTACAACACCCTTCACCTTTATTCCGTCGGGCACTGTCAGCCCAAGCAGAACCCACTGAAAGTCGGATTCCTTGATCGTTACGCTGGCGGTGACGGCAATTGCCGTGCTTGGGCCGGAATGAGGGCCGACCGACAATTTGGACGGAGGACCGGCCGGACCGACCGCAATCGCTGTGAGTGGGCTGAAATGTATAGCTGACATAACTTTGTTCCTTTCGTTCTTAGCTCGTTGTTTCTCGTTCTTCCTTTGTGTCAACTCAACACAGTGAAATCCATGGGCCGTCTGACGAGAATTAGATTGCATCTTGCAATCTACTTCTTGCCCTATAGAGGGAAAATGCGTAAAGGCTGCACACTGGCAAGGCAGCTTTACCACTCCTTGAACTCGCCAGTGTGCTCGTGCGTTTCAATCACGTTGCCAGCATCATCATAAACGCGAATCACCGGGTCATGTGAGCGGCTGTAGAACTTCGCGTACCCGACTGCGGTCCATTTGCGGAGTCAGACGCGGCCTCGGCACTTCTAGTACGCGCAATTACGAAAACCATTCTGCCAGCCCGTGCTTCCTTAAAAGTTTTTTCACTTTTTTCGGAACTTCGACCCGCAGTTTCCGGAGAAGTTATATGTGGAAGCGTTCGCACGACGCATTCAAGAACGTTTTTCTGTGGCAGCGACAAAGGACTTTTGCAACTTTACGAAGGTTTCGGCCTATTTACCTACATGAAATCCACTTTACTTGCTGCAATTTTTGAGATCACCGGGGGGGTTGCGATTTTGTTCGCCGCTCCGGTTGTTAAGATCCTTCCGGCTACGTCGGCTCATGAATATGGGGCACCGGTGGTACCTCAAATAGAGGAGGAGCTTCCGGTTCCTGAACCTTTGGATCATTATTCAGTCGCCCAGGCGAAGACGAAGACTGAAAAACAAGCGCCGCGCCGCCATCGGTATGTGGCCCGCCGGCCAAACTTCTTCGAGAAATTATTTGTCAGTTTCATCAACCTCCAAAAACATCAGCCGGCGAAATCATCTCATAAACGGTCTCGTACAACCTCGCGGGGTGGCTAAGTAAAAAACGGCTCTCCACGCTGCAGTTACTTCGCTCAACGACTGTTGGGGAGAGCCAGGAATTAAACGGGGACTAACCTGGCCGGTGTTTATGAATTAGCACGGCAACCTCCGCCGCCTCTCCGCACCGTTCAGCTCCCCCGTGTGCAGTCATTGCTCCCTATGATTTCGTTTGAAAGAAGGGATTAGGCCGTGGGAAGGCCCCCAAAAAGTAGCACCGGCTCGGAGTGCACCTAGCAGCGCCATCGCCAGTATGGCACGCAACGTGAAGTCGTGTTAGACTCCCTAGTTACAGAGCATAACCCTACGTCAAATAAATCTGAATCAAGCGGAGCACGGATCTGTAAATATGGTCAACATTTGGCCGCGCCACGAAATGAAAATGGAAACGTTGTGAAAGAGAAATTAGTAATGCTGTTTCGCCGCTTTGTTCCGTTTGCGCGAAATGTGGGCCGCAATCGCCCAAACAATAACGTTAACGGGCTCCGTCTCAAACTTGAATGGCCATACGTGATGAATTCCTCCCTCGCAATGCACAGGCCATTCGTTTCGAGAACCTGGCATCACGGCTATTACCGAACTCGCCGTTGAAGCCAAGCGGAACTGCGAGGCCCGCGCGAAGAGCCAATCCCCGAACGCAAAATACGGCGGGACTTTGACGGTAACGCGATATTCAAACTCACCACTCTTTGAAATCGCCAGTGTGCTCGTGCGTCTCAATCACGTTACCAGCGTAATCGTAAACGCAGCACAAGATCATTTCCGTGCAACCATAGCTCGGCGAAGCGCAGTCACGTCGAGGCCAAGCTTGCTCAAAGTCTCGATCAGAACGTTCGAATCATCTCGGTCGAGAAATATACTCACCGGTGAACCGCTACTTCCTGCGGGGGCGAAAAACACGCGGATTTTTCGCCGTCTTTTTGCAGCATCTGGGAGAGGCGATACAAAGGCCACACGGTCGATGTTAAGAACCGTTCCACTGGGCAAGCAGACAAACTTCTCCTTCATGTCCGATTGTAAAGCTTGTGACTTTATTCGGGCAACGAGAATTCTAAATCACTTGATTTTAAGTGATAGAGCTAGCCCCAGGGTCTGGCCTAATTGGTGCGTGCTGGTGAAACGCTGACTGCGTTTCTGGAACTGGAAGCGGCGATCCGCACCGGGTCGAACATTCCAGTTTCACTGGGCTGTCCTATGCAGCCCAGCCCAATATCTGCTAATCTGCTCCTCGACTATGCGAACCAATGGTTCGCACTCTGGTGCTTTACGCCACCATGCTGCTAGTTCCGCTAACGCCATTAACGGCATGTGCGGCACAAGTTCCTTTGTCGGACGGAGCAAAGCTTCAACTTGGTAATCACTCATGTTTTTTCTTCCTCTCTTGTTTGTCCGACCACTTCACGGCTCTGTTTTGCAAAGCCGTGGTAGCGATTTGACTGCTACAGCCTTTACCTCGTTCTACGGAAATGGCAGAACGAAGTTCCAAAGTATTGGGAAATAATCGCTGACAATCTCA
>DATLPS010000021.1:0-1869 GCA_035535575.1 Candidatus Limnocylindria bacterium
TCTCCGCTCGCGGATCGTATAAAGATCGAGAAGCGCCTGTGTCGGATGTTCGTGCGCTCCGTCGCCGGCATTGATCACGCTCGATTTCAATCGATTTGCCAAAAACTGCGGCGCGCCAGCAGAGCTGTGCCGCAATACGAGAATATCCGCGTGTAACGCCTCCAGATTGCGCGCGGTATCCTTGAGCGTTTCGCCTTTTGTCAGACTTGAGGTCGTTGCCGAGATGTTGATCACGTCCGCGCTCAGGCGAAATGCCGCCAACTCAAATGAAGTGCGCGTTCGCGTGCTTGGCTCGACAAAGAAGTTCACCAGTGTTTTTCCACGGAGCGCTGGAACCTTCTTAATCTCACGGGTCCCGACCTCCTTGAATGCGTCCGCGGTTTCGAGAACGAAATTGATTTCGTCAGCCGACAATTCGCGCAACCCGAGCAGATCTTTGCGTGTCCAGCGCGTACTCATCGTTTTTCCAACCAGACTGCGTCCGGTTTGTTATCGGATTCTTGCAGGCACACCTGAATTTGTTCGCGGCTGGCAGTCGGCAAATTCTTGCCGACGTAATCAGGGCGAATGGGCAGCTCGCGGTGGCCGCGATCAATTAGTACCGCGAGTTGGATGCGCGCGGGACGCCCGAATGAGTTGATGGCATCCATCGCCGCACGCACGGTGCGGCCAGTGTAAAAAACGTCGTCGACAATGATGACCGTGCGGCCTTCCAGTGGCAACGGAAGCTTCGAAGCATGCACAACGGGTAATTCCGGGCGCGTTCCCACGTCATCTCGATGCATCGCCACATCGATGACGCCAGTCTGAGTGTCAACGTTCTCGATCTCGCGAATAAAATCGGCGATGCGTCGCGCGATCTCCACGCCGCGCGAAGGAATTCCCGCGAGCATGACGTTCTCAAGCCGTGGATTTCGCTCGATGATCTCGTGCGCAATTCGTCGCAGCCCGCGCCGAATTGCTTCCGCGTCCATGACGGGGACGGCGGCTGGTGGATTCTGTTTTGGCTGGTTCATGCGTTTCCTTGGCGACCTCACGGGATCGCGTTAAAGGAACAAAAATTAGGAGGCGGACTTTTCGGTGCGCGCCTCCTTCCTTCGCCGCTCACGCCAGTTGGAGCGATGTTTCACGATCCAATCAAGCAGAGCCCTTTCAAAGCCGATGTCTTTGCCGGCTTTTTCGCTTTCAATCCATTTATGCTTCAAAATTTCGGTGCGCTCGGCAAGGAACTCCTTGTAAAGCGCCGAATCCTTGACAAATCGAGCTTGATGGTCTTCCGAAGACGGCATCTCCGCTTCTTCTTTCATAAAACTGCTAGCTAGTCAACAACATCGAATGCTGGAGTTCGACGAGTCAACCGCGCGATTTATTTAACCCCGGTCCACTCCTGGCGTTGCGGACGCGTCGCTAAGGCAGAACCTTACGAATTGCTTCGGCGATCCTTACGAACTCGGCAGTCACTGGCGATTTTCGATCGTCGCTCACGATCGGTATCCCGCGATCGCCGGCTTCGCGCGTAGTGATATCAATGGGAATTTGACCGAGGAGGGGAACTCGCAAGCGCTTGGCCTCGCGTTCGCCGCCGCCGCTTCCAAAGATATCGTAGCGTTTGCCGTCGGATGGAGACATGAAGTAACTCATATTTTCAATCAGGCCGAGCAGGGAAACGTTAACTTTGTCGAACATCGTAGCCGCCTTGCGCGCGTCGATGAGAGCAACTTCCTGTGGCGTAGTGACGATGATTGCTCCCGAAAGAGCGACCGTTTGAACGATAGTAAGCTGGATGTCCCCGGTGCCGGGAGGAAGATCGAGCACCAAATAATCCAGCTCGCCCCATTCCACCTGCCGCAAAAATTGCTGGGTATAGCG
>DATLPS010000022.1:0-2236 GCA_035535575.1 Candidatus Limnocylindria bacterium
TGGCCGTGCGCGCGTTGATACCGCCATCCACTTCGATGTCGATCTTATCATTCAGCGATCTGGCACGTTTAACTTTTTGCATTTGATCAGCTCGAAATGGCTGGCCGCCGAAACCAGGATGCACTGTCATGATCAGCAATAAGTCGATCTTATCGAGAAACGGTTCTACTACAGCAAATGGCGTTTCGGGATTTAAGGTCAGCCCGGTGCGGCAACCGGCGTCTTGGATCTGCCGCAACGTTGTCGCGACATCGTGCTTCGCTTCCGGCTCTACGTGAACGGTGATGGAGTTTGCGCCGGCTTTGACAAATCGCGGCACGTAATGATCAGCGTGCTCGATCATCAGATGAACATCGAGCGGAAGATTCGTTAGGTCGCGAACAATTCCGACAATCTGCGGCCCGAAAGAAATGTTATCAACGAAATGTCCATCCATGATATCGCAATGGATCCAATCTGCGCCTGCGGCTTCGACGCGATGGATTTCGTCGTACAGGCGTGAGAAATCGGCGGCAAGAATAGACGGGGCGACGATGATTCTTTGCATTGGAGTTACGGAAGAAAGAAGTAATGGACTAACTGGAAAATTCCAACACTCTGTTACTTCAGCACTGCATCCCATAATATGCGCTTGACGGCGCTCGGCACTGTTTCATGTTACCGCGTTTCAGCCTGGCCGAATCGCGCCGCGGGACGGGTCCTGCGGAAAGAATCCACTCAGACGGATAAAACGCGCTTCCTTCGGACTGGAAAGTGCTGCTAATAAATAATTCATGTTCAACGGACTTTTCGGCTGGTTATCCAGCGATATCGGGATCGATCTCGGCACGGCGAACACTCTTGTTTACGTAAAAGATCAGGGGATTGTTTTGCGTGAGCCCTCGGTGGTGGCGGTGCAAGCCGGTACCAACAGGGTCTTGGCGGTGGGTGACGAAGCCAAGCGCATGCTCGGCCGCACGCCGGCGAATATTGTCGCGGTGCGTCCGCTCAAGGATGGTGTCATTGCCGACTTCGAAGTCACCGAGGCGATGTTGCGGCATTTCATCAGCAAAGTGCATAATCGCAAGGTGCGCGCGAGACCGCGCGTAGTTATTGCGGTTCCTTCCGGAATTACCGAAGTGGAAAAGCGCGCGGTGCGTGAATCTGCTACTCATGCCGGCGCGCGCGAGGTTTATTTGATTGAAGAACCAATGGCCGCCGCAATCGGCGTGGGACTCCCAGTGCAGGATCCTGCGGGCAACATGATCATCGATATCGGCGGAGGCACCACCGAGGTGGCACTAATTTCGCTCTCCGGAATTGTATTTAGCCGAAGCGTACGTGTGGCTGGCGACGAGTTGGACGAGGCAATCGTGCAGTACATGAAACGCGCTTACAATTTAATGGTTGGCGAACGCACGGCCGAGGAAATCAAAATCAAGATCGGCTCCGCGTACCCGAGTGAAAAGGAAACGAGCGTAGAAGTAAAGGGACGCGATCTGGTCGCTGGTCTGCCTAAAACGCTCATGATTACTTCTCAGGAAGTCCGCGAAGCGTTGCTTGAACCGATCTCGACTATTGTCGATTCCGTCCGTATCACCCTGGAGCGCTGTCCGCCCGAGCTTTCAGCAGATCTCGTGGATCGGGGATTGGTACTCGCAGGCGGAGGTGCGTTGCTGCGGGGGTTTGACAAACTTTTGAGTGAGGAAACAGGTTTGCCAGTCCATGTAGCTGAAGATCCACTCAGTGCAGTCGCGGAAGGGACCGGCAAATGCCTCAATGAACTTAAGTTTTTGCGTCAGGTCGCCTCGGCGGATCGCCAGTGGCGATAACCTTTGCGCTTACCGGAAAGCGCACACCGCAACGCTCGCTGGGTGCGGAGTCTTGAGTTGTCGGTCCTCCAATCGGCAATTCGCAATCTGCAATTGGCAATTTGAATGAGCCGTACAAACCTCATCGCGCTGCTGATTTTCGGCGCTATTCTGGGATACTTTCTCAGCTTCGGGCCGAGCACCACACAGAAATTCAAGGCTGGCGTGTATCAGCTACTGGCCCCATTTTTGACCAGCGGCTCGGGGCTGAAAAAACAGATCACATCCGTGCGCACGGGATTGAAGTCGCTGGAGCAACTTGAGCATGAGAATACGGCGGTTCAGGTCGAAAATAGGGAGTTGCGTGCGACCAACAAGGGTTTGCGAGATGTGGAGCACGAAGTAAATCGTCTGCGTCACGCGTTGAATTACAGAGAGCGCTCGGT
>DATLPS010000023.1:0-6200 GCA_035535575.1 Candidatus Limnocylindria bacterium
ACCAGTTGGCGCGCGATTGGTGTACCCAAACGCGTTTAGTGTGCTGATGGCGCCTGAAGGCGATCGGCCCGAGGATCACTCCGCGCTGCTAAATGCCGTCCGGCGTGGCGACATTCTGCTTTTCAACGGCTGGTATATGAACGATGGAGCGGAGAAAATCAAGAAACTCTACTCAGAGGTGAGCGAGGTTTCGGACCCCAATCGTTGAATGCTGTCGCGATCGATCGACGCCATCGGCAAATCGCAGATGGTTACACAAATGGTGGCGAGTCCCGTCACGGTCGAGGCGATAGCGTGTCCAATATTTGCCTGGCTAAACGTCTCAGTAATCCGCGCTGGCGATTCTGGTTGCCGATGCTCTCACCCATTACAAAAGAGAGCGGTTTGACGGGATGATACAGCTTATTGTTCTCTTCGCCGACTCCTTGGAACGGCGGGCGGTATCTCATAGTCCCGGAATCCAGCCTACCGGCACTGTTAGATTCAGATTCGGTATAAAAGTTGTTCTTCATGGTTGGAGGAGTAAACCTGCCTTTGCCGCCAATGTCCGATATCGTAAAGCCGTTATGATGCAGCAAGGTCGGAAATAGGACCTCATTGTGACCGCGCCATCCATTGAATAAGGATTGATGCAAAAAAGACAGCGCTACATTCGAAAGGCGATAAATCGGATTGAAGCAACGGAGACGTCCAGAAAGGGCAATCGACTTGTGTGGATGATCTAACGGCCACCACGGCCAGTCCGGTTCATCGGCGTGCTCACGGACGTGGCAAGTCAAGAAATCTTCGGTTGCGTCTTTGAATGAGTCGAAAAAGAAAAACCAATCGCCAGAAAATCTAACGTCGTATTCAATGGTCCAGTAGTAATCGAAGTCAGGGTTGTCACGGAAGAATTGCAGCACTGGGAAGGCAACGTGTCCCGGCACAAGCGTGGGTCCAATCATACGATAGTTCAGCTTGGACAGGCTTTCCTCTGAGCACAGGTAAAGCTTCTGCGTTGGCAAGGCAGGGGGGGTCTTGTTGCCTGTCTTATGATACAGAAAAAGTGTATTGCCGACCCCGGCAGTGGCGCTCCCGATATTCTCGTATTCCCGAACGACCTCGGCCAATGGAGTGTGAGATAGAAACAAAAAAACCTGCTTCAATTTATCCATCGTTCTTGCGTGAGCTGAAAGACAGGCTAGTGCTAATTCGGAGTTTATTTGCGCAAAGCTTCCCGAGGGCAAGCATCTCAATTGACGTCAGCATCGCCGGACAAATTTGCTGACAATATTATTAGGAACAAAGGACGATTGTCCATTTGCAGCGCGCAGACGATGCGAACTCATGACCGGTTTGGAAACCGTGCGAAAACGTGGCCCTTATCTTTTGACTGCTTCGACGTAGAGACTTTCCGTCCGTCTATCGTTGCTGTCTGGCGCCATTTTCGGATCTATCGATACGCCAAACTGCTGTACCACCGAATCGGCGAAACCAGCTTCACGCATAACCAAAACCAAAGTTTCGGCGTCATAGGCGTATTTATGTTCGTACCGCTGCCGAAAAACGGCGTTCATGAACTGCATCTTGGTTTGGTAGACCCAACCCAGCCACCTGTCGCGCCATCCATTGGCAGTGCGATCCAGTGGTCGCAGGTTCGCCAGCGACTCCCATGGGGCGCCATAGGCTCGCAGGTACGCCCCCGCGTCGGGCACCACGATGCGCAAAACGCCTCGAGGCTGGAAACACCGAAGACATTCGCGAAGAAATGGGTGTGCCTCACTTTCCAGATCGAGATGCTCTAAAAAATGCTCCGAATAGATCGCCGCGACGGTGCCATCGGAAAACGGCAAGCCTCTCCGGCAGTCCCAAAAGTACACGCCTGGATGGGAAACGATATCGAGATTGATCCATCCCTCGATCGGGTTGCTGCCACAACCGACGTTTACGCGGCAGCTCTTTTGCGAAGCCAGTCTTCTTCGTACTGAACGAGCAGTAAACATCCGTCTGGCAGCGAGCCGGACCTCGGTGGTGACTTGCTCAACGAGATAGATCGGAATTGCCTTCGCCATAATGGATTTAATGGCCTTTCGCATCTTCCGAGCTTAGCAGCGGCGCTAAATCGGCCAAATGTTTGGCTACCATGTTGAGCCCTTCGACTTCGCTCAGGACAGGCTTCGCGAAACATCTCTGGCTACGCTGGAGGCGTTAAAAGAAATCTCAGATTCTTCGCCTGGCTCAGAATGACATTTAGCGCGGGTAGTCGGTAGTCAGTAGCCCGGTAGTCTTTGACACGTGAGTTTTCCCGCAGATAATTGGCAAATCTTGCCCGTTGCAGGACGCCATGCGCCCATTTTTCTTCAACGTGTAACTCGGAACCGCCTTGTCCCGGTTTATTCATAACGTTTTCGATCTGATTCGCCGCGTTCTCTTTCTGGCGGGACCATACGGCAGAGCGAAGCTGGGCGCGGTTTTTTTGCTCTCGCTTGCGCAGGCCCTTTTTCAAGTGATCGGGATCACGTCGATCTTTCCGTTTTTGGCAATCGCCGCCGATCCCGAGCGCATCCGTCATTCGCACTTCGGCCTGCGTTTCCTTGCGCTGCTGCCACCTATGAGCAATCGGGAACTGCTCATAACAGCTGGGGTCATCGCCATTGTCGGACTGCTTGCTTCGAACGCAGTTAACCTGCTGGCCGAGTACGCTCGCACTCGTTATGCCCAAAACTTTGCTCACTGGTTGCGCGTCCGGCTTCTGCGCCGAATCGCGTCGCAGCCATATACCTATTTTCTTCAGCGCAACTCCAGCGATCTCCTCAAAAAAATCGTCGGCGATGTGATGAATTACACCAGCGGAGTGCTCCTCCCCTTGCTGGACAGCGTCGCGCGCGTGCTCACCGCGGTGCTTCTCTTGGCCACGCTGTTTTTGGTCCAGCCGGTGATTGCTATTTCGGCAGCAATCGTGCTGGGCGGATTTTACGTGACGATTTTTCGCCTTCTCGCGAGGAAACGTCGAGAGGTCGATGAAAACTTAAGAATATCTCTCGGTGGCTTGTTCCGGGAAGCGCAACAAATGCTCGGCGGGATTAAACCGGTGAAAGTCCACAGCGCTGAAGAGCATTTTCTCAACCGGTTCGCGAAGCATTCCGCGGTAATAGCGCAGATGTACGCGCGACTGCCTGTTTTCACCAACAGCGCTCGCTATTTTGTGGAACCGCTCGCTTTCGGCGGTCTCGTCGTGGCTGTGTTGCTGCTCGCAGCAAGGGGGCGCGATTTCTCCGATATTCTTCCGAACCTTGGCGTGATGGCTCTTGCGGGTTATCGGCTGTTGCCTTCGATCCAATTGGTTTACGCGCAGCTGACACAGGTCAGCTCCATGCGTCATGCGGTTGACGAGGTGTACGACGAATTTGTTGCCGCGGAGACTGACAAATCGGTTCCGCGTGCAATAAGCACCGAGCCCGTCGCACCCGCGCGTCCTTTTCCTTGGGATAACGCGATTACCCTATGCGACGTTGGCTACCGGTATCCGGGCGTCTCGCGTGCCGCCGTGGAGGGGCTTTCAATAATTATCCTGAAGAACAGTTCGCTCGGTGTGATTGGCCCAACCGGTTCAGGAAAATCAACGCTTGTTGATTTGTTGCTTGGACTCTACGTCCCGACGGCAGGCGAGATCCTGATCGATGGCCAACTGCTGACCCCTGCACTTGTGCCCTCATGGCAGGCATCGATCGGTTACGTGCCGCAGGATATTTTTCTCATCGACGACACTATCGCGCGCAACATCGCGTTTGGTTTGCTGGATGAGAAGATCGACCCCGCGCGCTTGCGCGAAGCTTGTGCTATGGCGCAGATACTTGACTTCATTGAAGCGGAATTGCGCGATGGTTTCGAGACGAAAGTTGGCGAGCGCGGTATCCGCCTTTCTGGCGGGCAACGTCAACGGATCGGTCTTGCTCGCGCGCTCTATCATCGTCCATCGCTGTTGATTCTGGACGAAGCAACCAGCGCACTCGACGTCGCAACGGAAGCAAAGCTGCTCGAGGCGTTGCGCAGTCTTACCGGCAAGCTCACCATGGTTGTGGCCGCACACCGACTCAGTGCTGTAGCCAATTGCGATCAGGTGATTGATTTAGCCAGTGAAATTCCCGCTGTTGCGGTGAGTGCAAAGTGAATATCCGGTGAGCATCCGTTTTATTCGCGCTACGCGGTTGTTGAGATCATCGTGTTCCGCGCCCGTTGAGCAGCCAGGGAGTTAACCGTATCGAACCGGATCTCAAGTGAAAGAGACAACGAAGGCCATCGCTCGCCGGCTCGCGGAAGCTGATTCAGGTGGTTTCCCGTGGCGGGACATTCTTAAGGGGGATATGCTCGATGTAGGGAGCGGTGACGATCCGTTACCGGGTGCTACGGCATTTGATCTGCCCGACGGGGGCGGAGATGATCTGCGAAAGTTTTTCCCTGATCGCAAATTTGATCTGATCCACGGTTCCCAAGTATTGGAACACGCACTTGCGCCGCACGTGATGCTGCAATCATGGATTGCCTGCCTCAAGCCAGGTGGTTATATCGTAGCGACTGTGCCGGACTGGGCACTTTATGAGAAGATGCTTTGGCCGAGCAGATACAACGCCGGACATAGGTCCACTTGGAGTCTCGATCAGCTCTGCCGCACGGTCTCGCCGCATCTCGGTTTTCACATCAAGCTGCCGGAATGGCTCAATCAGTTCTTGAACACAGATACCGCGTGCGAACTGCTACTTTGCCGCCTTGTTAATACAAATTACGACTATTCGTTAGGCCCGGATGTGGATCAGACGTACGACCCTTCGAAAGGCATTGAATGCTTTATCGAGTTCGTGTTGCGAAGAAGCGAGGTGTTCACAGACGATTTCTCCGTTCAGCAGAAACCTCGTCCACAGCAGTTCCGAGACTCTGTTGTATCAATCTTGCCAGGTCCGCTGCGTTCGGCGACGAGATCGATGTGGCGTCGGTTTTTTCGTTTGAAGCTTCGGGCTCGTGGATGGGCACCTTTTATCGTCTGGCTGGTCTTCCAATGCGCTCGGCGCCGCAAGCGAGCCGTCATCATTTGCCGCTGCGGCGGAATAGGAGACGTGCTTTGCACGTTGCCAATATGCGAGGAGGTGCATCGTCGGCATCCCGGAAAACTTGTTGTCTTTATCACGGCGCCAGTTTGGCGAGAAGTCGTTGTAATGTCTCGGTCGGTGGATTTGGTTTATGCGAACAAATGGTGGATCTACCCGTTCACGTTCCCAAGAGACGTCAATCTTTTTGGTCTCGTGGACAAAAGTTACAATCCCCAAACGACCGGCGAGAAGTCATTCACATCCGGGACGAGCGCTCATCTAATAGATGATCTCGCTGCGTCTTGTGGATTCACAGGTAAAGCACATATACCGAAGCTTTGTCCGTCAACGGATCTGATCGAAAAGACTCGCGCTCGGTACGAGTTGGACAGCAAGACAACGGGGAGCCGTTTGCTTATCGGAATTAATCCCGGTCCCAGTTGGCCCGTAAGAGAATGGGAAGCCTCCAGATGGCAGAAGCTGATAAACAAGATTCACTCAGAGTACGACGCCGTGATCCTACAGTTCGGTACCAAAGGCGGCGGATCTTCGGAATATGATAACCTGGCCGATGTGAAGTCATTGGCCGGTCGACTGAAGGGCGAAGAACTTGTGGCACTCATTGCCATTTGTGACTTGATCATTTCCATTGATTCAGGTCCGGTGCATGTGGCGGGAGCTGTCGGTACACCTCTTATCGGATTATTTGGACCTCTCGACCCAGCTTCCAGATTGCCACCGGACTCAAATTCGCTTGGGTTATTCGGTGATGTGCCCTGCTTGTTTTGTCACAATAGAACGCCGGTCATCCATTGGTTTGACAGTTGTCCGAACAACATTGCTTGTATGAAGGCACTCGAGGCCGAAACCGTTTTTGACGCTGTGAAATCCATGGTGGCACACAGCAGGAAACGAGAAGTTAGCGAGTCATTACCGGTAGCCAATTGAACCATCTGTCATAGTAACATCTAGCGCAAAGCCAGCGAAGAAGGTTATCAGAGACAATTTATCCGAACGTCATCAGTAAGCAGTATGACTTACTACCAAGAGCTTTTGCAAAGTTGTCCGCCGCCGCCATCTGGAAGCCCTTTTGGTAAAAAGCAGGACGGCTACGATGCACGGCTAGTCCAAGCCAAG
>DATLPS010000024.1:0-12079 GCA_035535575.1 Candidatus Limnocylindria bacterium
CAAAAGCATTTCCGGGAGCTTACCAGTTTCCTCGCCGACATCGACCATGCTAACCACCATCGGAGGAAAAGTGCGGCTGGCCTCGAGTGGTTGAACGATCGATTCGCCTTCTTTCACGCTGTCATGCACCCGCGAGATGGCAGCGGCAATGGAGGCATTACCTGCGGTGTCGCGAGTAATATTTAATGCCTGCAAAATCGGAACGCCGCTAGTCACCAGGGTTCCAAGTGTGCGCGCGAAACGCGAGATCGCGGTTTTGCGATTCAAATTCCCAAAAAGCGGCATTCGCAGTTTGAAAGTGTCAATGGCGAATCGCCCGCCACGTGTGCGGCCGGCGAACTTGTAAAGGGCTACCGCGGCAATCACGATGCCAAGCAGAACCAAGCCGTGGTGCTGCGCAAAGTCACTGGCCCCGATGACAAACCTGGTGACGGGCGGCAGCGGTTTGTCGCCGAGCAAGTCGTGGAAAATCGTTTCAAACTTCGGCACGATGAAGACGAGAAGAAAACCCATGATGCCTACGGCCATCGTCATCACGATGCCCGGATAGACCATGGCCGCTACGATTTTGTTCTTAATCTTGGAAGCCTTCTCCTGAAATTCCGAAAGCCGGTTGAGCACAAGTTCAAGTACGCCACCCACCTCGCCTGCCTTGACCATGTTGACGAACAACTCGTTAAAGATGCGCGGATGCAGGGCCAGCGCGTCAGAAAACGTGCTACCGCTTTGCACAGAGTCCGCGACTTTGTTAATCGTATTTTTTAACACCTTGTCCCGCTCCTGTTTCGCCAGAACGTTCAAGCTCCTCAGCAATGGCAAGCCGGAATCAATCAGCGTCGCCAATTGGCGAGTAAAGATCATTAGAATCTTTGACTTAACTTTTTTGCGCTGGAAAAGAACAATACCTTTTTTGGCGCGCGGTTTAGTCGTGCTCACCATCGTCGCTGCGCGCCGGAGAGCTTCCTTGCCGTCAGGACCGCTTATCGCCTCCTCGACTACGCTCGTGGGGAAATAGCCTGCCTGACGCAGTTGAGTGATTGCGGCATTGGTAGAAGCGGCTTCAACTAAGCCCGCCGCTTCCTGTCCGCGAGCATCGAGAGCTACGTAGTTAAACCGTGGCATGGGGGCGTATGATAGCTACACGTAAAATAATTGTCGAGGACGTCGATACATTTACGTGTAGCGCAGCACTTCCTCGATGGTAGTGTCGCCGGCGAAGATACTGCGCAAGCCATCCTGGCGCAGCGTGACCATTCCAAGCTCGATCGCCTTTTGTTTCAGGGTGACCGTTGGCGCGCGTTCATTGATTAATTCACGAAGCAGATCGGTGACTTTCAGGAGCTCGTAAATCCCCTTTCGTCCTTTGTAGCCGGTGTTATTACAAGCGTCGCAGCCTTTGCCGTAAAAGAATTGTTTGTCGCCAATATCTCGCCGGGAAATCCCCAACTCTGCAAGTAACGTGTCGCTCGGCTGATAAGTGCCACGGCATTGACGACAGATGCTGCGCAGCAAACGCTGACCGAGCACTGCCTCCAGGGTGGAGGAAATCAGGAATGGTTCCACGCCCATATCGATCAAACGCGTGATCGCCCCAGGTGCGTCATTGGTGTGCAAGGTCGTGAAGACCAGATGTCCGGTCAGAGACGCCTGAATGGCAATCTGCGCGGTGTCAAGGTCGCGTGTCTCGCCTACCATAATGCGATCCGGGTCCTGGCGGAGGAACGACCGCAAGCATCGCGCAAACGTCAGACCGATGCCTTCGTTGACCGGCACTTGCACGATTCCCTCCAGATCGTACTCGACCGGCTCTTCTGCCGTAAGCAGCTTCGAATCGATTGTATTGATCTTGCGCAAACAAGAGTAAAGCGTTGTTGTTTTTCCGGAGCCGGTCGGTCCGGTCGCAATGAAGATGCCATTCGGCCGCTCGATCATTTCGAGCAGAAAATTATAAATGTAATCAGGCATTCCCAACGCTTCGAGGTCGAGATTGACAATGCTGCGATCGAGCACGCGCAGCACGAGGCTTTCGCCGAATTGGGTTGGCAACGTTGAAACTCGAAGATCAACACTGCGTCCGGCGATGTGTTTCTGGATCCGGCCATCCTGAGGAAGTCGTCTCTCTGCAATGTTCATATTTGCCATCACCTTCACCCGCGAAATCACCGGCAGGGCAAGGTGACGCGGTGGCGGCGACATTTCGTAAAGCGCGCCATCGACGCGATAGCGGATTTTGAATTCGTTTTCGAACGGCTCGAAATGAATGTCGCTCGCCCGGTCTTGGATTGCCTGATAAAGAATAAGATCCACAAAACGAATAATGGGTGTCGTGTTCGCCTCCGCTTCGACGGCAGCTTCGCCGTCCTGTTCGCGCAGTTGCAGAAGCTCGCCAGCCTCGCCAAGCTGCTTGAGGACTTCCTCCATGCTCGTGGTATCGCTGCCGTAATACTGCTTGATCAGTTCTTCGATTTGATCGGGCGGCGAAACCACGACCTGAATGTCTTTGCCGAGCGCGAAACGGAGGTCCTCTGCCGTGTGGAGATCAAACGGATCGGTCAGCGTAATTCGCAAGGTGCTTCCATTCAGTTCAACTGGAAGAGCGCCGTGCAACCGGGCCAGCCCGCTGGGAATCAGGCGCAAAAGTTCCGGCGCAAACTCGCGTTCGGTCAGTTCTATGAAGTCGGTGCCAAGACCGTTGGCAATCGTTTGATAAAACCCGGGCTCGTCGATGAACCCGCCATCCAACATGGCCTGCGCGACCGTTTTTCCGTTCAATTCCACTTCGCTCAGCACATCTTCTGCTTGCGAAGGCTGGAGTACACGCTGCTCGACAAAAAATTCGGCGAGCTGTTTTTCAGTCATGGATTTGTTGAAACGTTAAATTGTTGAATCGTTAGACCGACTAGCTCACGTCGCCCACGGTGATGGAGATGACTTCCTCTGCAGAAGTGAGGCCTGCCAGCACTTTGCGCACGCCATCTTCGCGCAAGGTCCGCATGCCAAGTTCGCGGGCTCGTTGCCGGAGGATAAAGGTCGAGCTGCGTTTGTTGATCAGGTGGCGCACCTCGTCGTCGATCACAAAATTTTCAAATATGCCCATTCGGCCCTTGTAGCCAATGTGACGGCACTCCTCGCATCCAATCGGTTTCATTACCTGGGACTCAGAGACCTGGCCAGGGTCAATTTGCAGCGCGCGCAATTCGGTGTCGGTGAGTTCGCCCGGTTGCTTGCAGTTGTTACATAGCCGCCGGACGAGCCTTTGCGCCATGACCGCACGGACGGAGGACGCGACGAGAAACGGCTGCACGCCCAGATCAATTAGTCGGGCTACGGCGGAGGGCGCATCATTGGTGTGCAGTGTACTGAAAACAAGGTGGCCGGTCAGGCTGGCGTTCGTGGCGATGCTTGCAGTCTCGAGATCGCGAATTTCACCGATCATGATGATGTTCGGCGCCTGCCGCAGGATAGAACGCAAAGCGGCCGGAAATGTCATGCCGATCTCAGTATTTACCTGCACCTGATTAATCCCGGTCATCTGGTATTCGATCGGTTCCTCCACGGTTATGATCTTGCGGTCTGGTTTGTTGATGTAATTGAGACAGGCGTAAAGCGTGGTCGTCTTGCCAGAGCCGGTAGGTCCAGTAACGAGGAGAATTCCATCCGGCAATCTGATCATGCGCTCAAAAGTTTCCTGGTCGTCGGAAAAAAAACCAAGCTCCGGCAAACCGAGTTTCAAGCTGGACTTGTCCAGCAGACGCATAACCATGCTCTCGCCGTGATTGGTAGGAATGGTTGAGACGCGAAGATCGAGAGGCTTTTTTTTGATCTTCACCTGGATGCGGCCATCCTGCGGTAAACGTTTCTCCGCGATGCTCATCGAGCCGGTCATGATCTTAAGCCGACTAATAATGGCTGATTGCAGCCGCTTCGGCGGCGCTTGCATTTCCTGCAGCACGCCATCAATCCGAAACCGAACGCGGAATTTCTTATCGAGCGGTTCCAAATGAATATCGCTTGCGCCGGCACGGTGTGCCTCGACCAGCAACATGGAGACGAGGCGGACAATTGGCGCATCGGCTTCATCGACTGTGGCCACTTCGGCGCCATCGCCAAATTCCAAACCCAGGTCGATGTCTTCTCCAATTTTTTTCTGCAGGACATCCGCCGCTTCATCGGCCGTGCCGTAATATTTAATTAATGCCTCGCGAATCTTCTTTGGACTGGTGCAAACCAGTTCCAGCTCGCGCTGTAGCAGAAAACCCAGACTGTCCATTGTGTCGATGTCCAGCGGATTGCCCACTGCGACCACCAGGCCGGTCTCGCCGAACGCGACCGGAATCACTTTAAAGCGGCGCGCATCCTCTCCCCGGATCTGGCTGATGACTTGCGGTGGAATCACCATGGAAGAGATGTCAATCCAATCCATGTGCGCCTGCGCGGCTAGCGTCCGCGAGACGTCCGCGTCGGAAACAGTTCCCTCGTTGATCAACACATCGACTACGCCAGGCTCGCCGTTTAGATGGGAACGCGCACTATCGATCTGATGTCGCGTGACGAGTCCCACATCCTCGAGGACTCTGAGCACGTAATCTTCGTTGTGTTGCACCTGGGGGAAGAATGTCCGAGCGGGGCTAATGTATTGCAAATTTCCGCAATTTCCAGAGCTCTTCTTCTCTTTCGTGCCGAGGCTTCCAGGGAGCGCGCGGCGTGTGTTTAGCGCCAAGGGCGCAAGCTCACCACCAGCCCTGGGGCCAGCGCCCCGCGGTTCATGGCACCCGAAAAGCGCCAGGGCTGAAAGTGCGATTCATCTCTGCGATATCGTTCCCATCATTAGCACGCATTGATTTCGACGGGCCCTATGTTTGGGATTGAGAATCATCCAGGGGATTGAAGCGCGCTGTCAGCGCTTGGCTTACCGGACGATCGGATTCCCGGGGCGCCGCCCCAGGCTAACATGACACCGCGTCTTTGGCGCTAAACACACACGGTGCACGCTCCCCCACAATGAGATCACTCCACGGTCACACTCTTGGCGAGGTTGCGTGGCTTATCTACATCACGACCTAGTTCAACGGCTAGATGGTAGGCGAGAAGCTGAAGTGGAATGACAGTCAGGATAGGCATCACGTAGTCGGGTGCTTCCGGCAGCGAAATTATTTCGTTCGCAATTCCCTTGAGATGCTTCGCGCAATTTCCGCTTGTCAGCGCGATAATCGGACCCTTGCGAGCCTTGACTTGCTCGATGTTGTTTAGGTTTTTTGAAAACACCGAGTCATCCGGCGCGATAAACACCGAGGGCAGATCGGAACGAATCAGTGCGATGACGCCGTGTTTGAGCTCAGCGCTCGGATGCCCTTCGGCAAAGAGATAGGTGATCTCCTTCATTTTCAGAGCGCCTTCGAGAGCGATGGGAAAGTTGAACTGCCGCCCAAAGAACAGAAAGCCATTTGCACTGGCGTGTCGTTTGGCAATCGCCTTGATCTCATCGTTCAGGTCAAGGACCGTGTCGATTTGCCCGGGCAACGCTTTCAGAGCTTCGATAACCCGATTTCCTTCAGCCGCGGAAAGATTGCGCATTCGCCCAAAGAGCAATCCGAGGAGCGTTAGAATAGCAAGTTGCGACGTAAAGGACTTGGTCGCGGCCACGCCAATCTCCGGTCCAGCGTGCATGTAAACTCCACCGTCGCTTTCACGCGCGATGGTGCTCGCGACGTTGTTGCAAATTCCCAAGGTTCGAAAGCCTTTGCGCCGGCTTTCACGCAACCCGCCAAGTGTGTCCGCTGTTTCGCCGCTCTGGCTGATCGCGAAGACCAGCGTTTCCGGAGTCATCGGCGTATTCCGGTGGCGGAACTCACTGGCATAGTCGATTTCGGTGGGGATGTTCGCCAGTCGCTCGATCAGATATTCACCGACCCTGGCGGCATGCAGCGCAGTTCCGCAGCCGGTCAAAACGATGCGCCCGACATCGCGTAATTCAGGAGGCGCCATGTTCAAGCCGCCAAGCTTCGCCGTGCATTCCTCAACATTCAGACGACCGCGCATCGCGTCACGCACCGTGTTTGCCTGCTCAAAAATTTCTTTGAGCATGTAGTGGGGATAATCACCCTTCCCGACGTCTTCGGCTGTAAACTCGACTTTGCTGACAGGATGCTCGCTGCTGTCTCCGGCGAGCGAAACGATCTCGAATTTATCCGGCTCCGCCGCTACTACATCGAAATCGTTCAAATAGACCGCGTCGCGGGTGTAAGCGACAATTGCGCTGACATCGCTGGCCAGAAAATTTTCGCCGCTGCCTACTCCGAGAACGAGCGGGCTTCCACGACGCGCGCCGATCATGAAATCCGGCACATCGGCATGAAGCAACGCAATGCCATACGTGCCGATCACTTGCCGCAGGGCGGTACGAACAGCATCAAAAAGTCGGGCCCTCTTTCCGGGAGCATCCACCGTGCTGGCACATGAGTCGTCGTAGATTTTCCCAATTAGATGCGCGAGCACTTCGGTGTCCGTCTCAGAGCGAAACTTCGTATCGCCGTTGCGGGTGAGCTCATCTTTCAACGCCTGGTAATTTTCGATAACCCCGTTATGGACCAGGGCCAGCTTGCCACTCGCGTCGAAATGCGGATGCGCATTTTGATCGTTCACCTTGCCGTGCGTGGCCCAACGCGTGTGGCTGACGCCCAGCGAACCTGATACAGGTTCCTTCCGCACTAATTTTGCGAGCGCCGCAATGCGTCCCGCACATTTGCGTGTCTCCACGTGCCCGCGCTCCACAACAGCCAGACCGGCTGAGTCGTAGCCCCGATATTCAAGGCGGCGCAGTCCGTCGAGTAAGATTGGTGTCGCCTTACCGCGCCCAACGTAGCCAACGATTCCACACATGTTGTGGACTGTAGCGGTGGGCGTGCCGCCCGCAACGATTACAAAAGGTGTTTAGCGCTCGATCAGAAAAAGAAAGACTATTATCCGTGATTCACGCGAACGTACAAAAACAACGTTAACCTGGGTTCGTGTACCCACGACGCAAAAAAAGTTGCCGCAAACAGCCGCCGCCAGATTATTGAGTGACAGCCATGCAAACCCAGCCGCAGCGCGATTCAGTTGCGAAAGATTCAATTCCGAAAGCGGACGGGGCGCTCCCGCCAGGCACACTGCAGCGAACACTTGCGATCATTATGGGCGGCGGCGCCGGTACGCGTTTGTTTCCGCTGACGAAAGATCGCGCCAAACCCGCCGTGCCGCTCGGAGGCAAATATCGCATCGTCGATATTCCGATCAGCAATTGCCTCAA
Source organism: Candidatus Limnocylindria bacterium (assembly GCA_035535575.1). GTDB lineage: Bacteria > Verrucomicrobiota > Verrucomicrobiia > Chthoniobacterales > UBA10450 > Udaeobacter. Next base: position 7,289 of record DATLPS010000024.1, read on the forward strand.
CTCTGGGCTGCGCTCGATCTATGTGCTGACCCAGTTCAACAGCATGTCGCTACATCGGCACATTCAGGCCAGCTACAAGTTCGATAATTTTTCGCGCAGCTTTGTGGACATTCTCGCTGCTCAACAAACGCCTACTGGCTCGCAATGGTATCAGGGGACCGCTGACGCGGTCCGCCAAAACATGCGCTACTTCCTGGAACATCCGTATGATTATTACCTCATCCTAAGCGGCGACCAACTTTACCGGATGGATTTTCGGGCGCTGCTGCACCAGCACATTCGATCAGGCGCTGATATTACACTGGCAACCAAACCAGTAGCGCGGCGTTACGTTTCGGAGTTTGGGATCATGCAAAGCGGCGTCGATCGCCGGATCACCGGGTTCATCGAGAAACCCGGCGATGAATCGGCGTTGCAGGAAATGAAGATGAGCCGCGAGTTGCTACGGGCGATCGGTTCCAATGAAGAAGACGAATTGTTTCAGGCATCGATGGGGATCTACGTTTTCAATCGAAGCGTGCTGATTGAATTGTTGACGAGCGACCTGTTCGACTTCGGAAAACATATTATCCCGGAATCAATCAAGGATCGGCATGTCAGCGCCTTTATCTTCAAGGGGTACTGGGAAGATATTGGAACGATCCGTGCCTTTTATGAGGCGAATCTGGATCTCACCGATGTCGTGCCCGAATACAGCTTCTTCGAGCCCGAGTCTCCGATCTACACGCATCCGCGTTTTTTGCCGGGAAGCAAAATTAACGGCGCCACGCTGCGGCAGGCGATTATTTCAGACGGCTGCATCATTTCGGATGCGCATCTGGAGCGATGCGTGGTGGGCATACGCAGTGTCATTCAAAGCGGCGCAACCATCCGCAACAGCATCGTGATGGGCGCGGACTATTTTGAATTGGAACAAACCGATTCGTCGCAACCGCCCATTGGCATCGGGCGCAACTGTGTGATCGACCGCGCAATCATCGACAAGAACGCGCGCATCGCCGATGGCGTCGTGATTTCGCCGGAAGGTAAACCGCCTAACTTCGATGCGGACAATTACTTCATCCGCGATGGCATCGTGGTGATTCCGAAAAACGCCGTCGTTCCAGCCGGTTTCTGGATTTAGTTGTCGATCGCAAAGTACTTGTCGTGCTGTAGCGCGCAGGTGAAAGAGACACGCTAAAAAGCGCGCCGCCGACGGCGCACGCTCCAGTCTTTGGTATTACCGTCTGTCGGTCATCGCCTGGAATTGCCCGCCTGTTTCCCAAGGCTCCTGTTTGTTCCATGGCATCGATGATTCGTAATGAGCGTCTGGATCTTTGACGACGGCCATATCGTGCTGCGTCGCGCATGAGGTCATGGTTACCACTAATGCACACAGCAGAACAGGGACGACGATTGTTCGGAAGTTACGGATTTGTGCCAGCATAAATGACATTGTCTCCGGGTTGTACTTGGACGCCACGCGCCAAACTATTGGTGATGATATCGCCGATGGATGTCGCCGGTTCAACTGAAGAAATGCGAATTCTTCCAATCAACGTGCCATCCCGCAGGATGAGCATTTCGGAGTTCGTCTCGACTCCGTTACGAGCACCGAGATTCAGCACCACGAAATTGTAGGCCTGATTGTACGCCAGCACGGCGCCGTGTACACCAGCGCGATGGGGGCTGACGGTTTCCCGCTGGACGCTGCCGGTGTCGCGCCGCTTTTTCGTCTCCTTGGGTGGAGCTGTACGTTCCTGGGTGTCGTGAATTTTTTCAGCGAGGAAAGCTTTTTCCTTTTCCGCGCTGTCAAGCTGACGGCGAAGATCATCGACTTGCGACTGCAAATCGGCGGTCTGCGCATTGTCTGTGGGCGAACTGCCACCGACGGAAGCATTCGCGTTCTTCGCCGCTTCTTCTGCGCGCTTTTGGAGAGAGCCAATCTCCTGCTGATTCGCATCTAATTTCGCTTGCAGATCGGCTTTCTCTTTTTGAACTTGCGCCAGATCTGCTTCGGCTTTTGCCGCGCGATTCTCAGCTTCGGCGATCTTGTCCTGTTGTTCCGCGCCGACCGCGCCAGCCGTTGGCGCATTCGTCTGCTGCGCGTTACGGCCCTCGGCCCCATCGCGGGCGACCTGCGCGTTCGGGGCATCCCTGCGAAGCGCTTTGACTTTTTGGATATTCAGAACCCCAAAAAATCCCGCGACGACGAGGAAAACAATGGCAAGTCCGCTCACGGTTCTCTGCGTTGCCGTGAAAAACCCCGAGTCCCGGTTGGCCATCGGCATCCTTTTTAACAGCCGATTATTCGTGAATGCAATTGCAATCTCGCCTTGGCGGCCGGAGGAACTATTGAATCTCAATCCGAATTGCGTTTCTCGATGTTTCAATCGATAGACACTGCGTGGGACAACAGCATCGTGTACGAGGCAAGCGCAAGCGGCGACGAGCTTATTTACAGCGCAAGAAGGCAGCGCTGCGAGTCAGCGCGACGCGACCGGCGCCGAGTAAGCAGCCGGCAAAAAAGGAATCCGCGTCAAAGGAGTAATTGTAACTCACTGATTGGGTAACGCCGGCTGAGGATTCTCAGACTCTCGAAATGCCGGAGCGACCTCGTTATCTGATCGTCGATGGGCACAGTATTATTTTTGCATGGCCAGAGTTGCGCAAACTTCACGCGCGCCGTTCGTCGCTGGCCCGTGAAGCGTTACTCAAACAGTTGCGCAACTACCAGGATTGGACCGACGTGCGCGTCGTAATCGTTTTCGATGGAAAAGGCAAAAAAATCGACGCGAGTTCTGAGCCGGGGGACGTTCAAATCTTTTATTCGCGCACCGGACAAACAGCCGACGCGGTTATTGAGCGATTGGCGAGCAAATACGGAAAGCGTTTTGAGCTAATGGTGGCCACTTCCGATTCGATGGAAGCAGAAACCGTGCAGGCATGTGGTGCAGAATGGATTTCTCCTGACGCGCTGCGCGGACTTCTTTCCACTGCGCGGGGAGCTTAGAGCGATTTCGCTAATTTTGTAGCCAACGGCGTGTGGCCGGTCCAGCTTTGGCGCTGTTTTCACACTGAAACGACCACAGGGCCGTGGCTACAGTGTCTTTTTGACTAGCACTAGAGTCGCAGTTTTTTCTCGATCTCTTTGACCCGCGCAAAGAGTTTTCCGAGCCTGTGCATCCAGGCAATCTGTTGCTTGGCTTCCGCAAGCGGAACCGCGGGAGAGCCGAACCAGGTGCCTCCCGGCACGCTTTTTGAGAGTCCGCTCTGTGCACCAATCGCTGTGCCGTCACCAATTTCGAGATGGCCTACTATGCCAACCTGACCCCCCATCATGACGTGGGTACCCACACGCGTACTGCCAGATATACCGGTTTGGGCCACGATGACCGAGTTTTTCCCGATCACCACGTTGTGCGCGATTTGTACGAGATTATCGATCTTTACGCCTTCCTGAATCCACGTCCGCCCAAATCGCGCGCGGTCGACGGTCGTATTTGCGCCGATCTCAACATCATCATCGATCTGAACGATGCCGTGCTGCTGAATCTTTTGCTGCCGCCCATCGACCATTTCAAAACCGAAGCCGTCCGCGCCGATCACTGCGCCGCTGTGAATGATCACGCGCGATCCAATGCGGCTCCGCTCGCGAATGGTCACTCGCGGATAAATCAGACAGGCGGGTCCGATCACCGTCTCATGCCCGATGTAACTTCCTGCGCCGATGATTGTGTCATCGCCAATTTCTACCCCGGCCTCGATGACTGCATGTGGTTGGATCGACACGCGCTGTCCGAGCTGGACGCTGGCATCAACGATCGCGCTTGGGTGAGTACCAGGCGAAAATGTAATCGGCTTGGGCGCGAATTTGAGGACGACTTGCTCGAAAGCCTTGGTTGGATTTGCAACCCGAATCTGAGCGAGAGTGATTGGTTCAGCGAAATTGGGTGAAACGAAAATTGCCGACGCGCGCGTTTTGCGTAGCAGCCCAACGTATTTTCGATTTACGAAGAAGCTGATTTCTCCGGGAGTCGCTTCTGCCAATGATGCCACGCCTGTGATCTGCAGCGATGGATCACCCACCAGTTCGCCACCGGACGTTTTCGCCAGTTGTTCCAGAGTCAAAGTCACGGCGGAAATTCGTTAGACGATGGAACGTGAAGAATGTCAGCGCTTATTGCGTCGATCCCAGTGCGGCTGGCGTTTTTCGATGAAGGCTTGCACGCCTTCGAGCGCTGCTTCATCCATCATATTACAGGCCATGGTTGGACTCGCTGCTTCATACGCGGCTGCAATGCGCAATTCGGCTTGCCTGTAAAAAAATTCCTTGCCCATTGCGACTGCGATGCGCGGTTTGCTGATGATCGTAGCAACCAGTTTTTCGAGCTCGGCATCGAGCTGTTGCGGTTCCGCGACCCGATTGATCAAGCCGCGGGCCTTCGCTTCTTCGGCACTGATGAATTCTCCGGTAACCAGCATCTCGAACGCTTGTTTGCGCAAAAGATTCCGGGAGAGCGCCACCCCCGGCGCCGAGCAAAAGAGACCGAGATTCACACCGCTCACGGCGAATTTTGCTGTATTCGCCGCGACAGCCAGGTCGCACATCGCGACCAGCTGGCAACCCGCCGCAGTCGCGATTCCCTGGACGCGCGCAATGACGGGCACCGGTAATCGTTGGATCGCAAGCATCATGTCAGAACACTGCGCAAAGAGCTGTTCGTAGTAATCCAGCGATGGTGCTGCGCGCATTTCCTTCAAATCGTGGCCGGCGCAGAAAGCTTTGCCCTCCGCAGCAAGGATCACCAC
>DATLPS010000025.1:0-44710 GCA_035535575.1 Candidatus Limnocylindria bacterium
ACGCCAGGGATGAGCCCTTGCGAAGCCAGTTCACGGAAAGTGAGACGGGACATCCTGAACCTGCGAATAAAAGCGCGCCGACGCCCGGTAACTTCGCACCGGTTCACCACACGCGTGGGACTAGCGTCACGCGGCAACTGCGTGAGACCGGCATAGTCTTTTTTTGCCTTTAACTCCGCGCGTAACGCCGCGTATTTTTTCACCGTTCCCCGCTTGCGCGCATTGCGATTGATCCAGGCAGTCTTAGCCATAAGAAGTGCTGACTATAATGCGACCCTTGCAATTTGCAAAGGCGCCAACGTGCCAATCATCCCAGAGCGCCTGCCCGCCGTCTTTGTTTGACGAGCGCGCTGGTGGACCTGCGCGTCGAAGGTCGCGTCGCGTTGCGCTTTTGCCTGGCGGATTGCGTCCGGTTGAGGCTGTCCTGCAGCACCTTGACTAGATCTACCACGTTCGTCGGCGCAGGCGGCGCAGGCGCTTTCGTGATGACCTCCTTGTGTTGGGCCTTTTGTTCGATGATCTCCATCAACGCTGTCCGGTATTCGTCCCGATATTTTTCTGGCTCCCAAGAGACGCTCATGCTTTCGATTAGCGCTTGCGCCATCTTCAGCTCCTTGTCGCTCACTGCTGTGGCCGAGCCGTTCTTCAACACGTCGGCACTTAGAATTTCACTCGCGAAGTGCATCAGCTCGAGAATCAGGAACAAGCCGTCAGGTTTAACCGAGGCCAGATGTTCACGATTGCTGATCACAACTTTGGCGATGCCGATCTTACCGGTCCCGCTGAGCGCCTTATGCAAAACTGCATAGGCTTTTTCCCCACCTTTTTGCGGCTCCAGGAAATACGGTCTGTAGAAAAACTTGGGATCAACCTGTTCCAAATCCACAAAGTCGGTGATGTCAATGGAATGCGTGGACTCGATCCGCACCTTCTCGAAATCCTCATCCTTCATGACAACATAATTGCCGCGCTCGTATTCGAATCCCTTAACGATTTGGTCGGCTGGGACTTCTTTCGAGTCGGCCTCCGCGACCTTTTTGTATCTAATTGGACTGAGATCGCTGGAACGAAGCTGCCGAAAGCTAAGCTTTTCCTCGCGCGTGGCGGGATAAACCGCCACCGGAATATAAACCAGTCCAAAGCTAATGCTGCCTTTCCAAATAGGTCGCATATGGGCGTTTTCCCATAGCGAGGCGGTCCTGTCAATCACGTAGCCCTGATTACCTCCCTACGAAATTGCCTTGCAACTTGTCCAAACAGCTTGATCTTGGGAGCAGAGTATGACCCTCCTCGCCAGCTTTATGAACTTGGCAGGACCGGACTTAATTGTCATTCTGCTGATTATTCTGGTCTTATTTGGAGCCAAGAAATTGCCGGAACTCGCCCGCGGAATGGGCCAGGCGGTAAAGGAGTTTCAAAAAGCAAAGGATGAATTCAACGACGAGCTGCACAAGGCCGGAAAATCTGACACCGAAGTCGTCAAATCCGATGTGAAACCGGCACAATCTACCGTGGCGAGAACGGAGAACCAAACTGCGACCAGCGCGGCCCGGCCAGATCCAAATCAGGCAATTACCCCCGGGGACAAAGCTGATCAGGTTTAGTCGAAATCGAGGCGCCAAAGACCAGTTATTGTGCGCCGACAGGTTGACCCGGTGCGCGATTTACGGCAAAATCGCGGCTCATTTATGTCTGAGCACGATTTGCGAACCCAAATCAAGGAGATGCTTGTAAAAAATCTGATGTTGCAAGTGACTCCTGAGCAGATCGGCGATGACCTGCCACTTTTTGGTCCGGAGGGACTCGGCTTGGATTCCATCGACGCGCTCGAGCTGGTAGTGAGCATGGAAAAAACGTTTGGAGTCGGGGTGCCAAGTTCGGATGTAGCTGGGAAAGCGCTTCGCACTGTTAATACAATTCACGATTACATTCTCGAAAAGCGCGCGGCGGCCGCGTAGACTGTGTTGGCGACGCGCAGGCGCCATCGATTCGACGTGAACATTCTCTACGTAGAGAGTAGCCGTAGCTGGGGCGGCCAGGAGTATCGCACCTGTCTCGAGATTAACTGGCTCAATGCACATGGGCATCAGGCGTGGTTGGTCTGCAACCCAGGCAGTCAGGTTCACTCTAAGGCCTCTGAACTCGGTACTCGGGTCGTAACGATGTCACTCCGGAGCCGCGTTGATCCCGTGTGTTCATGGCGGCTCTGGAGATTTTGCCGACGAAACCATATTGACCTGATCAAGACCTACAGCTCCAAAGATCACTGGCTTTGTTTGCCCCTCTACCTTTGCGGCATTCCGCTGAGCCGCGCGCGCTGTATCACTGATCCAATCGGCAGCAAAGGTCGCGCATTTGTTTTCAAGCATGGCTGTTCTCAAGTCGTTGCCGACGCGTCGGTGATCAAACGCCAACTGGTGGAGGAACACGGAGTTAATCCCGTAAAAATTAAGGTCATTGGTTCCGCTGTCGATTTGGAAAAGTTCAAACCGCCTCGCAACGGGATGAAATTCCGCCGTGAAATCGGCGTCGGCGACGACGCTCCGCTCATCGGTAACGTCGGCATGATTCGGCCAGATAAAGGCCAGCTTGTTCTCGTTGAAGCCGCCAAACTCGTCCTGAAGGCGCATCCCGATGCCCGCTTCGTCATCGTAGGCCAGGGAACGGGGATTTTGAAACGCGGCATCAACGTACGGAACGCGATTGATCAGGCCGGACTGGCCGAAAAAATCATTATGGCGGGATACCGCTGGGACACGCCCGACGTTTACGCGGCTTGCGACATGGTGGTGATTGCTTCACTGCGCACCGAAGCGTCTCCGATCGTGCTGCGTGAAGCTTTTGCGAGCGGCCGTCCCGTGATCGCGACAAAGGTTGGCGATATTCCAGAGATAATTCAGAATCGTCAAAATGGTCTGCTCATTGAGCCCGGTGACAGTCAGGCGATGGCGGCCGCGATCACGGAACTTATTGATGATCCAAAACTCGCCGCGTACTGCGCGGCAAACGGTCTTCGCTACGCAACCGAGCATTTTTCATTCGACCAAATGATGGAGGCAAAGCTGCGCGCCGATCTTGCGTTGAGTCCAACAAATGCTGAAAGCAATCCGGCCGCTGGATGTGTCGAGCAGCAAGCTTCGCCGCGACAATCGACGCACGAGCTCGGCGGCTAGAAGGATATCAGGTCCTCGAGGATCTCGCGCATATGACGAATGGGTAGCGAATAATGCCCTGCGCCCTCAACGAAACGCGCGTTGCAATTGGGCAATCGACTTGCAAGTTCTTCCGCCAACTGAAATGAGAAAGCTCGATCTTGTTTCCCATGCCACAATCGAACTGGAACCCGCACGTCTTCAATCGCAACTCCCCACGGCTGCGCGTAAATCTCTGCATCCGCTATTACTCCCTCAGCCGAAGCTCGCCATGCGCGGCGTTGGCTCTCGAAAATAGCTTCGAACGCGGCATCGTCGCGCAAGCTTTCCGCGTCGCACGGCCGCAACAGCAACATTTTCAAGAGCAATGGGCGAAATCGGACGGGCGGGCGCAATGCAAGAACCGGCCGCGCGAGGTGAAACAATCTGCGTAACAGTCGCGGTCGCCTTTGGTACAGTGCGAGCATCCAGCGGTAAAGCGGCAGTAATCCTCCAAGATCGCCAAGCTCGGCAAATGGAATAACGCCACCGACTATTGCGATCGCTCGCACCCGATCAGGCAGCGCCACGGCAGTAGCATAAGCGTAGGGCGCGCCGCCGGAGATAGCGAGCATTCGAAACTCGCGGACATCGAGATGGTCGGCGATTCGTTCCACAAGGCGCGGCCAATCGGCCAACTTGCGATCCGGCTGCAAGCTCGAGCCGCTAATGCCCGGCCGATCAGGCGAAATAATGCGAACACCAAGATCGCGCGCTGGCTCATCTGCCAGTCGCGCCATTGTGCGTGAACTCGGCCAACCGTGGCAAAATATCACCGGTGTCCCATTGGCGTCACCGTATTCCTCAACGGCAATGACAGCACCGTCCTCAAGTTCAATCAGCTTTTCCGGATGCATATGTTCAAAGATGGTTGGCTGTTTTTTACCGCTTGTATTGCAAGCCTCCAATCTGTAGTCCAGAATGTACTGCGACTAGGCGCCATCGCCTTTCGCATTATTGGTTATGAACGATTACTCAGAACCTCGCCCGGGAAAAATCGAGGTGCATGGCAACGGGCTTGGCGCACCGTCATCGGAGGAAGTGGAAAAACGCGCCAGAGAAATTGCGATGATCGATGAACGCAATCCTGACGAATTTACAGAGGGTGATTGGAAGCAGGCGCGGCGGGAATTGATGGGCGCAGAAAATAATACGCCACCCGAGGAGACTCCCGATAATGCGGATTTGACGGAAGAGTGGACTGTCGTCGCCAGCTCTAAAGGTCATCGCATGCCACGCCCCGGCGTCGACGAAGAGGAAACCGTCGGCGAGCACCTCGTTAGTGACGGCCTCGAAGAAGCCGCTCACGACCAGATGCTCGAAGCGCGTCGCAAAGAACTCGAACAAGAGGGAGAGATTCTTTGAGTTCAGCTTCGGTTGAAGCCGCCACCAATATGATCGCGGCCAAACAATCTCATTTTCGTCCGAGCTCAGCGCGTGTTGAACGCTTGCTTGCTCGTTTTCATCAGATCAGGAATTTCACGACTTCGCTTTGCGCAGGCCTTGAACCAGAGGATTGCGTTGTGCAATCGATGCCTGATGTCAGCCCGACGAAGTGGCATCTCGCTCATACGACGTGGTTTTTCGAAACTTTCATCCTCAAGAAATTCTGTCCAGGTTACCGCGCCGAAATTCCACAGTACGCATATCTCTTCAATTCGTACTACAACGCTGCTGGGGACATGCACCGGCGCGATCTGCGGGGATTAATTTCGCGCCCGACAGTAATAGAGGCCCAACGCTACCGAGCGTCGATCGATTCACATATCGAGAGCCTGCTTTCTGACGCGGACGACGATCTGCTTGACGAAATTGAACCGCTCCTTGTTCTAGGCATGCATCATGAGCAACAACACCAGGAATTGCTAATCACCGACATCAAGCACGTGTTTGCGCAAAATCCCCTCTATCCTGTTTTTCGAGAAAAGAAAATCGATGCCGCTTCTGCGAATATGCCGATGCACTTCCTCAACTTCGACGAGACAATTGTCTCGATTGGCCACGACGGCGGCGGATTCTCCTATGATAACGAAGGGCCGCGGCATCAAGCGTTGATTTCCGCATTCGCGTTCGCGTCACGGCCGGTGACGAACGGCGAGTACATCGCATTCATTGAAGACAATGGTTACGCGCGGCCAGAACTCTGGTTATCACTCGGATGGATGACAGTGAACGAGCAGCGCTGGCAAACGCCGCTTTATTGGATCAAGTGCGAGGGCGCTTGGTGGAACTTCACTCTTTCAGGTTTTCGCCCCGTGGATGAATCCGAGCCAGTCACGCACGTCAGTTATTTCGAAGCCGACGCATATGCGAACTGGGCGGGCGCGCGCCTCCCGACGGAGTTCGAATGGGAACACGCCGCATCGGATTGTCCAATCAACGGAAATTTCGTCGAAAGCGAAATCTTTCATCCTACGCCCGTGGCTGTAGCGTCCGCTGTCTCAGCAGACAAACCGACGCAAGACCAGCGTCTTCACCAAATGTTTGGCGACGTCTGGGAATGGACGCGCAGCGCCTATTCGCCGTACCCCGGTTATGGCGCGGCGCCCGGAGCGCTCGGCGAATACAACGGCAAATTCATGTGCAACCAATACGTTTTGCGGGGCGGTTCCTGCGCAACGTCGCGCACTCACATTCGCCCTACTTATCGCAATTTCTTTCAGCCGGAAAAACGCTGGCAGTTTACAGGGATCAGACTCGCGCACGACCCACAATGAATCGATAATGCGCGAGTTGCCGCCGCGACCGCGCCGATTTAGGTGTCACAATGGCCGGAGATTCCTTGACCGCCCCGCAGCAGATTTCTGCACCAGAATCTTCGGATTTTCTTGCAGACGTTGCTGCGGGTCTTTCATCGAATCCACGCACCCTGCCGTGCAAATATTTTTACGATGAGCGGGGCGCGGCGTTGTTCCAAAAAATCTGCGAGCTGCCGGAGTATTACATCACCCGAACTGAGATCGACATTCTGGACCGGAATCGCGCAGAGATTGCATCGCAGCTCGGACCGAATATTCAGCTGATCGGGCTCGGCACCGGCGCTGGAACGAAGACTCGCATTCTGGTTGAAGCGCTCAAAAATCCCGCAGTTTATATCCCGGTCGATATCTCGGAACAGCAACTGCGTGAATCGACTGCAGTTTTCCGGCAAATTTTTCCGGATCTGGAGACCCTGCCGGTTTGTGCGGACTACTTGCAACCCGTGGTGGTGCCTCAAGCGCGTCACAAAGCCACGCGTAATATCGTTTATTTTCCCGGATCAACTATCGGCAACTTCGGACCCGATGAAGCGGTCGAATTCCTACGCCGAGTGGTGAATGTTTGCCGGGAAAGTGGAGGCTTGCTCATTGGCGTTGATCTAAAAAAAGACCCAGGGGTGATCGAAGCCGCTTACAACGACAGCGCTGGCGTCACTGCGCGATTCAATTTGAACTTGTTAGAGCGCCTCAACCGTGATCTCGGCGCAGATTTCGACCTCGACCAATGGCAGCACCGGGCGATCTACAATTCGAAGGCTGGCCGCATCGAAATGTATCTCATTAGCGAAGTCGATCAGTTTGTCCATCTCGCCGAGCACAAGTTCCATTTCCGTCGGGGCGAAAAGATCACTACCGAGTATTCGTACAAGTACGCGCCAGAGGAGTTTGCGGCACTGGCCGGGCAAGCCGCATTCAATTTTGTTCGAATGTGGACTGACGACGCGCGGCTGTTTGGTGTTTTCTATTTCACCTGTAACGCCCAGATATCGGGGTGAGCCCCGGCCGCGGTTAACGCCCGCGGCTACAGCATGAGCGCGCTGATTCGACTCACCGACGTAGGCAAACGCTATGCCGGCGCAGCCGCGCTGCAGTCGACGAATCTGTCAATCGAACGCGGCAAGACCACTGTTCTGATCGGTCCGAGTGGGTGCGGCAAATCAACTTTGCTGAGGTTGATCATTCGTTTAATCCAGCCCGATTCTGGCTCCATACAATTCGATGGCGAAGCGATTACGGCCGAAAATATCGACACTCTTCGCCGCCGGATTGGCTACGTCATCCAGGAAGGTGGCCTGTTTCCGCATCTTACCGCGCGCGCCAATGTCGTCTTGATGGCGCGTCATGTTGGAAAATCTCACGAGGAAGTGCACACGAGGCTCCTGGAAATGTGTGAGCTGGCAAGATTTTCCAACAACCTGCTCCCACGATATCCTGCCGAGCTTTCGGGTGGCCAGCGGCAGCGGGTCAGTTTGATGCGGGCGTTAATGCTTTCGCCGGAATTGCTGTTGCTCGACGAGCCGCTCGGCGCACTGGACCCGCTGGTCCGCGCTTCTTTGCAAAAAGATCTCAAGGAAATTTTCGCGCGGTTACAGCAGACGGTGCTCTTTGTTACTCACGATTTAGCGGAAGCGATTTATTTCGGTGACGAAATCGTGCTCATGAATGAAGGCCGGATCGTGCAAAAAGGCTCCGTGACCGAACTCCGCGAGAAGCCGGCCGATCCTTTCGTCTCAGAATTCATCAACGCGCAGCGCGGACTCGCGAGCCTATGAACCGAGTTAGGAAAGCACGAAAAGAGGGAACAGCGGAATCTGGAAACCAGGAATCCAGGAAAGAGGATTCAAGCATTCCATTCGTCCTGGTTTCGTGGCTTGCCGATTTTCTCCTGATTTTTTCCTGCCTTCCTGTTTTCCTGATTCATTCTGCCTCTGCTGCACCGGTCGTGATCGGCTCTAAGAAATTTACTGAGTCGTACGTGCTCGGGGAAATCGCCAAACGCACATTAACGGACGCCGGCATTCCAACGGAACACCGCCAGGGCATGGGTGGCACAATCATTCTCTGGCAAGCACTGCGTGGCGGACAAATCGATCTCTACGCGGAATACACCGGCACAATTGTGCAGGAGATTCTAAAGACCGATCGCCCGTTGTCGCTCGGCGAAATTCGTGACTCGCTCGCAAAATTTGGCGTGGAAATGACGGAGCCGCTGGGTTTCAACAACACTTACGCGCTGGTGATGCGACGCAGCGAAGCACAACAACTCGGTGTGCGAACGATCAGCGATTTGCAAAAATATCCCGAGCTTAAGATAGGGCTCACGCACGAATTTCTAGACCGGCAGGATGGCTGGCAGCCATTGCGCGAGCGCTACGCGCTTCCACAGCAGAATGTCATTGGCATCAATCACGCGCTCGGCTACAGCGCGCTCGCAAATGGCTCGATTGACATAAAAGACGCTTACTCGACCGATGCAAAAATAGAACAAAACGATCTCACTGTTCTGAATGACAACCTTCAATATTTTCCGAAATACGAGGCGGTGTTCTTGTTTCGATTGTCCACTCCCACGGATGCAACTGCTGCACTGCGTAAGCTAGAAGCAACACTGGATGAGAAACGCATGGTTCGCCTCAATGCCGAGGCGGAGCAGACAAAAAATTACACCAAAGCGGCAGATTTATATTTTGAACGCGGCGCAGGATCGAGGAATAGCGTGGGCGAATCCTTTCCGCACAAACTCGCGCGCTGGACACTCCGCCATCTTCAGCTGGCTGGATTTTCTCTGCTGCTTTCGGTGGTCTTCGGTATCCCGCTCGGAATCGTTGCCAGTCGCGGCGGGCCGATTGGCCAGACTATTCTTGGTTTTGCGAGTATTGTACAAACAATTCCATCGCTCGCTTTGCTGGCGTTGCTTGTCCCCCTCCCCTTTTTCGGAATTAGCGTCCGCACCGCTATCGCTGCGCTTTTCCTTTATGGTTTGCTGCCGATCGTGCGCAACACCGCGAGCGGCTTGCAGGACATCCCGCGATCGTTACGCGAATCCGCCATCGCATTGGGTCTTAGCCCAATCACTCGACTCTGGGAAATTTATCTCCCGATGGCGTCGCGCTCGATTCTCTCCGGAATTAAAACCAGCGCTGTCATCAATATCGGCACTGCCACGCTGGCCGCGTTGATTGGAGCCGGAGGTCTGGGGGAGCCGATCTTGAGCGGCCTCGACTTGAACGATCGCGTGACGATCCTGCAGGGCGCGATTCCGGCGGCTCTCCTGGCACTGCTGGTGCAATGGTTTTTCGATTTGCTCGATCGCGTTCTGATTCCAAAAGGCCTGAGGGTGTAAACGTGCGATCACAGTGGAGGGCGGAGCTCCGCGACGCCGGGCTCACAGGAGTTCGCCCCTCCATTATTTCGAATTGCGATGTAAGATAACAAGATGGCGATCGCGTCAATCAACCCTGCCACAGGCGAAAAGCTGAAAGATTTTTCTCCTTTCGATGACGCAGAAATCGAAAAACGACTGAGCCGCGCCGACAAGGCATTCAGGAAGTATCGCCAAACGACGTTCAGCGACCGGTCGGTGCTTTTGGAAGCGGTGGCGGAGTTGCTATTCCAGGAAAAGCAAAAGTTCGCGCAGATCATCACCCTGGAGATGGGGAAAATATTTCGCGCTTCCGTGGAAGAAATCGAGAAGTGCGCACGCGGTTGCCGATTTTACGCCGAGAACGGGGAGCGATTCTTGGAGGACGAACCGGCGCAGACAGACGCCGCTCAAAGTTACGTGCAGTATCAACCGCTTGGACCGGTGCTCGCCATCATGCCGTGGAATTTTCCTTTCTGGCAGGTGTTTCGATTTGCCGCACCGGCACTACTAGCGGGCAACGTCGGACTACTGAAGCACGCGTCCAATGTCCCGCAGTGCGCGCTTGCGATCGAAGAAATCTTTTGCCGCGCCGGATTCGACGAAGGCGTTTTCCAAACGCTGCTCATCGAACCGGAGCAGGTGGAAAAGATAATTGTCGATCCGCGCGTGAAGGCGGTAACGCTGACGGGTAGCGAAAAAGCCGGGAGCGCGGTGGCGAGCACGGCCGCACGCGAGATCAAGAAAAGCGTGCTCGAGCTCGGCGGCAGCGATGCGTTCATCGTAATGCCAAGCGCGGACTTCGAGAGCGCATTGAGCACTGCGGTCAAAGCGCGCACCATCAACGCCGGGCAATCATGTATCGCGGCAAAGCGATTTATGATCGCGGACGAAATTTATGATGAGTTTGTTAACCAGTTCGTGGCGCGCATGCGCGCGCTCAAGGTCGGCGATCCCATGGACGAGGCAACTGAGATCGGTCCACTCGCAACAGAACAAATCCTCCAAGGCGTGCACGATCAGGTCCAGAAAACGATTGCGGCAGGCGCAAAATTATTGACCGGTGGCAACCGCATTCATGGCCCGGGATTTTTCTATGAGCCAACTGTTGTTATCGATGTTCCAAAAGAATCTCCGGCGTACCGCGAAGAGGTGTTCGGACCGGTCGCAGCGGTGTTCCGTGTGCGCGATGTCGCCGACGCGATCGGGCAGGCAAACGACACCAGTTTCGGGCTCGGCGCCAGCGCCTGGACCAACGAACCCGAAGAGCAGAAACTTTTCGTGTCTGAGCTGGACAGCGGAATGGTATTCATCAACGCTATGGTCGCATCCGATCCACGTCTGCCATTCGGCGGCGTAAAACGTTCCGGTTTCGGCCGCGAGCTCGGCGCCGCGGGCATCCGCGAATTCATAAACACAAAAACGATTTGGATTTCGTGAGCGAGGTCCGATTTCATTCCAAGTTTCAATTTGCGTTCGGGGAGCATCAGACATGCGCCGCGCCCTATCGTTAGCTGTAATTGGCGCAACAGTACTGGGCGGCACAGTGAGATGTAGAGCCGAGTACGGACCCCCGGTTGTATTCAACTGTTCTACAACGCCGGTGCGAGTCTCGATCGTTCGGCCAGATCGAAAACGCATTTCGGTCAGCGTAAAACCAATGTTCGCAATCGTTGCAGCTCTTTTACGAAACGAAACCCTGTTTTGGAATACCCGAGCGCCTCGTAAAATTGGTGCGCCTCTTTACGGGTGAATCGTGTCGTTAGACTCACTCGCATAACTTTTCGCTGCGCGAAGTCTTTCTCAGCTGCGGCGATGAGCGCGCGGCCGATACCGCCGCGCTGCTGTTTCTTCGAGACGACGAGCGCGACAATTTTTCCGGAAGGATCGTTATGTTCATGGCTGGCGTGTGTCAGCGTACCAATCATGCCGCAAACTTGGTACCCGATCTCGGCAACCAGCGTTCGGCAGCGCGCATCGCGTAAGATTGATTTCAAACGCCGCTGCATTTCGGCGCTGGTTGTTTCGTAGCCGAGCTTGCACATTAGCGTCGCAAGCGACGGCGCGTCGCTCAATTTAGCGTCCCGAATTTTGATAGCTGTCTTTTCTGTGGTGGCAGCCGTGCCGGCTGCGAGACTCATTGCCATGCAGGCGACACGCCTGCCTCGACAGTGGCACTGATATCATAGCCACTACTCGTCATTCCCGTAATCTCTCAAACGTGGCAACAACTGTTCAAGAATCGTCGCGACCGATTCATCGATGGTTTGCTTGTCTGTGTGCACGACGATCTCTGCGTCCTCCGGCGCTTCGTAAGGCGCATCAATTCCAGTGAACTCCCGGATTTCTCCTGCGCGTGCTTTCTTGTAGAGATTCTTAGGGTCGCGCGCTTCGCAAACTTCCAGTGGAGCGTCAACGAAGACTTCGATGAATTCCGCGTTGCCCTCTAGCGCGATCTCGCGCGCACGGCGGCGATCCATTCGGTAGGGCGAAATAAACGCGGTGATCACGACCGTGCCTGCGTCTGCCATGAGTTTCGCCACTTCGCTTACGCGGCGAATGTTCTCCACGCGATCGTCTGGCGAGAACCCGAGATTCGAATTCAAGCCGTGCCTGATGTTATCTCCGTCGAGCACGTAGGTATGCATGCTGCGATGAAACAGGTCGCGTTCGAGTGACTGCGCGATGGTCGACTTGCCAGCGCCAGAGAGCCCGGTCAACCAAACAACCGCTCCCCGATGACCGCTGCGCATTGCCCGTGTGCGCGGCGTAATTTTCCCCCCCGTCCAGAAGATGTTCTTGCTCTTTGCGACCGTTCGATCCGTATAAACGCCGCCGAAAATCGTGCCGCCGCCACAGATTTGGCCGTCGTCTACGATAACAAAGCGGCCGAGATTCGGAATACGCTCGTGGTTGTCAACAACAAGTGGGTTACGGGTTTGAATTGTAAGTCTACCAATATCGTTCCGCTCCAGTTGTTCGTGTCTGTCGGTTTTTGTCTCCAGTGTGGATGAATCCACAACTTGCTCGATTGAAACGATCTGACATTTCACCTCCTGTGTCGCCAGACGGAGGTCGTAAAAATGTCCCGCCCGCAACGGTTCGCGTACGATCCAGAACAAGTCAGCATGAAAACGATTTGTCTCGATTGGCGTGTCGTTCTGGTGCGATGCGACATACCCGCGTTCCACAAAAATCTGTTCAGCTAGCGTGATGCCGACCGAATCGCCTGCTACTGCGGGCTGGTTCAGCGGCGCGGTCCAACGTTCAATGGTGGCGACCGCGGATGATTTGTTTGCCGGCGAAAATACTAGCTGATCCCCTACCCTGAGCGCTCCGGTTTCGATATGCCCTGTAATGATCCGACGACCATCAAAGCGGTAAACATCCTGAACACAAAAGCGCAGAGGAAGATCAGTGTCAGGCTTTTGCGGCTCTAGGAGGTCGAGTGCTTCGAGAACGTTAGAAGCACAGTACCATTTCATTTTCATACTGGACCGCGCGACGTTTTCGCCGTCCTTCGCCGACACGGGAATAAACGTCCGCGCATTCAACCCAAGCGCTTGAAGAAATTTTCGATACTCCTGCTCGATCTCGCGGAATCGTTTTTCAGAGTAATCGACAAGGTCCATTTTGTTTACGACCACAATGATGTGCTTGATTCCAAGCATGCTGAGCAGATAAGCGTGGCGGCGGCTTTGTTCGCGCACGCCTTCGTCCGCGCCGATCACGAGGATCGCCGCGTCCGCTCTCGACGCCCCCGTGATCATGTTTTTCAAAAATTCCTTATGTCCAGGCGCATCGATGATCGCGTACCGGCGACGTGATGTTCGGAAGGGAATCTCTGTCGTATCGATCGTGACGTTTTGCTTCTGCTCCTCGAGAAGTGCGTCAAGCAGGAACGCAAATTCAAACTCCATTCCTTCAGCCGCACATGCCTTCTTTATTTCTTCAATCTTGCCTTCCGGCAATGAACCGGTGTCGTGAAGAATGCGACCGATCAGCGTGGATTTGCCGTGATCCACATGGCCGACAAACACGACTTTGAGCGGTCGTTGTTCTTGCATCAGAAATATCTCGGGAACGCCGGAAAGCAGGAAAAAAAGTTCAAAAAACTTCCTGAGTTCCTGCTTTCATTAAAAATCATAAAAAACCCTTCGCGCGAAGCTTCTGCATCGCATTCCGCTCGTAATTGTCCTGCGCCCGACCGGCGCGCTCGGTTATCCTTGTCGCCTCAAGCTCGGTGATGATCTCGTCGATTGTGGACGCAGTGCTATCGATTGGATGCGTGATTGGGCTGCAGCCTAATGAACGAAAACGTTTCCTATTCCGAGCAAAATACATTTTGGGAATGGGAATGTTCTCGCGCTGGATGTAGCGCCAGACATCGACCTCGGTCCAGTCGAGCAGCGGCTGGACGCGAACGTGTTCGCCTTTTTCTGTGGTGGTCACAAATTGGCTCCAGAATTCGGGTGGCTGATCCTTGTAATCCCATTCGAACTGCGCATTGCGCGGCGAAAAATATCTCTCCTTTGCGCGCGTCGGATCTTCATCGCGACGAATGCCGGTGATGAGCGCGTCCCATTTGTATTCCGTAAGCGCCTGTTGCAACGCGACCGTCTTAAGTTCGTGCGTCACTGTCACCGGATCGTGCGTCTCATACCCGATCCCACGCTCGCGCGCTTCCGTGTTAATTTTGACGATCAGATTCAGATTGTGATGCTTTCGTGCCCATTCGCGGAATTCGAGCATTTCTGGAAACTCGTAAGTGGTGTCGATGTGCAAAACCGGGAACGGCACGCGCCCAAAAAAAGATTTACGCGCCAGCCAAATCAAAACATTGGAATCTTTTCCCATTGACCATGGCATGGCGATATTCTTGAAGGCGTGATACGCCTCCCGAAGAATAAAAATGCTTTGGTTCTCGAGTTGATCGAGATGCGTGCGGATCGGTTCGGTCATGACATGGTTTTGTTCCAAACGGCTACAAGTTAGCCACACATGAACGCAGATTTACACAGATTCATGTTAGGACATTTAGTGTGTCCTTTTCGTAATCTGTGTTTCATCCGTGTCAATCCGCGGCTGGTTTTCTCTTGCAGGGACCGGGCGTGACCTTACCATTTGTTGATGCTGGAAGCTCACTCGACGGCGTACGATTCCAAGATCGAAGGCAACGTCATTTTTACGCGCTTCGATGCGGCACTGAATTGGGTACGCAAAAACTCGTTGTGGCCGATGCCTATGGGCCTGGCCTGTTGCGCGATCGAGTTGATGGCCACAGCTGCATCGCGCTTCGATATCGCGCGCTTCGGCGCCGAGGTGATGCGGTTTTCGCCGCGGCAATGCGACGTGATGATCGTAGCTGGCACCGTCACCTATAAAATGGCGCTGGCAGTAAAAAGAATTTACGAACAAATGCCGGAGCCCAAATGGGTCATCGCCATGGGCGCATGCGCTTCCACCGGCGGAATGTATCGCTCTTACGCCACGCTGCAGGGAATCGATCAGCTTATCCCCGTTGATGTTTATATCTCTGGTTGCCCACCCCGTCCGGAAGCATTGCTCGCCGGCTTGATGAAATTGCAGGAAAAAATTTCCCGCGAGCGCTCGTTCAGGAACCAGAGGCCGGAACTGGCCGAAAGACTCGAGGAAGCGCTCGGATGACAAATTGCACTCGGAAGGAGCGGCTTTCCAGCCGCCGAGGCGCTTGGAGAAGCGTCTCCCCAACAATATGACTAGCCAGGAGTTGCTCGACTCGTTGGGCAAATCGTTCGGCGAGAAAATTCATAACAAATTTGAATTTCGGGGCGAGACAACCTGCACGATCGCGGCAAGCAATCTTCGTGAGATCGCGCAATTCTGCCGCGACGAACTCTCCTTCGATTATCTGATCGACATCACAAGTATCGACAATTTCGGCGAAGACCCGCGCTTCGAAATTGTCTACCATGTTTACTCGATGGCACATGGCGTTCATTT
Organism: Candidatus Limnocylindria bacterium; assembly: GCA_035535575.1. GTDB lineage: Bacteria > Verrucomicrobiota > Verrucomicrobiia > Chthoniobacterales > UBA10450 > Udaeobacter. The sequence goes on from DATLPS010000025.1 coordinate 15,294, forward strand.
GCGCTTCAAATTAAAAGTTCCGGAAGAAGCGGGCGCTGTGGATACCGTCTCCGACATTTGGCCGACCGCGAACTGGCACGAACGCGAGGCTTACGACATGATGGGAATCAAATTCAACGGTCATCCCGATCTGCGACGAATTCTGATGTGGGAAGGCTACCCGTATTTTCCGCTGCAAAAAGACTTCCCTCTCGAAGGATTGCCGAGCGATATGCCCGATATCGCTTTCACCAAAGTCACGCCGATGGAAGGCGGGCCCTTCGTTACGCTGCCCAGCACTGCCACATCAAAAGATCGCGAACCGCGCGCGCGGCCACCGGAATTGTAATTCATCGGCGCGCCGCGCGGCCGCGACCTACGAATTAGGCTGCTGAGACGGGCGGAGCCGTTTCGGGCTTGCGCGTGGCCGCCATTACGTCTGGACGCAACGTTTCGTCTCGTGGCGCTGTCAGTTTCTGTCCGGCCTTTGGATAAGCGATCCGACTGTGCAACATCATTAAGAGAGTAAATCGAAAACGCTCCGCGATGACTTTCAGTTCGCCAAGCGTCAGATCGCAGTCGTCTAATTGCCGGTCGCTTATGCGCTCTTCAATGAGCTCGTTCACGAGCGTTTCGATTTTCTGCGGCGTCGGTTTCTCCAGACTTCGGGAGGCGCTTTCGACTGTGTCGGCCAAACTGACGATGGCACTTTCCTTCGTTTGCGGTTTTGGTCCGCTGTAACGAAAACTTTCTTCCTTCACCTCTGGGATATCGTCCTCGCGCAGCTTCATGATTTTGCCGCCGGCGCGCGCGTCTTCATGCTGCTGGAGCGCGCGTTGATAAAAATAACGGACAACCGATGTGCCGTGATGCTCCTGGATAATGTCGATGATGCGCTGGTTTAAGTGATGTTTGAGCGCGAGATCCACACCTTCCTTTACGTGAGCAATGATGATCAATGCGCTCATCGATGGCGCGAGATCATCGTGCGGATTGCGTTCAAAGCTCATGTTCTCGGTGAAGTAATCTGGTTTCACGAGCTTACCTACGTCGTGAAAATAAGAGCAGACGCGGCAAAGAGTCGCGTTTGCGCCGATCGCTTCCGCCGCGGCTTCAGCAAGGTTAGCTACGACCAGGCTATGATGATAAGTGCCCGGCGCTTCAATGGTCATGCGCCGCAACAGCGGATGATTAAGATCGGATGCTTCCAGCCAGGAAATGTCCGTTGTGATTCCAAAAAGATTCTCCAGCATCGGCAGCGCGCCGCCAACCAGAGTCGCAGTCAAAATTCCATTGCCGATAGCCAATGCGCTTTGGAAGCCAATCATGCCCCAATCATTCGCGGTGGGGTAAAACCAATTGATTGGCCCGACCAAACCAAACGTGAGCGACAACAGCCAGATCGCGAGTCCGACACACAAACCGGCGCGAATCAATTTGCTGCGGCGTCGCACCTGCAACGTGAGAGATACCGCGGTGAATCCGCTGATCAGACTCGTTATCAAGAGAGGCGCGTCAATTGGACCGAACAACATGCTGCTCCACAGGCTGACGAAGAATGCGGCATACAGGCCGTGCTGTCGTCCCAGCAACACGCTTAGCACCAGCGGTGCAAACGCGTAAGGCGTCATTAACCCGGCCATTTCCGGCTTCAAGAATCGGTAGTTGCCGCTGTTACAAATGACCAGCAACAGTTTCGTAACGGCTAGTTGCACAAGAATGACGCCGAGGATAAGAAGAATGCGCGAGTTTTGTGCAAAACTCTTTGGTTGATTGATCCAAAGCTGCGTAATCGCGGTGCCAAGAACCAGCAGAGCAATTACAAAATTCTTCGTCGGCTCGGGTTGCTGCCCGCTGAATACAAGAAAAGCAAGGCCGCCGGCAAAACAAGCGAAGATGAAAGACTTCGCATACGGTGAGTACTCGAGATTGCGCATGAACTCACTCCGCGCCCGGCGCCGCCGCATCTTTCGCGACGCGAGTCCGCGTCTAATGAGTCGCCCGCGTTTACCGAAATCGAACATATTATTCTTTATTTGCGCGATGCCGGCGCGGGCGAGCGGTGCTGCTGGTAGGCGCCAATGATGGCACGCACGAGTTCGTGCCGCACAACATCGCGGTCAGTGAAATACACAGTCGCAATCCCCGGCACCGTTTTCAACGCCTGCAAGGCTTCGACTACACCGGACCGTTTGTTGGCCGGCAAATCAATTTGTGTGACGTCGCCCGTCACCACGCATTTCGAATTCACGCCAATTCGCGTCAGTAACATGAACATCTGTTCGGTAGTGGTGTTTTGGGCTTCATCAAGAATGACAAAGGCGTTATTCAAGGTACGCCCGCGCATATACGCCAGCGGAGCCACCTCAATCGTCTGCCGCGCAATCGCCCGCTCCATCTCCTCGGGTTCCAACATCTCACGCAGCGCATCATAGAGCGGACGCAGGTACGGAGTGATCTTTTGTTCAAGGTCGCCGGGGAGAAAGCCCAGTGCTTCACCGGCTTCCACGGCGGGTCGCGTCAGAATGATGCGGGCCACCTGATCTTTCTTGAGCGCTGCGACAGCCATTGCCACGGCGAGGTAAGTTTTGCCAGTGCCGGCAGGCCCGATCCCGAAGACCACGTCGTACTTTTGAATTGCCTCCACGTACGCCCGCTGGTTTGCGCTTCGCGCCACAATTGGTGGTTTGCGCGGTGACGTTGTGATCTTCGTCGAAACGATGTTGCTGAGATTTTCATCGTGTTCTTCGGTCACGGCCTTGAGCGCGTAATTAAATTCGTGCCTTTGAATGTCCACGCCTTGCTGCCGCGCTCTTTCGAGCTGATCGAACACCTGCTGCGCTTTATCCACATGACTTCGATCTCCTTCCAGTTTCACCCAGCCCTCACGTGTGGTCACCTTCACACCAAGCGAGTCCTCGAGGTTCTTCAAAAGTTTGATGTCATTGGCGTAGAGCGACTGCAAAGCGCGTGGGCTCTCAAACTGCAAAGTGCGCGTTTCACTCATTGCTCAAGGAGGGGCGGCTTGCCAGCCGCCGTGGCGACCGGAAAGTTCCCGTTCCTTGTTGGTGCGAGATTCGAACCACTTTGTTAACGGAAACCATATACCAGCGCCCAATGGGTCCGCTCCTCTGGCGATTCCTCAACGCTGACTATGATGAAGTAGCTGCCGGTAGCTTTTGGAATGACGTGTGCCGCCGCAAAGTGGCCTTTTTCCCATCCGTCTGGTTCTTCCGCAAGCTTTCCGTCCGAATCATAAACGTGAACGGAAACCTTTGCCCGATCGACTTCCGTTCCCAACCAAAACCAATATTCATTCCCTTTGAACAATTGCTGCCGCACTGCTTTTTTTTCACCCGAGGCAAGATCGCCTCCCCAGTAATCCTCACGAACCTGGAATCCTTGTTTGACATATGGTTCGGCCGCCTGAAGAGCGAACGACTGTGCATCATCCACGGACCCGAAAATCGCAGGCTGCAGTGCCATGAGGGCCAGCAGCAAAGAGCCCATGCGAAACGCAATTTTCGCGAACTGTTTCATGGAAATTCTTAGTCCCTCGTCACGATGCCATGGCCGAGGCGCGTTGTGATCTCATTAACTTTCTTTACTGATTCAGCAGGAATGTGCCGATTACCGACGTCTATCAAAGGTTTCACCTCGACGAGAGCGTCTTGAATTTGACGGATGATCGGGACATTAAACTCGGGCATACCCTGCAGCCTTGTTTGAAAATAGGAAAGTAAATCTGGCTGATGGAGCAGCTCGGCGCCATCACTGGAAAAATGCTCCTTCACTACCGAGGTTAACACTTCGGTGCCACGCAGCCACCCGCCCAAGCTGACAAGCTGCGACAATTTTTCATCATGCACCTCGTTCATTGCCTGTTGCACGCTGTTTTGTGTGCGATCCAGCTCCTGCCGCACATTTTCCCAATTACGCTTGTCTGCAGCCTCGATGATCGCCTTCGCATGTGGGGTGATTGAATTTCCCACGCCGATTCCTTTGGCCAGCGCCAGGACGCGCTGCCCAATCTCTTTTACCGTCGCTGCGTCTTCCGCTTGCACGGCAATGAAGCCATCAGCGATCACTGTCCCAAGTAAAAGAGCGATGCGCGGCCTCTCGGTAAAATTCGGCCCTTTGTCGCTACGGACGTGTTGTTTCCAATTCACCGCGCCCAGTTTATTCAGCGCCCCGAAGATTTCGTTCGGCAGTGGCACAACAACGTCTTCAACAGTGGTCGATAATTGTTTAATATCGATGTGCTGTGGTGCTTGGGCGGCACCTGCACACATCACGAGTCCACAGAGTACACCTACGCCTAACTTAAGATGTCTGGTAAACGGAATCATTTGGCACTTTCGACTGTTGATTTCGGCTTCTTATTCAGGATTAATGGAGCGAACTTTAACCGGAACGGCTGTCGTACACAAATCGCCGCTGAAAACAATTTGACTCACGTTAATCGAACCACCTCGCTGCCCCGGTCGCATCGCTACCTGCATGTCGTATGGATCTGAACCGACTAGAGCAACTTCTCGACCGCGCGCCTTCGAGACGGATAACAGTAATCGGCGATCTGATGCTCGATGAATTTGTGTGGGGCAAAGTTGGCCGTATTTCGCCCGAGGCACCGGTTCCGGTTGTACAGGTAACCGGAGAATCCTTCTATCCCGGAGGCGCTGCGAACGTCGCGCGAAACCTGCGCGAGTTTGTGGATCACGTCGCGATCATTGGTTTGATCGGGCAAGATCGCAGTGGCCAGCAACTCAAGGAACTATTGGCGGGACAAAGAATCGATGTCTCGAATGCGATTGAAGACGAAGCGTTTCGCACGATTCTGAAAACGCGCATCATTGCGCTTCATCAACAGGTTGTCCGTGTCGATCGCGAACAGTTTACCGGGCTGTCGGCAGAGCAAATTCAACAAGTCGTGGCGGCCGTCCGACAAAACATTCCAGACACGGACGCGATTATCTTCGAAGACTACGGCAAGGGTTTCTTGTCAACCGAGATGGTTTCACAAATCGCAGGCGTTGCGCGCTCGACCGGCAAGATCGTCGCGGCTGATCCCAATCCCGAGCATCTAATGGACTGGCATGGTGCCACGGTGGTCACACCAAATCGGGCAGAAGCTTTTCTCGCTGCCGGTATTCCCGTGCGCGATCCGAATACTGTTCCGCCGCACGACGTCGACCTCCGTCGCGTCGGAGAAACACTTCTTAAGAAATGGGACACTAAATATGTTCTCATCACGCTCGGCGAACACGGGATGATGCTTTTTCAGAAGAACGAAGCGCCGCATTATATTCCAACCAAGGCACGACAGGTTTTCGATGTTTCGGGCGCCGGCGATACTGCCATTGCGCTCTTTACCCTTGGACTCGTCTGCGGAGCGACTCCCATTGAGGCAGCGGAAATCGCCAACCACGGAAGCGCAGTCGTGGTTAGCAAACTTGGAACGGCTACCGTGACGCGAGATGAACTTATCGCCAGTTTCCGACAAGACAGCGAAGATGAGTGATGCGCTGTTACCTGCAGTCTTTGTAGATCGCGACGGTACGATCATGCAAGACGCCGATTATTGTTCAGACCCACAACAAGTGAAGATCTTCCCTCGGGTCGCCGAAGCCTTGAGGTTTTTGAAATCGAAAGGGTTCAAACTCATCATTGTCACAAACCAGAGCGGAATCGGTCGCGGTTTCTTCACGATCGAACAATACCGAGCGGTCGAAGCGGAGGTTCTGCGCCAGCTTGGGGATGGTCTGATCGACGCGACCTATTTTTGCCCCGACGTTCCCGGACAGCGTTCCAGTTGCCGAAAGCCCGCGCCGGGAATGATCGTGGAGGCCACCCGCGAACACCAAATCGATCTTGCACGGTCATTTTTGATTGGTGACAAAGAGATTGATGCCGAGTGCGGCCGTAACGCCGGCGTGCGCACCATCCGTGTTCGAACCGGATTTGACCGCGAGACCTCTGGCAGCATGGCAGATTGGGTCGCCGAAGATTTGCTGGCGGCGACACAGATTATTTTAGACCAGACTCATGATCGCGGCGTGATCCCGAGCCGCAACGATGACGACGGACCTTCACATCGCTGATCGATTATGCGAGTAACGTTGACATGCTATCAGCGAAGACGTGAGGCCCCTCGCTTTGCTCCGGATGACAAGGTCTCTGATGAAATGGCAATCAGTCGTCATTCGTCTTAATGAATAGGGCGGTGGGCATAATTCCAGCGCGCTGGGGTTCTACGCGTTTTCCGGGAAAACCATTGTATCCGATTGCTGGTAAGCCGCTTTTACGTCGTGTGTGGGAGCGTTGCCGGCGCGCAAAAAAACTGGACGCGCTGATCATTGCTACTGACGACATGCGTATCGCCGAGGCCGCTTTCGATTGGGGCGCCTCGGTGGCTTTAACGTCGCCGAAACACCATAGCGGGACCGATCGGGTGGCCGAAGTAATATGCGATGCGAAACGCTTCGGATTCGTCATTAACATCCAAGGCGATGAACCGTTGGTCGATCCAGGTTTAATCAACAAGATCGTCGAAAAACTCCGCTCGAATCGCAGAATCGACATCGTTACGGCCGCACATCCCTTCACCGATGCAACCGAAGCAAAATCACCGCACCAAAACAAAGTCGTCGTCGACCGAAATAATTGCGCTCTTTACTTCTCACGAAGCCTTATCCCCTACCCCGCCGACCGTTTCCATCTTCGCCATCTGCGGCACCAGGGCATTTACGGTTTTCGCCGCGATGCGCTGCTCCAATTTGTAAAATGGAAACCGACTCCGCTGGAGCGCGCCGAGTCGTTGGAGCAATTGCGCGCATTGGAAAATGGTGTAACAGTTCATGTGCTCATCACCAGACATGGTTCGCCTGGCGTGGATACGCCGGCTGACGCAAAAGCGCTGGAGCAAAAACTCGCTCGTGCACAACGGAGTGCTCGCTCCAGATGAAATACATTTTTGTTACTGGTGGCGTGGTCAGTTCGTTAGGCAAGGGCTTGACCGCGGCCTCGCTCGGCACGTTGCTCGAGGCGCGCCGGATACGCGTTGTTCTTCAAAAGTTCGATCCTTATCTTAACGTCGATCCCGGGACGATGAACCCATTCCAGCACGGGGAAGTTTACGTGCTCGACGACGGCGCTGAGACGGATCTCGATCTTGGGCATTACGAGCGCTTCACCAATTGCGTCCTCACCCGACACAACAACCTGACCAGTGGGCAGGTTTACGAGACAGTGATCTTAAAGGAGCGGAGGGGCGATTATCTTGGCAAGACCGTGCAGGTAATCCCGCATGTTACTGATGTAATTAAGGATCGAATCCGGGAACTGTCCGACGAAAGTAAGTACGACGTGGTTATCACCGAGATCGGCGGTACGACCGGCGACATTGAAGGTCTTCCATTTATCGAAGCAATCCGGCAATTCATTCTCGAAGTCGGTCCGCAAAACGTGGTGAACATGCACGTCACACTTGTTCCGTACATCAAAGCCGCGCACGAGTTAAAAACAAAACCGACACAGCAAAGCGTAGCCAAGCTGCGCGAGATCGGCTTGCAGCCGCAGGTGTTAATTTGCCGCACGGAAAGGCCGCTAGATCGCGATGTGCGTCGCAAATTGTCGATGTTCTGCAACGTTTCCGAAAAGGCCGTGGTCGAGGAGCTCGACGTCGAGCACACGATTTACGAAGTGCCTTTAACTCTGCATGCTGAAGGACTTGACCAACTGGTATGCGACCTTTTGCATTTGGAAACGCCTGCGCCTGATCTGGCAAACTGGCGGAAATTCGTCGAGCGGGTCGTCAGTCCAAAACGGCGCAGCAAGATCGCAGTAGTCGGCAAATACATGGAGGTCCGCGATGCTTACAAGAGCATCTACGAATCACTCACACACGCTGCCGCGAGTGAGGACTGCGGAATTGATCTAAAACTTATCGATGCGGAATCGCTGGAGCAGAGCGTCGACGCCCAATTAAAAGATGTGGATGGCGTTCTGATTCCTGGCGGATTTGGCGTGCGCGGAGCTGATGGAAAAATCAATGCTGCGCGTTATGCGCGCGAGCGCAAAATTCCCTATCTCGGTCTTTGTCTCGGCATGCAGGTGGCGACGATTGAATTCGCAAGGAATGTCTGCGGAATCAAAGACGCGAACAGCACCGAGTTCGACAAGGACACTACAGAACCGGTCATTTCGTTGCTGGAAGAGCAACGCGGCGTCCGTAATAAAGGTGCAAGCATGCGGCTGGGCACATGGCCAACTAAGATTGTCCCAGGCACGCTGGCGGAAACAATCTACGGCGAGACAGAGGTAACCGAGCGGCACCGCCACCGATACGAGTTCAACATGAAATATCGGGATCGAATGAACGCAAAAGGCTTTGTGATTTCAGGAACATCACCGGATGGCGCCCTCGCTGAATTGATCGAGCTTCGCGGCCATCCGTATTTTGTCGGCTGCCAGTATCACCCCGAGTTTCAAAGCAAACCAAATCAGCCCCATCCGCTGTTCAAAGGATTCATTCAGGCGTGTCTCGGGCGACAGACTAGCCGCGTGACGCACGCTCGAGCCGATCAAGAATCGCCGCTCCGAGCCCGTGACCGGGAACTCGTTCCGCAACAATAAGGTCAAGGCCAAGCGCATCTAGCTCCCGCAAGTAACGGAAGAGATTTGTTGCGGCCTCGCGTAGGTCCTCGCGGGCGCTCAAGTGACGGACTGTGGCAAACTTCACGGAGCCGCGGTCTCCACTTCGCCGCTGGGCGATCTGGAGATCACCGTTTTTTGGTGCATTCCACGCCAGCAATCCGACCCGCTTATTTTTCTCCGGCGAAAATGACTTCGCATTCTCAATCAGGCGCAACGGTGTTTTCGGCGCATAATGCAAGGGAAATTGTCCCGGTGCCGAGATGTTCCGTGTCGGTAATGCGACGATATTGATCTCCGCAAATTCCGATAATTGCTCGGCAGTAATCGGCCCGCGACGCAAGATATCGATGCTGTTTGCGCGCAGACTCACAATTGTCGATTCAACTCCGTGGTCTGTGGGTCCGGCGTCGATGATCAGCGGGATTCGTTCGTCAAGTTCATCGAGCACGTGTTGCGCTGTCGTCGGACTTACCCGGCCGAAACGATTTGCGCTCGGCGCGGCAAGCGGTTTTCCAAACAGCCGAACCATTTCGGTAAAGACTGCATGCTCGCTGATGCGCACCGCGACGGTATCAAGACCCGCAGTAACGATTTCAGGAACGATCCCGCGCTTCGGCAAAACTATCGTGAACGGCCCCGGCCAGAATCTGTGGGTTAGTTTTGAGATCAGGTGTTGATCGTGCTCCGGCAGGTGGGCAATTTTGTCGAGCCACTCGCGGTTCGGTAGATGAACGATCAACGGATCGAAGCGGGGTCGTTCCTTCGCTTCAAAGATTTTCGCAACAGCGATTGGGTTCAACGCGTCAGCAGCGAGTCCGTAAACCGTTTCGGTGGGAAGCGCGACGATTTCGCCTCTGCGCAACAGTTCAACCGCCGCAGCGCGGTCGGTTGAAATCACTGTTTTCACTTTGGCAACTTCACAGCAAGCACGCTGTCGCTTTGCTTCCTGCGAAACGCTTCGACGTTCTTGCGAATCTTTTCATCCGAAAGCGCGAGAATCGCAGCCGCGAGAAGCGCTGCGTTTTTTGCGCCCGCCTCGCCTATTGCCAATGTACCAACGGGAATACCACCCGGCATTTGAGCAGTGGATAAGAGAGAGTCGAGTCCTTGAAGTTTTGACTGAATTGGAACACCGAGAACGGGTAGCCACGTATGAGCAGCAATGACTCCGGCCAAATGCGCTGCGCCGCCAGCGCCGGCGATGATCACTCGCAATCCGCGATAGGCAGCTTTTCGCGCGAAATCTGCGGTCGCATCAGGGGTTCGATGAGCAGATAGGACGCGCGCTTCATTCGGCACGCCGAGATCATCGAGCGTTTCCACCGCGTGGCGCATCGTTTCCCAGTCCGATTTGCTGCCCATGATAATAGCGACAATAGGGTTAGTTTGAGCCATGTGAATTCGCGGAAAGCTAACAGCTTCCCCTACAGGATTCTAGCGTTCAGCGCAATCGCGGCTGATTTGGAAATTGCCTTTGGTCATTGATATTGTTGCATGAAGGTGACCGACAAGTCGGTCGTTCTCATCGGCATGATGGGCGCGGGAAAATCGGCCGTTGGACGTTGTCTGCAGCGACGAACGAAGCTGGCCTTGCTCGATATTGACGACATCATTGCGTCGAAATTCGGCGCGTCGATCGGCGAGATCTTTTCAAAATATGGCGAGCAAGCCTTTCGTGAAGCGGAAACTCAAGCGCTTCGCGGGCTGACAACGACGGAACAAACGATCATCGTCACGGGCGGCGGAATCGTATTGCGTAAAGAGAATGTAGATTTCCTAAAACGGCTGGGCGTCCTCGTGTGGCTGGACGGGAAGGAAGCAACGCTTTTCGAACGTGCCTCGCAAGCGAGCACTCGGCCGCTGCTGCAAGGCGAGAATCCACGAGAGGCGTTCGCGCAAATGGTACATGCGCGGCTGCCACTTTACGCCAAAGTCGCACATATTCGCGTCGACACATCGGTGCTTACGGATGATGAAGTTGCGGTGGCAATTTTGAGTAAGCTTAGAAGAATTGGCACAATTAGAGAGTAGAACCACCGATCGCGCGTATATAATGGCCATTCAAACTTCGAGAGCGGAATTGAAGGCACAGCTCGTGTCGTATGTTCAACGGATTGGTTTCAATTCGTGTCGCATAGCGGCTTGCAGGGCGCCGGCGCATGCAACGGAATTTCGCGAATGGCTGCGGGAAGGCGAACATGGCGAAATGAATTACATGGAGCGCGGCGAAGAGAAACGCTGCGATCCACACAAAGTTCTGCCCGGCGCGCGATCGATCGTTGTGTTGGCGCTGAATTATTTTCAGGGTGAAGAAGAACGGCCGTCATCCCGACCAGTCGGGACTACAGGACGGATTGCACGGTACGCTTGGGGCGACGACTACCACGATGTGATCGAGGCAAAGCTCGATAAAATCGACTGGTTTCTTCGCCGCTTCGGTGGACAGCAAAAATGTTATGTCGATACTGGCCCTATTTTGGAACGCGACCACGCTGCGCAAGCCGGTATCGGCTGGCATGGTAAAAATACAATGTTAATCGATGAAACGCTCGGGACCTGGTTCTTTCTTGCTGAAATTTTAACGACGCTCGAATTGCCGCCGGATCAACCAGTCTCCGATCGTTGCGGAACGTGCGAGCGCTGCATCAAAGCATGTCCGACCGGAGCAATTACTGCTCCGCATCGACTCGATGCACGCCGCTGCATCTCTTATCTGACGATTGAGTTAAAAGGGGCGATTCCGCTGGAGCTTCGCCCGCTTATCGGAGATCGAATTTTCGGTTGCGACGATTGTCTGGATGTCTGTCCATGGAACCGGTTCGCGCATATTTCCCACGAAACAGCTTTCTCCGCACGCCAATCGACGATCGGCATGTCGTTGCGGGACTATTTGGAACTGACTGAAGCCGCCTTCCGCGAGGTTTTCAAAAATTCACCGATTAAACGAATCAAGCGTCGCGGCTTTCTGCGCAATGTGTGTGTCGCGTTGGGTAACGCAGGTGACGCGTCTGATCTTCCAGCGCTCGAACGCGCCGCAACCGATCCGGAACCACTGATCGCAGAGCACGCCGCTTGGGCCATTCAGCGGATTCTGGAACGGAGTCGAGCATCATTTACCCGAACTTTGCTGAATCCAAGCGCACTATTCACTGCATCTCATCGTTGACCGTTGTGAACAGGTGCGTTTTCCGAACGTCCAAAGTGAGATAGTTTCCCTCCCGCTAAGCCAGCATCGTATGCATCAAGCCTTGACCGCTCCTCCAGTTGCCCAAGAGGTGAAAAGGCGGCGCTTGCGTCGCAGGCGTTACATTGTTTTCGGCTCGGCTGGGGCGGTCTTGCTTCTGATCGTTGGACTGTTCGTTGCAAGCAAACGCGCGAAGCCGATTCCGGTAACAACTGAGAAGGCCGTGCGCAAAACGATTCTGCAAACAGTCTCGGCGACGGGCAAAGCGCAACCCGAGACGGAAGTGAAGATTTCGCCGGAAGTGGCGGGCGAAATTATCGAAGTGCCGGTTGAAGACGGAAAGTCGGTCAAGAAGGGCGATCTCCTGGTGAAGATCAAGCCGGATTCGTACAAGGCGTTGCTCGAACAACAGGAAGCGGCGATCAGCGCTGCCAAAGCAACCAATCTTCAGCAAAAGGCGACGATGGTGAAGACGGAGCAGGATCTAAAGCGGGCCGAGGACATGTACGCCAAAAAGACGATCTCAATCCAGGAGTTTAACGCCGCGCAAGCGGCGTCGGACGTGGCGAAGAACACCTACGAGAGTTCGTTGCACGAAATCGAACGCGCCGAGGCCGGCTCGAGCCAGGCGCGCGATCAACTTTCCAAGACGACGGTGTATTCGCCGATCGATGGGACGGTGACAATTTTGAACAGCAAACTCGGTGAGCGAATCGTGGCGACGGGACAATTCGCCGGCACCGAAGTGATGCGCGTGGCCGATCTCAATCACATGGAAGCGCGGGTGGACGTTAACGAGAACGACGTGGTGAATGTGAAAGTAGGCGACAAGGCGAATGTGAAGATCGACGCTTATGGGGATCGCAGGTTTCACGGCAGCGTTTACCAGATCGCCAACACCGGAAAGACAACAGGCGCAGGCACGCAGGAAGAGGTGACTAACTTCGAGGTCAAAATTCGAATCGAGGATCGCGATGTGACATTGAAGCCGGGATTGAGCTGCACGGCGGATATTGAAACCAATGTCGTGAAGGACGCCGTAGCCGTCCCAATGCAAGCGGTCACGATCCGGACCGGCGATAGCAATTTGAGCCCAGAGGAAATCGAAAAGAAAAAACAAAAGGCCGCGGCACGCGACAAAGGCGACAACAATGCCGAGTTCGTGAACCAAAAACAGGAAAAGGCTGCGCAGAAAGAAGAGCGCGAAAAATTGTCCAAGGTTGTTTTTCTGAAAAAGGGAAGCAAAGCGCAGCTGGTCAAAGTCACGACCGGAATTTCGGACGACACCTACATGGAAATCAAAAGTGGCGTACAGCCAGGTGATGAAGTGATCTCGGGAAGCTACAGTGCGATCAGTCGAAAATTGAAGGAAGGCGCCAAAGTTACTTACGACAAAGAAACGTCGAAGTAATTGTCGATCTTGCGATGGAGACGCGCAATTCCGTTAGCCCGGTTGGCCCGCTCGTCATCCACATTGAAAACATCACGAAGGATTATGTGATGGGAGAAGAAATCGTGCGCGCATTGCGCGGCGTTTCGTTGCAAATTCATCGCAACGAATACATCGCGATCATGGGTCCGAGCGGCAGCGGGAAATCGACACTGATGAACATGCTGGGTTGTTTGGACACGCCGACCTCGGGTCGCTACGAATTCAACGGCAGGAACGTGGCCGAGATGAACGACGACGAACTCGCGGCGATTCGAAATCGCGAGATCGGGTTTGTGTTTCAAACATTCAACCTGCTGCCAAGATCGACATCGCTGCGCAATGTCGAGCTGCCGCTCATCTACGCCGGGATCGATCCGGAGACGCGCGAGCAACGAGCGGCGGAAGTCCTGGCCGATGTCGGCTTGGGCGATCGGATTCATCATAAGCCTAACGAGCTCTCGGGCGGTCAGCGCCAGCGCGTGGCTGTCGCGCGTGCGCTTGTGAACAGGCCCTCCATCATTTTGGCTGACGAACCGACTGGCAACCTCGATTCCAAGACCGGCGAAGAGATCATGGCACTATTCGAAGATTTGTATCAACGCGGGAACACGATCATTCTCGTCACGCACGAGCGCGACATTGCCGCACATGCGCGGCGCACCATACACTTGCGGGATGGTTTGATCGAAAGCGACCACGCCGGATTTATTCCGGAGGTCGATATGGCTACCGTCGGTTAAAATCGACATGAAACGTTTTCTCTACGAACTGGGCGAGAGTTGGAAAATCGCGGTGGCGCAAATGCGCTCGAACATGACGCGCTCAACTCTCACCGCGCTCGGCGTCATCATTGGGATTGTCGCGGTGACGCTAATGGGAACGGCGATCGGCGGGATCTCCATCGGTTTCGATAAGAGCATGGCCGTGCTCGGGGATGATGTACTCTACGTAACGCAATGGCCATGGAAGCCGGTGGACGATTGGTGGAATTATCGCGACCGGAAGAAAATCAAAACGGAATACGCCGAGCCGCTCAATCGGATGATTGAGAAAACGCCGAACTCGAATCTCATCGTCGCTGTGCCGACCTCGAATGTGTTTCGCTCGATCAAATACGGCGGCAATCAAGTGGACAACGTCTTCGTGCTCGGGACGACTTCGGATTTCATCGTAACATCGACTATCGATTGCAAAGAAGGCCGCTTCTTCAGCGAGATGGAATCGCGCGGCGGCGCCAGCGTTGTGGTGATTGGCTACGACGTGGCGGATGCGTTGTTTCCCTCGGAGAGTCCGATCAACAAGTCCGTTTTGATCAACGGCCAGCTCTTCAGGGTGATCGGCGTAAACACGCGTCAGGGAACATTCCTTGGTTTGTTCAGCTGGGATTCGATGGTGGCGATGCCCTTGGGCGCATTTAATAAATACTTTTCCACGAACACGGAATCGGATGTCCGCGTAAAAGTAAAAGACAAAACGAAACTGACCGACGCGAAAGACGAGCTGACCGGTTTGATGCGGCGCGTGCGCGGTTTGGCACCGGAAAAGAAAGACGACTTCTCAATCAATGAACAGCAGGCATTCAAAAGTACGCTCGATCCAATAAAGAATTCGATCGCCGTCGCGGGATTGTTCATCACCGGGCTTTCATTGTTTGTCGGCGCAATCGGCATTATGAACATCACGTTCGTGAGTGTGAAGGAGCGGACAAAGGAGATTGGGACACGTAAAGCGCTGGGTGCACGGCGGCGCACAATCTTGTTGCAATTTCTCATCGAATCGACTGCGCTGTGTCTCCTGGGCGGATTTATCGGACTCACATTTGCCTACGTGATGTGTTTTGGAATCGGAAAAGCATTTCCATCGTTCCCAATTAATTTTTCGGCCGGTCTTGTGATCGCGAGCATGATCGTTTCGGTTATGACCGGACTTATTTCCGGGTTCGCGCCAGCGTGGACGGCCTCGCGCCTCGATCCGGTAACAGCATTGAGATACGAGTAAGATCGACATGTTGTTTAGCGAGATGATCAAAATGGCGCTGGGTTCGCTCGGCGTGAATAAGCTGCGCTCGAGCTTGACGATGCTCGGGATCACAATCGGCGTCTTCTCGGTTATCTCCGTCATGACTGCGATCGGTGCCTTGCAATATGCGATCGAAAACGGGATCAGTTTTCTCGGCTCGAACATTTTTCAATTCGCGAAATATCCGGCGAACGTGAGCGCGAGCGGCGACGTCCGAGAAAAGTATCGGAACCGTCGCAACATCACTTACCAGCAGGCGTTGCATTACTACCGGCTGATGGAGGGCGAGGCGCGCGAGATTTGCCTGAAATGTTTCGCCTACGAAGTGAAGGGACAGGCTGTTTACAACGGCGTGAAAACGACCCCGAGTCTTCTCGTCGTGGGATCGAATCGCAGTTTCCTAACGGCGAATGCGTTCACGCTAGGTTACGGCCGCAATCTTAACGACGAAGACGTCGATCTTTCACGTCGTGTCATCGTCGTCGGAAAGACGATCGAGAAACGGTTGTTTCCGCATGAGACACCGATCGGCAAAATTATTCGGATGACTGGTCACACCTACACCATCGTCGGCGTGCTCGCTGAAAAGGGAACCGCGTTTGGTCAAAGTCAGGATGATATTTGCATTATGCCAATCACGCGGTTCTTCGAGGACTTCGGCGAAGCCAAACGCACGGTTAACATCGCGACGCAGGCCTTTTCGGCCGACACCTACAATCGGGTGTTCGACAAAGGCGTCAGCGCGATGCGCATCGCGCGCGGTTTGCAGGCGAACCAGGAGAATGATTTTGAGATTTATTCCAACGACTCGCTCAAGAGCGCGTTCGTGAATGTCGCGGGCATTGTGCGCATCGGCGCCTTTGTTATCAGTTTCATCGCGCTCCTCGCTGCGGGAATCGGCATCATGAACATCATGCTGGTGAGCGTCACCGAACGGACCAAGGAAATTGGTGTGCGCAAATCGATCGGCGCGCGTAGCCGCGATATTTTGCGGCAGTTTCTGACCGAGGCCGTTTTCATTTCCGAGGCTGGCGGTGTGCTGGGAATCATTCTCGGAATCGTCGCCGGCGATCTGCTGGCAGCATGGCTCAAAGTCGACCTGATTTTCCCTTTCGGCTGGGCAATTGCCGGTCTTCTTGTCTGCTCGGCAATCGGTATCGGCTTCGGTTTATATCCAGCGTATCGCGCGGCTAATCTCGATCCGATCGAGGCCCTCCGCTACGAATGAGAATCGCATTCAGCAGATGCGTCGATGAGCGAAGAAGAAAACAACCTATGATCTCTTCAATTGCGCTTTCAGCGCTGGGTTAGATGGCGCACTCGGATTCCTGAGGCGATGCCCCAGCCTATCATGAGACCGCGACTTTATCGCTAAACGGCGAGCAGCGTCTCTGCCTAATTTTTAGTCCAAGCCGAGTGCCTTAAATGTCGCGTCGACGTGTTTGAAATGCATGTCGAGCGAGCAAAGCCGGTCGACTTCCGACGCTGAAAGCTTCGAAGCGATTTCCGGTTCGCGTTTTGCGTTTTCGGCAAATGTCCCCTCGCCCTTCCAGGTTTTCATCGCGGCGCGTTGCACGGCTTCGTACGCGCTCTTCCGCTGCGCGCCCGCCCGTGTAAGTGCGAGCAAGATCGATTGGCTGAAATACAGGCCCTTCGTCAGAGCGAGGTTTTGCGCCATTCGCTCCGGATAAACCTGCAATTTTTCGACGATGTCTCGCAATTTCGCGAGCATATAATCAAGCAGTATGCATGAGTCCGGCAGAATGATTCGCTCGGCGCTCGAGTGACTGATATCGCGCTCGTGCCATAGCGCCACGTTCTCCAACGCAACCACCGCGTTCCCGCGAATCACACGCGCTAGACCACTCAAACGCTCGCTTGTGATCGGGTTGCGCTTGTGCGGCATGGCCGAACTGCCTTTCTGTCCTTCCCCGAAGAATTCTTCCACTTCGAGAACTTCGGTGCGCTGCAGATGACGAAACTCTGTTGCCCAACGATCGATGCTGGAGGCAATCACGGCGAGCGTAGTCATGAATTCCGCGTGGCGATCGCGCTGCACGATCTGGGTCGAAAGCGTTGCCGGTTTTAGTCCCAGCTTCTCGCAGACCGTGCGTTCAACTTCTGGATCGATGTGCGCGTGTGTGCCAACTGCTCCGCTTATTTTGCCGACGCGGATGCGCTCGCGTGTTTGCGTGAGCCGCTCCTCGGAGCGCCCGAATTCGTCATACATCAGCGCGAGCTTAAGGCCGAATGTGATCGGCTCGGCATGCACACCGTGGCTGCGCCCGATCATGGGGGTCATTTTGAACCGGCGCGCCTGTTTGGCGATTGCCGTTCGCAGTGAATCCAAATCGTCGAGGAGAATTTTGCACGACTCCGTCAGCTGGGCGGCGAGAGTCGTATCCAATAGATCCGATGACGTCAAACCCTGATGGATCCAGCGCGATGCCGGGCCGACCGATTCAGCTACGTTCTCGAGAAACGCGATGACGTCGTGGTTCGTGCGCTGTTCGATCTCCAAGATCTTAGGGATTGAAAATCGCGCCTGCTTCCGAATTTCCGCAGCGTCCTCCTTTGGAATCTGGCAAAGGTCCGCCATCGCCTCGCAGGCCAGCACCTCAATCTCCAGCCAGATCTGGAACTTGCGTTCGTCCGACCAGATTTTGCTCATTTCTGGCCGGGAATAACGGTCGATCACTGCGTTAAGATAAAAGCGACCGACTTACGCGAAAAGTGTTTTGTTGATGCGGTCGCTGCCTCAGCCTCGACCCGTTGGCATGAAAACGAAAGGCCGCTGACGACAGCGGATAACTACAGTACGACCTCCATCGAATTCGAGGTGCCGCGGTGGATCACCCGCGGAAGGCTAACAGACGCGAGCGCGCAGGAAACGCCCGTTGTCGTGCAACCGCACCCGACCGCTGGCAAGAAGATCGGCGACCGTTGCTACCGTCTCCCTGCTGCTGTTAGTGCAGGAACTCACTGCCAGGATGAGATCACCCAGCGAAAGCCTGCTGCGCGCCTTTAGAATTTGCCGATTTCTTTTCATATTGCGTCCGTTTCTTCCGAAACCAGTTCTTCCGAAAGCAGTTCCGGTGCCATTCCCCATTGCGAATATCTCCTCCATAAATACCATGCAGTTATTCACTCCTTGTGCACTTTAGAACTGACCGCCGAGCGACACTTTTGTTCAATTTTCAAACACAAAAATGTTCGGCGCGCTCTTACCGGCAGGGGGCAAGTTTTAGTTCGGCGGCGCCACCAAGGAGAGACGGCTTCTCGGCCATCTGAGGGGGGCACGACGGTCTGGAACCCGGCTCTCCTTGCCGTGTTTACGCGCCGAAACGGGGCTTGGTCAGCCGCATCACGACGAAATACAGAACGCACAACACCAGCACGGCTGCGACGATGAGATGCGATTTCGCTTTCAATGCCAGGGCCATTCCCGCCGGATCCCGCAACATCTCGGGCGTGATTACCGTTTGTCCAAACCAGGCCAGCACCCCACACCACAGAGCCGAGCCGACAATCGTCATTATACTGAAAGTGGTGAAGTTCATCCGAACGATGCCTGCGGGAATCGAGATCAGATGGCGGACAACCGGGAGCAGCCGCGCAAAAAAGATTCCACCGGCTTCGTAACGGGCGAGCCACTGCTCGGCCCGTATTAATTTCGCTTCGCTGATCATGAAAAGGCGGCCCCATTTCACGATGACGATGCGCCCCAGCCAACGTGAGACCCAGTAAGTCATGCTCGCCCCCAGCCACGAGCCAAACGTGCCCGCGGCGATCACTCCCCACACATTAAATCTTCCCTGCGTGGCAAGAAACGCCGCCGGCGGAATGACAATCTCACTCGGCACGGGAAAGATGGAACTTTCCATTGCCATGAGGAGGATGATGCCAGGATAACCCCATTCCTGAACCCAGCCGAACCAGATTTGCAGTAGATGATGCATATTGTCATTCCGAGCCCTTCGACTACCCTCAGGGCAAGCTCCGTCAAGGGAATCTCTCGATTCGAGCCGAATGAATTCGCCTTAGTTCAGTCTAAAATCCGCAATCCGCAATTCGAAAGCCAAATGTCGATTTATCGGCGCGTTCTCCGCTACTACCGGCCGTTCTTGGGGCAAACGATCTTCGGATTGTGCCTGGCGATTATCGGGACAGGCCTGAACCTGCTCAAGCCGTGGCCATTCAAGGTCATCGTTGACGACTTTCTGCGTGCAGGATCAGCGATCCGCGCAGACTGGCGCAAGTGGGTTCTGCTGCTGTGTCTAACGCTAATCGGTATCCAGCTCCTTTGGGGAATCATCAATTGGATCACGAGTTATTTGTTCGTAAAAATCGGGCTACAGGCGTTGCTTAAGCTGCGCACCGATTTGTATTCGCACCTTCAACGGCTTTCACTGAAATTTCACGACGCGCGCCGATCGGCCGATTCCAGCTTTCGCGTCGCTTACGATTCGCAGGCCATTCAAACGATTTACAATAAAGGTCTAACCGGCGTGTTCAGCTCGGTCGTCACACTCATTGGCACGTTCGCGATTATGGTGCGGCTCGATTGGCAGTTAACATTGCTTTCGCTGGCCATCATTCCGGCGATTGTCGCGACGATCTATCTGTTCGCTCATCGAATCCGCCGTGAATCGACGTCGATTCAGGAACAGGAGAGCGCTGTTCTGGTTCAAGCGCAGGAAGGACTGAGTTCGATCCGGATGGTGCACGCGTTCGGGCGCGAGGAGTTTGAAGTCCGCCAGTTTCAGCAACAAGCACGCCAGAGCTTACAAGCCAACTTGCGGCTGACTTTGACCAACGTGAACAGCGCGCTTGTAATCAGCACGCTAATGGTAGTCGGCACAGCGGTGATGTATTACATCGGCACACTCCATGTTCTGGCGGGTACGCTCACACTCGGCTCACTTCTGGTTTTCAGCGCATATCTCCTGATGCTCTACCAACCACTCGAATCGCTAACATACACAGCCTGGGCAATGGAAGGCGCCACTGCAGGTGCGAAACGATGCTTCGAAGTCCTGGATCGAGAGGACGACGTGGTTGATTCCCCAGCCGCTGTTGCCATTTCATCCGCTCGAGGGGCAATTGCATTCGAAGCAGTAAGTTTCGGCTACAGGCCAGATCGATGCATCTTGCGGGACATCGATCTTTGCATCGAACCAAATCAAATCGTTGGGCTTGTTGGTGGCACCGGGGCCGGCAAGAGCACACTGCTCAGCCTCGTGCCACGTTTTTACGATCCGACATCAGGTTCAATCACAATTGATGGCTGCGATATTCGCCAGATCACAAAGAAAAGCTTGCGGGCACAGATCGCGATTGTGCTGCAGGACACGTTGCTGTTCTCGACAACGGTTCGAGAAAACATCGCGTATGGCCGACCGGCCGCGACCGACGATGAAATTATTGAGGCGGCGCGTCGGGCACAGGCCGACGAGTTTATTCGGCAGATGCCTCAGGAATACGACAGCCTTGTCGGCGAAAGGGGAGGACATCTTAGTGTCGGTCAGCGACAGCGCATTGGAATCGCACGAGCATTTCTGAAAAACGCGCCAATCCTGTTACTTGACGAACCGACTTCGGCGCTCGATCCGAGCACCGAATCTGCGATTATGGAAACGATCAAGGAATTAATGCGCGGCCGGACGACGTTGATCGCAACACATCGCCTGGCGACGATTCATAATCTTGATCAAATCATCGTGCTCCAAAACGGCAATATCGTGGAACAAGGCCGCGGCGCGGAACTCGTCGCGCGCGGGGGCGTTTACGCAAAACTTTACAGTTCGGGAAATTTTCCCCGTGAGCAACGTTAGGGAAGACCGACACGTCGAAGGCGATTGGTGGCCAGAGCCAGTTCCGGCCAACGTGGAGTTTGGCGTGGGATTTTATTGCGAGACCGCCCAAATCTTTCGCAAGCTCCGCAGCAAACAACCGCACGCAGTAATCATCGGCAAGCACGTGTCATGTTATGCGGGCTGCTCATTCGCGATCGGCGAGAATGGCCATTGCACGATCGGTGATTTCACCCTGCTCAACGGCGCACTCATTATGGCGGAGGAGAAAATCGAAATTGGATCGCATTGTCTTGTTTCGTGGAACGTCGGTGTCGCCGATTCCGATTTTCATCCTCTTGCGCCCGCACAGCGCCTGATCGACGCACAAGCTCTTGCTCCCTATTTCAAGAGCCGCCCCGCCCGTCCTAAATTGAAAACCGTTCCTGTTAAAATTTTCGACAACGTCTGGATCGGAATGAATGCCGTAATTTTGAAAGGTGTCACGATCGGTGAAAACTCAGTTGTCGCCGCGGGCTCAGTGGTCACAAAGAGCGTTGAGCCGAATACAGTCGTTGCGGGCAATCCAGCCGTTGTGGTCCGGCAATTGTGATCGGTGATCAGACAGATGCATTGCCGACGCGCACCCCGTTGACTGTTCACTGATCACGTCCTCGGATATGAAACGCAAACGCATCGTCGTCATGGGCTTTATGGGATCGATGCCGATCGCAGGCGTGATCTGGCAGCATGTTCATTACGTCGTCGGTCTGCAGCGCCTCGGGCACGATGTTTATTACATCGAAGACTCCGCGCGTCTCCCGTACAACCCGGAAACCTTCGAAGTTACCAACGAGTTCGATTATGCGGCTCGCCTTCTAAGCCGGCTGTCGCGAGAATTCGGGTTCAAGACTCGGTGGGCATTTTGCGCACGCTATCTGCCAGGCAATCCGACGGCGGGCCTGCCATTACAAAAAATCCGACAGCTGTATCGTGAGGCTGACGCGATCCTGAACGTTTGCGGGACGCAAGAATTTAATGACGACTTGCTCGTCTCCGATCGAATTCTTTACATCGAGAGCGATCCCGGCGTCGAGCAAATCAAAATCGACAAGAAAGTAAAATCCACAATCCAATATCTGCGCCGGCATCGCGCGCTTTTTACATTTGGCGAAAATATCGGGACGAAAAGTTTTCCAGTTCCAAGGCATGGATTCAGGTGGCTTCCAACCCGCCAACCGGTGGTGACCGACTTGTGGAAAACAGAGCGAACTCCTGCAGGTGCTGCAATGTTCACGTCAGTAGCAAACTGGTCCACGAGCGGCTTAAAAGATATTTGGTGGCGCCGTGAGAAATATCTCTGGAGCAAGTCGCGCGAATTTCTTCGATTCGTTGCCGCGCCAGCCAAAGCCGGCGAAACATTTGAATTAGCGACAAACATCGACGACGACGCAACCCGTAGAAGATTTGAACGAAACGGTTGGCGACTGCGGTGTCCGCTGCAAATGAGCGTTGATTACTGGCTGTATCGCGATTACATCCAACGCTCCAAAGGCGAGTTCACCGTAGCTAAGGACCAATACGTGCGGCTCAACACCGGGTGGTTCAGCGACCGCAGCGCGTGCTATCTGGCAGCGGGTCGCCCAGTTATTACCCAGGAAACGGGTTTCACCAAGATTTGCGGCGGGAAAGCAGGCCTCTTATCCTTTCGGTCTGTTGATGAGATTGTTGACGCAGCGAAACAAATCAATCGCGATTACGCGAAGCATTCCCGAGCTGCTTATGATATTGCCCGCGAATTCTTCGAAGCAGAAAACGTGCTTAAATCGATTCTCGATCGCGCCGAAATTTGAGCTGATCTTGAGGTGAACTGCAGGCGATTGCTTTGAAAGCTGCAAGCAATGATTTTTAGTTGTCCACGGCGGCTTCGCCAAGTGTTTTCCCGCACTCAATGAATTTGAACGCATGACGCATGTGGCATGTCAGTATGTCGCCAAAGGCCAGTTGGAAATTCGCATCCGCATCTTGATTTTCGATTACGCTGTTTAAAGTTTCCAACCCTTCTGTTAATGAAACCTGTCTTTGTTACTATTTCTGTTGTTTTGCTGCTCTCGCCGATTTTAGAGGGACAGCAAAGCACGCCAGCGCTTCCCCCTGTTGAACCCCAAGTTCCAGGGGAGCAGCCGGGGCCATCAAGATCGAGTCCACCTGGGCAAGCAATCGTTCCGGTTCCAGTTCCGATTGTCCCGCCAAAACCAAACGGCCCAGTTCAGAAAAGTCTTGTGCGAATCACAGCGACTTCTGTCGAGCCTGACTACAGGGCGCCGTGGAATGCAGGAGCGCTCCAGCGCGGGGTGGGCGCCGGCTTTGTCGTAAGTGGCAATCGCATTATGACAAACGCGCACGTGGTTGCCAATAGCCGCTACGTAACGGTCGAACGCGACGGTGATCCAAACAAATATCCGGCGACGGTCCAATTCATCGCGAATGACTGCGATCTGGCACTCATCACCGTGTCTGCTCCGGATTTTTTCAAAAACATGATTCCGCTGAAATTTGGCGGAATTCCTACGCTGGAGTCCACCGTCTCGGCCTATGGTTATCCAATCGGCGGCGAACGGATGTCGGTTACAACTGGAATCGTGTCGCGAATTGATTTCCAGCTCTATACACATTCGTCGGTTGATCAGCATCTGGCGATCCAGATCAGTGCGCAGATCAACCCGGGCAACAGCGGTGGTCCGGTGATGCAGGACGGCAAAGTCGTCGGCGTCGCATTTCAAGGCTACAGCGGCGATGTCGCGCAAGGGGTCGCCTACATGATTCCCACACCGGTCATCAACAGGTTTCTAAAGGACATCAGCAACGGCCATTATGACGAATACCCCGATCTCGCAATCACCTATGCGAAATTACAAAATCCAGCGCAAAGAAAGTTTCTCGGATTAAAAGATGACGATCGCGGGGTGCTGGTGAGCTCTGTGGTCGCGGCTGGGCCGTCGGATGGAATTCTACGGTCGGGTGACGTGCTTCTTGCGGTCGATGGTCACCCCATCGCGAGCGATGCTAGTGTCGAACTGGAAGGCGAGCGCGCCCAGTTCGAGGAGGTCGTCGAACGAAAGTTCAAGGGTGATTCCGTCAAGTTCGACATCTTGCGCGACAAGCAGCCCACGAAGGTGACGATTAACTTGTACAAGCCCTGGCCGTACTCGATTCAGGGCCACAGCTACGACGTGCGACCGCGCTATGTCCTTTATGGCGGTTTGCTTTTTCAACCCCTGAGCTTGGACATGCTGGAAGCATATCGGTCATCTGATCTGCGCCTTCGTCATTTCTTCGAATATTTCATTCTGGAGCAAATTTATTTGCAGCATCCTGACGTGATTGTGCTGGCTAACATTTTGCCGGATCCAATTAATAGCTATCTGGCGCCCTACCGCGGTGCAATCGTGGATGAAATAAACGGCAAGAAAATTCGAACTCTCGACGAATTGGCAAAGGCTTTTGCTGAAGCGCCCGAACGGCTGGTCATTCGCATGATCGGTGACGGACCTCCGCTAGTGCTTGATCGTAATAAGATCGAGAGTGCGCGCGAACGCATCAAGACGCGTTACAATGTAGCGAAAGAGCAAAATCTCGAGGAGCGACCGGCATCAGACGCCCCGAAACAAGCGAACAAAACTTAGAATGCTAAGACACTCTTTTATTACTTTCGGCATCATACTTGTCGGAGTCAGTGGCACCCTGGCTAAAAAAGAATCCGCTATTGCGCCTACGGCAGCCAAGCAAAAACAGCTGGCGCTCGTTCGCGTAAATGTCACCGGCCAGTCGTATGATTATTTTCGGCCCTGGCAAAAGAAGGCGCCGTTTTCAAAACGAGCGCTTGGAGCGGTGTTGTCCAAAGGCCGTGTTCTTGTCACTGCCGACCTGGTTGCAAACCAAAACTATGTCGAACTCGAGCGCGCGGAATCGGGTGAAAAGACGGCGGCTAACGTGCAGGTGATTGATTACGAGGCCAACCTGGCACTTCTTGAACCAACAGAGAAAACATTCCTCAACGGTATTACGCCGCTGGAAATATCACCTGATACGGTGGTTGGTGACCGGCTCGCCGCATGGCAATTGGAACCAAGCGGCGCCTTGCTCGCTACCGAAGGGTTGGTGACAACGGTGCAAATGATGCCTTACCCCATCGACATCGGGGAATTCCTCACATACCGCGTCAGTATCCCGATGCAATATCGGGAGAACAGTTACACGGTTCCCCTGGTTAAAAACAATAAGCTGGCCGGATTGCTACTCCGTTACGACTCGCGATCTCAACTGCTGGACGCGATCCCCGCGCCAGTTATCACACATTTTCTAAAGGAAGCCGAAAGCCAGAATTATCGTGGTTTTCCCTCCGCTGGATTTTCATTTTTTTCGACCCGCGATCCGCAACTGCGTGAGTTCGCCGGAGAAACAGGAAAAAACGCGGGCGTTTATGTCACGAATGTGGAAGCAGGCACGCCGGCAATGAAGGCCGGACTCCAAGTTGGCGATATCGTGACAGCAATCGGGAATAATGAGATTGACCAGAATGGCAACTATGTGGACCCGCTCTTTGGCAAAATCGAGTTCACCAATCTGCTGACAGCGCACGCTTACGCCGGAGATGTTGTCCCTCTCCACATTCAGCGCAATGGCAAGCCGATGCAGGTAAATGTAACTCTTGAACATCGCGATGCGAAAGACTACGTGAGCCCACCGTATAATCTCGATCAGCCTCCGCGCTATTACGTCCTCGGCGGCTTGATCTTTCAGGAGCTTTCCCGTCAATATCTCAAGGAATGGGGACCGAACTGGCAACGAGAAGCTCCCCAGCGTTTGGTTTATCTAGACCATTTCCAATCCGAGTTCTTTCCCGAACGGAACCGGCGCGTCGTGATTCTCAGCCAGGTCCTCCCGGCCAACAGCACAATCGGCTACGATGATCTTGCGTATCTAACGGTGACGAAAGTGAACGGCAAAGAAATCAAATCGCTGGACGATTTGGCCGAGGCCGTAAAACAACCAATCCAGGGTTTCATTAAGATCGAGACCGAAGAAGATCCAAAACAGATCGAGCTCGACGCGGCACAAGTGGCCGCCGAAGCGCCGGAGCTGCAAGAAAACTACGGTATTTCCTCCCTGCAAAGGCTGCAGTGACCAGTCGCCGCGACCGGCGCCTCACTTCTCTGGCTCTTAATGATTAGCGCAATCGCTATCGGCATTTATCACACGCGGTTTTGCTAAAAAACGTTCGACTTCCTCATTGTAGGTTTCGAATGGGTTTCCCATCACCAGAAAGTCGCGGCTGTCGCAAGCGATGGAGTCCCAGTTAATAACATAGGGAAAATTGCAGCTCTGAAAAAAAGCGACTGCCCGCGCACGACCTGATGCGCGCGTATTAGCTGGAGGAATGCGTGTTGCGCTGGGACGCCGTACGCTGTTGTTCCACTCCGCGATTCGTTTTCCAGGCGTCACGCCAAAGAACAATCCACGGCGCGGATCGATATTGTGATATTCGAGATCGATGCTTTGCAGCCATGGATCGTCCCAGCTTAAACCTTCGGATTCGACAAATGCTTCCAGTAACCATTTCTTTGTAATCCAATCAACGCCGCCAATAAGCGCCTGGCGATTATGTGGGATTGCTTCAAGAACGAATCCCCAGTTTTCCAGTAACCAATTGGTTTCCGCGCTGCTATTGTGCAGGTACTTCTGCGCTACCTGGTGGAATTCCCACTGCACGTCGAGCGCGCCGATCGTTTTCCCGTTCTCAAGACGTACCACCCATCGCTGAGTGGGATCGCGAGAGATGTCACGCGTGCTCTGCACCGCGTCGGCTAGGACAAGATTGCGCGGCAAACGGCCTTCCTCCAGTAATGACAGGACGCAGGCAGTCGTCCCGATTTTTAGCGCATTGGCATACGGGCTCATGTTCGAATCGCCAATGAGCAAATGCAGCCGGCGATATTTTCGGTAATCAGCCAGCGGCTCGTCGCGCGCATTGATAATGGCGCGATTAAATTGCACCCATTGGTAAATGTCGTTCACAATGTGATCCGCGCGCTGACTGAGCTGAAAATTGACCTGGGCTTCCGATTGCGGCGGCTCGAAATCGAACGCGAGCGGATTCGATTGACCGACTCGCCCCGAGCCAGTAAAAATCTGGCGCGTCGCTAGAAACGTCAGCAGCGTTCCGAGAATTGGAGGCGTGAACTGCGCCTCCCTTTTCATCAGATAATTCTCGTGGCAGCCAAACGTTGCTCCAGTGTGATGATCAACGTTGTTCTTGATGAACGACACACGATCCGCCGCGCCAAGTGCAACCAGGGAAGATTGAAGCAGGTTGTCGCCGGCTAGTTCATAGGTCACAAGATCGTGCAGATGTAAACACTCTGGCGACGCGTATTCGATGTGTCCCATGTCGAGGTAGAGACGTCCGCCATTGAGGAGAAATCCTCCATTTCCCGGCGGTTCCTCGTAATCGCGATAATGCAAATCGATCGTGCCGGCATCCGCCTTTCGAAAGAGATAATTCTTAACCTTTGCCGGCCACAGCTCGGAATTGACGTGCGGTTCGTCTTCACTCAGAAGACAGCCGTATTCGGTTTCGATTCCAACGACCCGATCCATTGCAGGCAATTACGCATCGAATCGCATTTTGGCTAAACGAAAAAGGAACTTCCCCTCACCTTCATCCTCTCCCCAAACAATGGGGAGAGGTGAATCCTACACTCCCGGGACGACAGAACGCTAACGTTTTGCCCCTTCTGCCAAACTGGCAGCCAATTCAACTCAGCAATGCAAGAAAGCCACCTCTCCCTTTTGCAAAGGGAGAGGATTGAGGTGAGCGATTATCTTCGCCGACTTGAACCATAGAGGAGAAGGCTCAAACTTCATCCGATGGCCAAAATTGCTCTTCGCAGTCCTTTTGAAAAAGTGGGTGGCCTCTTTTATTTCGGCCGAATGCTGGACAAAATTCGGCTGCACGCTAAACGCGAGCTACCTCCAGACTATCATGCGAATCTTGGAAAGGGCTTCGACGAAAAGTGTCTGAAATTTCTCGGCATCAACTACGATCAGTTAGTCGAGCGCGTAAAAAAGGATAGTACTGATGAGGAGATTTTGGAGTGGTGCTTCGGCGTCGGCCGCAGACCGTCCGAAGACGACATATATGTTTGGAACGAATTCATGCGGAAGCGCGGTTGGAACGACGAAGTGTCTGAAATACTCAAGCGCCGCAAAGCAGAAGCTGACATGTCCGAAAGATCAGACATCCAGACGGCGTTCCAGTTTATCGACGCTGACGAAGGACGTCTGTCGAGCTGACGGCGACACAGCAAGAAAATCGACCGGCAGAACTGATCCCCGATCACTAATCAGTCTTTCTATTCCGCCAGCGTATCGATTCGTTCAGCTAGACCAAAATCAAGCTCGGTCACGCCGCCTTTGCTATGCGTTGAGAGAACCAAGCGCACCTTGTTGTAGCGAATATCGATATCGGGGTGGTGCTCTTCATCCTCCGCGACTTCGGCGACAGCATTCACGAAATCGATTGCATCAGCAAAATCATCGAACTCGAAAGTGCGCTCGATATGTTTCTTCTCTAGCTCCCATTCCGGGACCTTTTTCATGCGGTCTTTCAGGTCCGCAGCTTTGATTAAGTCAGCCATAACGGCACAACGAGTATCACCCGAAAATCGTTTTGCAATGGCAAATCGATCGGCTTTTCATAACAGTCATGTAACGCCGGCAGGCGTCTCGGCTGCCGGTTAAAGACCAAGAATTGCTTTGAGATTTTTTTTCGAATCAAAGACTTCCGCGGCACAATCGCGCGCCTGTCTGGACAACTGCGCCCAATCGCAGAGCACTTCTTTTACAGCAGACTCGGCATCACCGGCGTTTCGGACAAAACTGAATCCACCCTTCGCCGGTAGGTAACGTCCGGCGCCGGTGTC
Organism: Candidatus Limnocylindria bacterium; assembly: GCA_035535575.1. Taxonomy (GTDB): domain Bacteria; phylum Verrucomicrobiota; class Verrucomicrobiia; order Chthoniobacterales; family UBA10450; genus Udaeobacter. Next base: position 44,340 of record DATLPS010000025.1, read on the forward strand.
TTCCGTGATCACTGGTCGGCCAAGGGCAAGAAATGCCGCGGCCCGATCGCTGATCCAACCGGTGCGCCATGCTACGTCGACACCCTTGATAGCGGTGAATTCAGCGAGAGCGCTAGCCAGATAGCGGCGGTACGCGCTCGCGGTGCGCGCAACCCGGTGAGGATCGACAATTTTCCAGCCGACTCGCAGTAGCCGTTCTCGTTCGGGATCATCTGCAGCGATGTTCATTGCCAGTTCAAACTGCGCCTCCGGAATTCGCCTCGGTAATTTCAGGTAGGGCTCAAACGCAAGTTTCTTCGATAAATCAGGAAATTCACCAGCAACTTCCACAGCGCCACCCCAATACCATTGTCCGACAGTCGTAAGCTTCG